>NZ_JBJGEJ010000008.1:0-237079 GCF_045062345.1 Pseudomonas sp. 2024-210 | reverse complement strand
GCGGGAGGCGAATTCTACAGCGTTACACGCTGCTGTCAACACCTCATTTCCTGCTTCGATGACTTGAAGCTGACACCGCCGAAAACCGTACAACTCATTGAATATCAAGGAGTTTTCCGTTTCGACTACGCCGGAAGTGGGGCGAATTATAGGCCGTTAAAAATCCGGGTCAAGCATTAATCAAAACTGTGAGTAAAAGACCTGCTTTATATAGAGGAATTACATTTGTTGCGCAGTATATTGCACACACTTGCCAAGTTAAGCATGATGGCCTGCTTCAAGCCCCCTATCGTTTAGGCACCCTGCGTAATGACAAAGCAACCACAGCAGCAAAGTCTTGCCTCTTCCCTACTGCCTGTTGGCTTACTTCTCATTGCCATGGCCTCCATACAATCAGGGGCATCACTTGCAAAAAGCATGTTCCCCATTATCGGAGCACAAGGCACAACGACACTGCGGCTGCTTTTTGCCAGCGTCATCATGCTGATGATACTGCGGCCCTGGAGAGCCAGGCTCACAGCTCAGTCACTTAAGACCGTTATCGTTTACGGGATTGCTTTGGGGGGGATGAATTTTCTCTTCTATATGTCACTGCGCACCGTTCCACTTGGCATTGCCGTAGCCTTGGAATTCACTGGCCCTTTAGCAGTGGCTATTTACGCATCCCGTAGACCTATCGACTTCCTTTGGATCGGTTTGGCAATCACTGGACTTTTGCTGCTTATCCCGATGGGCGCAAGCAGTCACGGCATTGACCTGATCGGTGCGGGATATGCCTTAGGGGCAGGCGTGTGCTGGGCTTTTTACATCCTCTATGGACAGAAGGCAGGCGCTGATAACGGGGTTCAAACTGCCGCTTTAGGCGTAATGATTGCTGCTCTTTTTATCGCCCCTATCGGAATTGCTCACGCGGGCGCTGCTCTATTAACCCCAGCCTTGATTCCCATAGCTATTGCTGTAGCCGTATTGTCCACCGCCCTGCCTTACACGCTCGAAATGATCGCTCTCACACGCATGCCTGCACGTACGTTCGGCACCCTGATGAGTATCGAGCCGGCTTTTGGTGCACTTTCAGGTCTTTTGTTTTTGCATGAAGTTTTAACGTTCACGCAATGGATAGCTATTTCTTGCATCATCATGGCTTCGGTCGGCGCGACCTTGTCGATGCGCAATCATTCAAAACCTGTCGTTACTGACAGCTCGCCATCTATTTGACACAGTTCTGGCAATTAACTCTCATTTAAGCGATGTTGGTGCGTTATAAGAGTTGCACATGAGAGAGCTCAGGAACGGCATAAGGACATTCACCCAAAACCATGGATGGATGGTCGATACCCAAGAATCCGGCGCATACGCTTAAGGACAGAAATGAAACAAATTTTGATAGCTTTAGCCGTACTTGTTTTCACCGGCTGTGCTGCAACCTCCGAAACTTCCGTTAAGCACGGTAAACGAGGCCTGCATATCAATTGCTCTGGATTGTCCTCATCGTGGAATAAATGCTACGCCGAAGCCGAAAAGTCATGCGGCAAAAAAGGCTACCGGGTCATTGCCAAATCTGGCGACAGCTCCGAAGAACCGGGGGACTATCCTTTTGGTTTGAACCCGGCCGGTTATACCAGCCGGAGCATGATCGTTCTTTGTAAGTAGTGGACTCAAAAGAACTGCCGCGCCATTGACCTGACTTATGCGCGGCAGTGCAGCATCATTCCAGGGTTAAAAGTGGTTCGGTTCTGGCCCGCAGCCATTGAAGAGCAGCGCCCTCAAGCAAAGGGCTCAAACGCTCACGCACTTGAGCGTGGTAAGTATCCAGCCACTTCAGCTCTTCAACTGCAAGCTGCGACGGCTCGAGACAGCGCGTATCGATCGGGCACAGCGTCAGGGTTTCAAACCGCAGAAAAGCCCCAAACTCTGACGTATCCGCCTCACGGTTCAACACCAGATTTTCGATTCGCACTCCCCAGCGCCCTGGACGATAGGTTCCCGGCTCAATTGAAGTGATCATCCCCACTTGCATCGCTGTTTGCGGTGCAGGGGCAGCCTGATAGGCAATGACCTGGGGCCCTTCATGCACATTCAAAAAGTACCCGACACCATGCCCTGTTCCGTGCCCGTAATCGACGCTGTCTGCCCAAATCGGTGCTCTTGCGATTGAGTCCAGCAAAGGCGACAAAATACCTTTGGGGAAGTGAGCCCTGGACAAAGCAATGACGCCTTTGAGTACCCTTGTGCAGTCGCGCTTCTGCTCAGCCGTAGGAACGCCAACAGGCACCATACGTGTGATATCGGTTGTACCCCCCAGGTATTGACCACCCGAGTCGATAAGCAGCAGGCCGTCTCCCTCAATCACCGCATGCTCTTGCTCGGTAGCGTGATAGTGAGGCATTGCGCCATTAGCATTAAAAGCAGCGATAGTATTAAAACTCAAAGACACAAAACCCGGTCGCTTCGCACGGGCAGCAGTCAGTCGCTCATCAATAGTCAATTCGGTAATGCGTTCACGGCCAAGGGCGCTTTCCAGCCAGGCAAAAAACTCACAAAGCGCGGCGCCGTCTTGCTCCATGGCGTGACGGATATGCTGCGCATCATCAAGACTTTTTCGAGACTTGGCCAAGGTTGTTGGATTCAAACCCTCTACCAGCGTCACTTCACTGTGCAGATGACTCAATAGCCCGCAGGTAACGCGTGCGGGATCTATCAATAGACGAGTAGCCGGAAGCAGTGCTGCCAATGCGGCACCTACTTCACTGTATTCGCGCAGCACCACACCCTGCACCTCAAGGCGCTGCTGCAAAGCACTGCTGACTTTTCGTCCGTCCACAAAGATCGTGGCTTTATCTGCTTCAATCAATGCAAACGACACAAACACCGGATTGAATGAAACATCTGAACCTCGCAGGTTAAACAACCATGCGATGTCATCGAGGGTGGCGATAAAATGCGCATCAGCCTTACGCTCAACAAGTGTTTTGCGTAGTTGCGCCAGCTTATCTTCACGGCCGATTGTTGCCTGCGGTGGCAAGTGCTCATAGACCGGTTTGACCGGCAGCGCAGGTCGGTCTTCCCACACCTCATTCAGCAGATCAAGGTCGGTTCGCAACAATGCTCCGCGCTCCTTAAGCTTGCTTTCCAAGGTTCGTGCTGAAGCTAAAGCAAGCACTGCACCATCAACCGCTACGACTGCGCCTTCAGGTGCTTGCTCGGCCAGCCATTCCAGAGGCCCTGGCTGGCCCGGCTGTAGCTTGACCAGCTCAATGGTGCTACCGGCAAGTTCTTTTGTCGCTTGCTCCCAGTAACGACTGTCTGCCCACAGTCCGGCAAAGGTCGGGGTTACAATTAATGTACCCACTGAACCAAAAAAACCTGACAACCATTGCCGACCCTGCCAATAAGCAGGCAAGTATTCCGAAAGATGGGGGTCAGCCGACGGCACTAGCAGCGCCTGAATTGCATGGCGGCTCATCAACTCACGAGTACGCGCTAAACGCTCTAACACCAATCCCGGATTCAACGACTGGGAACTCATACTGTCTCCTGCTCAACACGGCTATTTATTATTCGTTCCGGATAATGGATCAGCCGTCAGGACTGAGCAACCGCCCAAAAAGGTGCAGGCGCAGCCACCGCCGTCTTGATGGCCTGAACAGCGGCATCAATGTCCTGTTCGCGAGTGAAACGCCCCAAGCTCAAGCGAATGGTCCGCGAAGCGTTTTCAGCATCAAGTCCTAGCGCAAGCAACACGTGGGACGGTGCTTTGCTGGCCGAGTTACATGCAGAAGTCGCCGAGTAAGCCATAACCCTACTCAATGCTGAGCTATTGAAGTGCCCCTCGCTGAACGTCAGGCTCAAGGTGTGCGCAATCCTGTGTGTCGGGCAACCGTTACACCGCACTCCCGGAATATCGGCTAACTGCTCCAACAAACGCTCACGCAAACTGCTGATATGAGCCAGCTCTTCAGTAAATGACTCGCGGGCCAGCGCGAATGCGGCCCCCATGCCGGCAATCTGGTGTGTCGCCAGCGTACCGGAGCGAAGGCCGAACTCATGCCCGCCTCCATGTATTTGCGCCTGCAAACGAGCTTGTGCTCGCGGCCCCACATATAAAGCACCAATACCCTTAGGCCCGTAAACCTTGTGGCCCGAAAACGACATCAAGTCGACCGCCCACGCCTCCAGATCGATAGCGGTCTTGCCTGCGCCCTGGGCGGCATCAACATGGAATAGCGCACCGTGTTCACGCACTCGCAGACCGATGGCAGGAATGTCATTAACAGTGCCCAACTCGTTATTGACCAGCATCAGAGACACCAGCAGCGTATCTTCACGCAAGGCCTCAGTGACCTGACGAGCACTGACAAGGCCATTGCTGTCCGGTAACAGGTACGTGACGTCAAAGCCGGACTGCTCAAGGAAGCGCGCGGTATCCAGTACGGCTTTGTGCTCAATTTGACTGGTAATGATGTGCCCGCGCACTTTTCCGCTCGCTTGCGCGACACCTTTCAATGCCAGGTTGTTGGATTCTGTGGCCCCCGAGGTCCAGATAATGTGCTCGGGCTGGGCGTTAATCAGTTCAGCCACCTGCTCTCGAGCCTGCTCAACCGTGTGACGGGCCTGCTGGCCAAACACATGGGAGCCAGAGGCTGGGTTACCGAAATTGCCATCAAAACCCAGACACTCAACCATCACCTGAATGACACGGGCGTCCACTGGTGTGGTGGCGGCGTAATCGAAATAAAGAGGTCGTTTGTTCATTTTACAAACCTACTGAGCGCGTTCCGGAATCAGACAGTGTTTGATTTCAGAGAAATGAAGCCACTTTAGAAGCGGCCATTAGCAATAACCGATTGAGCGAGAGGAATAAAGAGACTGACTTGAGAAAAACCGTAGGAATTATCCCGAAATTCCAAACGTTAAAATGATCCCTCCTTATAAAGCGCCTTTACCCGCCCATGCGCAAGTCCGATATACCATAAGGATATATAAATATGGAATTACGTTAGTTTACGGAATAACCAAATAACTTTATAAAGCTGTCTCCAGCTTTGCTTCTGTGGGCAGAGCCTCTGCAAAAAGGAGCTGTCAATGCAGCTTTTGACTTTACCTGCAACGCCAGCCCTCGCAACGTCTATCAGGGCCACCGCCCAAGTGTTCGAAGACCCGTCTTCGAAAGCATTACTCACCCATTTGCAGCAAATTGCCCCCAGTGATGCGAGCGTGTTGATCATTGGAGAAACTGGCACCGGCAAAGAGCTGGTTGCACGACACATCCACCAACTGAGCAACAGGAATCAGCAGCCATTTGTAGCCGTCAACTGCGGCGCCTTCTCCGAATCGCTTGTCGAAGCAGAGCTGTTTGGCCATGAAAAAGGGGCATTTACCGGGGCGTTGGCAGCCAAAGCCGGATGGTTTGAAGAGGCCGATGGCGGAACGCTGTTTTTGGATGAAATTGGTGACTTGCCCCTGCCCATTCAGGTGAAACTGTTGCGCGTCCTGCAAGAGCAAGAAGTGGTTAGATTGGGATCACGCAAAAGCACACCGATCAATGTGCGTGTGCTGGCCGCTACCAACGTCAATCTGGAGCAGGCCATTGATGCGGGACACTTTCGTGAAGACCTCTATTACCGACTGAATGTTGTCAGTTTGGTGTTACGGCCATTGCGTGAACGGCCGGGGGATATCCTGCCGCTGGCCAGACACTTTCTCCAAACTTATCGCCAACGTTTACAGCATGGCCCCAAGACGCTGAGCTTGTGCGCCGAAGATGTGCTCATGGAACACCCTTGGCAAGGCAATATCCGTGAGCTGGAAAACGTCATACACCACAGTTTACTTCTGTGCCGCAATCCGACTGTCACCGCGCAGGATCTGCGCTTGTCGCAGTCACGCGGCAGACGGTCAGAGCCTGCAATATTGCCGAACAATAGCCCGGATACCACTCAGCGTTTACTGCAACGCGCCTTCCACCAGCTCTTTGAAGAAGAGCCCGGCGCCCTCCACGAAACAGTGGAGGACAGCCTGCTGCGTGCCGCCTATGAGTTCTGCCACTTCAATCAAGTGCACACGGCAAAACTGCTCGGCTTGAGCCGCAATGTCACACGCACACGCCTGATCAAGCTTGGAGCGCTTTCAGTGAATACACGACGGGCCGACACGCTCGCCTGTCCGGCTATTTAGTTAGGTCACATCCACAGCGGCAGATAGTAAAACGAGTTACAAGGTCTATCGCCGCTGCTCTGAGTTATCGGTAAGATGCGTCCTTCCTGCGCATCAGCGCTGTACGTCCCGCCGAATTAAGCCGATACCATGCCATTTGAACTCAGCGTAGATGTGACCACCCTCGCCATTCTGGCCGCCGTTGCTTTCGTTGCCGGTTTTATCGATGCCATTGCCGGAGGCGGAGGCTTGCTCACCACACCCGCCCTGCTCACTGCCGGCCTGCCGCCCCATCTGGTACTGGGTACTAACAAGCTCAGCTCGACGTTCGGTGCCGCCACCGCCAGCCTGACGTTTTACCGACGCAAACTGTTCCACCCTAGAGAGTGGAAACTGGCTATTTTCGGGACGCTGGCAGGCGCTTTGATGGGTGCGGTTGTCGCCCATTACATGCCCGCCGAATGGCTCAATAAAATGTTGCCAGTGATTGTCTTCGGCTGTGGGCTGTATCTGCTGTTTGGAGGCACACCCAAAACCCCGATCGATAACGACGCGCCAATCAAAAAGAAATGGCAACTGCCTCAAGGCTTCACCTTGGGCTTTTATGATGGCGTGGCAGGCCCGGGAACGGGGGCATTCTGGACTGTCAGCAGCATGCTGATGTACCCGATTGATCTGGTGAAGGCCAGCGGAGTCGCCCGCAGCATGAACTTCGTCAGCAACATTGCAGCACTGACTGTGTTTGTCATCGCGGGGCATGTGGACTGGGTGATAGGCCTGACCATGGGCTTTGCCGTCATGGTCGGCGCTTTTTTTGGCGCCCGCAGCGCGATCAGTGGCGGCGCCAAATTCATTCGTCCGGTATTTATCACCGTCGTATTGGGTTTGACCGTGCGGTTAGCCTGGCAGCACTGGTTCGGCATGGCCTAAGCGGCGCGCCACATATAAGTCGATGAGATAACGAGCTATTGAGCGCGACGCGGGCAACGGCGGCAAGTGATGCACATTGAACCATTGTGCATCCTCTATCTCATCGACTTGAGGTACGATTTCGCCGCCTGCATATTCAGCATGAAACCCCAGCATCATTGAGTGCGGGAAAGGCCAGCACTGACTGCCTACATACTGGATATTTTTGACCTCCAACTGCACTTCCTCACGCACTTCGCGAACAAGACATTCCTCCGCAGACTCGCCCGGTTCGGCAAATCCCGCCAAGGTGCTATACACGCCCGGCACAAAGCGTGGCGAGCGCGCCAGTAATACTTCATCGCCCCGTGTAATGAGCACAATCATACTGGGCGAAATTCGCGGATAACTGCGTAAGTCGCATGCCGCGCAGTACATGGCACGCTCCAGTGGAACCTGAGTCATTGGCTCGCCGCAACTGCCACAGAACCGGTGTTCACGCGACCACGTGCCAATCTGCGCTGCGTAGCCCAAAACCTTATACAGGGTGTGGTCACCTTCAAGCATAAATGCCCGCAAACCCTGCCAACGACACCCCTCAACTTGCGCCTGATTGTCCAGCTCCAACAGGTACACAGCTTCGCCGTCCAGATACCCGATACCGTGCTCTGCCAATACGGGCAACGCCTGACACTTGAGCCAATCACGAGAAAACAGCGGCCCGTTATCGTCCAGCAAAAAACCATCGGGGCCGCGCACCACTGCCAAGCCGCCAGGTTGCTTCGTATCCAGTACTGCCGTGGTCCAACGCGGTGTCATTAAAGGATCCTTGGTGGGTGAAAAAACTTTAATCCAGAAATTCGGGCTTTTGCTTGGTCATGTGCGCCGTCATCGCCAAGCGCAGGTCACTGGACTGGAGCATGGCCGCGTTCCATGTCGCCACGTACTCCAGACCATCGTCAACACCGTGATCGCGCATATAGCTGATCATCTGCTTGGTGCCGGCGATAGCAATCGGTGATTTTGCGGCAATGTCTTGTGCAATCGCCATAACCCCGTCCAGCAAAGTCTGTTTATCCGCGAAAACCCGGTTGACCAGACCTATGGCACGGGCTTCATCCGCTGCGACCATCCGCCCGGTATAAGCCAGCTCACGCACTATTCCGTCGCCAATAATTCGCGGCAGGCGTTGCAGCGTGCCGACATCTGCCGCCATCCCCATGTCAATTTCCTTGATCGAGAATTGGGCATCTTCAGCGGCATACCGCATGTCGCAGGAAGCGATCAAGTCAATGGCACCGCCCAGGCAATACCCCTGAATAGCCGCCAGTACGGGCTTTTGGCAACGATCAACAGCGTTAAAAGACGCTTGCATACGCAGGATCTTGCGTCGCAGCAAGCGCGCGTTACGGCCCACATCTTTGCCCATTTCATTGGCGACAGAGGCCAGCAACATCAGATCGATACCAGCCGAAAAGTGTTTGCCCGCGCCGCTGAGCACCACCACTCGCACGGCGTCAGTCTCATCGACCCACTGAAAAATCTCAACGATTTCGGTCCAGAATGCCGCATTCATCGCATTGATCTTTTCAGGACGATTGATCTGTACATGGGCAATATTGCCCTTCAACTCAACCTGGAAAGCCTGGTAATCGGACATAACCTGAATCCTTTAGGGAGTGCTGCAGTCGGTCAATTAAACGCGGACTATAACAAGCACTGCGGGGCTCAAGCAGGCCGCGATTACGCCAAAACTAGAGAATAAAACGCGCGATGGCCTGTGCAACGCCATCCTCAAGGTTACTGCCGGTCACCACATGCGCCTGTGCCCGAACCTCCGCAGGAGCCTGGCCCATAGCTATCGAAAGTCCGGCACGCTGAAACATGGCAGGATCATTGCCACCATCACCAATCGCAGCCGTGTGCGCTAACGGCACGTTCAAAAACTTGGCAAGCGTCACCAGTGCGTTGCCCTTATTGGCTTCAAGTGCAGTGATATCGAGATAGCGCGCCTGTGAGCGGCTGGCCACTGCCAACCCATCCAACAAGGGCTGCAAACGCTGATCAAGGTCCATCAATAGCGGAGCATCACTGCAGGTTGCAACAATCTTGTGCACCTGATGCAGATAGGGCTCGAAGCTCTCCACTACTTGCGGCGCATAGCCCAACCCCTGTTGCTCATGTGCCACCATTTCGCCGTGTGGGTCACGCAACAGCCATTGGTCATCCACGAACAGCCAGACTTCTACCTTGTGCTCAGCCAGAAAATCCAGGGTTTTACGTACGGCATCCGGGTGGACATGATGGGATTGCAAATACTCGCCTTGGGCGTTGACCAGCAATCCGCCATTGAACCCCGCGACGGGCAGTTTAATGTCTAACTGACTGATGATTTCGCGCATGGCCCTGGGAGGTCGTCCCGACGCCAGCGTGAAGTAAATGCCGGCGGATTGAAGTGATTTGACTGCTTCAATATTTCGCGGGCTGAGCGTGTGGTCAGGCAAAAGCAGCGTGCCATCCATGTCACACAACACCAACTCGATAGCGTCTTTCTTCACGTCTTTCATCCTATTTTCAGCCACACGCGGCCATCACGGGCAAGCAGATCCTTGGCCGCCTGAGGGCCATCCTCGCCAGCCCTGTACGGGTGTACTTCGGTGTGTTCACGCCAGGCATCCAGAAAAGGCTGAACGCCGCGCCAACCGTTTTCGATGTTGTCAGCGCGCTGGAACAAGGTCTGATCACCGGTCAGGCAGTCGTAAATCAATGTCTCGTAACCCGTGGACGGCTGCGCTTCAAAGAAGTCCTTATAAGCAAAACCCAGTTCGATATCGGCCATCTTCAGACCTGGACCCGGGCGTTTAGCTTGCAGGTCAAACCACATCCCTTCGTTGGGTTGAATCTGGATACGCAAGTAGTTGGGCTTTATTCGTTCGACTTCGGTATCACGAAACTGCGCGTAAGGTGCGGGCTTGAAGCAAATGGCGATTTCGGTATCGCGGGCACTCATGCGTTTGCCGGTGCGCAGGTAAAACGGCACACCGACCCAGCGCCAGTTATCGATCATCACCTTGAGTGCAACATAAGTCTCGGTCGTACTGTCGGGAGCCACGTTATTTTCTTCGCGATAACCCGCAACCGGCTTGCCGCCCAACTCACCCGCGGTGTACTGCCCACGCACCGAGTTTTTAAGCGCGTCTTCTTTTGACCACGGTCGAATGGCGCCAATCACCTTGGCCTTTTCACCGCGCACCGCATCCGCGCCAAAGGCGGCTGGCGGCTCCATCGCCACCATCGCCAGTAACTGAAACAGATGGTTGGGCAGCATGTCGCGCAAAGCGCCGGTATGCTCGTAAAAACTGCCACGTGTCTCGACACCGACGGTTTCTGCCGCCGTAATCTGCACATGGTCAATGTAATGATTGTTCCAGAAAGCTTCGAAAAGCCCGTTGGAGAAGCGACTGACCAAGATGTTCTGGACTGTTTCCTTGCCCAGATAATGGTCAATTCGATAGATCTGCTTCTCGCTCATCACGGTCAGCAAGCAAGCGTTCAATGCTTGAGCCGACTCTAGATCCGAGCCAAAAGGTTTTTCAATGACTACCCGGCGAAACCCGTTCGGGTTTTCGTTGAGCAATCCGCTGGCGCCAAGCCGCTGCACGACCTCACTGAAAAAGCGCGGAGCAGTGGCCAGGTAAAACACCGCATTGCCGGTGCCACTGGCGTTTATTTTCTGTTCCAGCGCTTTATAAGTGCTGTCATCCAGAAAATCGCCCTGAACATAGCTGATGTTTTTCGCCAGCGAAGCCCATAACTCGGGGTTTAAACCTTGGCCTTCAGGGTGATCCACTTTACTGGAGGCTTCATTGCGAATGAAGTCCTCCAGCTTTTTGGCGAAGCCTTCATCACTGATTGCATTGTGGTCAACGCCCACAATGCGCAGACCTTCGTCCAGCAAACCGTCCCGACTCAAGTTGTACAGCGCTGGCATTAGCAGGCGCTTTACCAAATCGCCGTGCGCACCGAACAGAAACAGTGTCGTGGGGGGCGCAGGGAGGGGATCGGACTTGCTGGACTGATCAATCATTTTTTAGACGTCTCCACGTGGCCACCGAAACCAAAGCGCATAGCTGACAGCATTTTGTCGCCATAGAGGCTTTGCTGACGTGAACTGTAGCGGGCAAACAAGGCTTGCGACAGCACAGGCACCGGTGTCGATTGCTCCATCGCAGCTTCAATCGTCCAACGGCCTTCACCGCTGTCTGCTACAGCACCCGAGTAGCCATCCAATGCTTCGTCAGTGGCCAGAGCATCGGCGGTCAGATCGAGCAGCCAGGAGGACACGACACTGCCACGACGCCATACCTCGGCGATATCACCCAGGTTGAGGTCAAAGCGCTGATCTTCAGGCAGGTTTTCACCGCCCTTCATTTTCATCAGGTTGAAGCCTTCGGCATACGCCTGCATCAAGCCGTACTCGATACCGTTGTGCACCATTTTCACGAAATGACCTGCGCCTGCCGGCCCTGCATGGATGTAGCCACGCTCGGCGCGGTCATCGTCAGATGTCCGGTCTTTGGTACGCGGAATATCGCCCATGCCCGGCGCCAGCGCAGCGAACAATGGGTCCAGGTGTTTAACCACCTCAGTGTCACCGCCGATCATCATGCAGTAACCGCGTTCCAGGCCCCATACGCCACCGGAGGTGCCTACATCGACGTACTGAATGCCTTTTGCAGACAACGACTGAGCACGACGAATGTCGTCTTTGTAAAACGTGTTACCGCCATCGATGATGATGTCATCCGCGTCGAGCATCTGGCTCAACGCCTCAATGGTGTCTTCGGTCGGTGCACCTGAAGGTAGCATCACCCACACTGCACGCGGTTTGGACAGGCCGTCGACCATCGCCTGCAGGTCGGCAACAGCGGTTGCGCCTTCCTTTTCCAGCGTGTTGACGAAGTCGGTATTGCGGTCAAAAACCACGGTTGTATGCCCATTGAGCATCAGACGCCGCGCGATGTTACCGCCCATACGGCCCAATCCAATAATTCCCAACTGCATGTACTGTTGCTCCCAACGACAAATAAATAGGTGTGCAGCACCTTACTGCAGCATTGCTTAAGGTGCCCGGCTTGGATTAGTCCTAGCGCATGGTGCGTAGTTTCGCACAAGCAGCCACTCAGATTCGCGATTCAATGCGTCCAAAAGACGAACGAACGTGCAGAGACAGCAAAAAATTTAAAAGTTCCCTTCTGAGGAAAAAGAAATCAGAATTAGCGCTGACAGTGATCCACGACCCTGAATGGGTCGTTCGGGTACTCGATGAAGACACCAAGGGCTTAGAGAATCATGAACACCGTATTGTCTGCACGACCTGCACAAACGCTTTATGTCACGATCCGCCGCGACGAACTGCGCCAGCTCAAAGACGAGCGAGCGCAACTGCAACTTCAGGTCGAACAACTGCGCCAGCAGTTACTCATCGCTCAGCCAGGTTTTACGCCTTTGCGTTAAAGACCTTATCGACTGCGCCCAGGTGCGGCCCGCTCCTCTTTGGCGTCATCTCTCTACAAAGTTTTCACATGGCTTTGGCAATACTGAAACACGTTGCGGCTGCTCAAGATCGAAGCGGCCCTCATGTGTTGTGCCGGGCTATTCGGCATTAACAATTCAAGTTGTTATCAGCTGGAGCGCTGTATGGGGATGTTCAAACGCAGTCACACCTCTGCGAAAGGTTTCGATTGGGCCGGGTTAGGCTGGCTGTTTCTGTTCTTCTGGTATTTTTCCGGCATCACCCAACTGCTTATCCAACTGACAGGCACATCAGGGTTTTCAGGTTTTCGCCAAGCATTCATCATGAGTGCTATCTGGCTGGCCCCGATGCTGATCTTCCCCAAGTACACACGCCTGATGGCCGCCGTTATTGGCGTCGTGCTGTGGGCATGCTCCATGGCCAGCCTCGGTTACTTCTTCATTTATCAGCAAGAGTTCTCGCAGAGCGTCATCTTCATCATGTTCGAATCGAACGTCTCTGAAGCGGGCGAGTACATGACGCAGTACTTCGCGTGGTGGATGGTGCTGGCATTTCTTGCGCACACCGCTTTTGCAATCTTTTTGTGGACCCGCCTGCGCCCGGTCTATATGCCCCGTCCGCAAGCCTGGGCGGTTGCTACCACCCTACTGGTCGCAATCGTCGGTTACCCGATCATTAAACAATCAATCAGACACGACACTATGGCCGCCGCTATGGAAAGCTTTGAAAGTCGTGTAGAACCCGCAGTGCCGTGGCAGATGGTCGTCGCTTATCGCCGTTATCTGGAACAACTGGACAACATGCAAGGCATGCTCGCCAGCGCCAGCAAAATCCCCCCCTTGACCCATCTCAAGGACAGCGAAGTCGGCAAACCCGCGACTTTAGTGCTGGTCATTGGCGAGTCCACTAACCGCCAGCGCATGAGCCTCTATGGTTACCCACGCAAAACCACGCCCAATCTCGACCAATTGCGTGACCAACTGGCTATTTTCGACAACGTTGTAACGCCGCGCCCCTACACCATCGAAGCGCTGCAGCAAGTGCTCACCTTTGCTGACGAAGACAATCCTGACCTTTACCTCAGTACCCCGTCACTGGTCAGTGTCATGAAACAGGCCGGCTACAAAACCTTCTGGGTGACCAACCAGCAAACCATGACCAAGCGCAACACCATGCTCACTACGTTCTCGGAACAGGCAGACGAACAGGTTTACCTGAACAACAATCGTAACCAGAATGCACGCCAGTACGATGGCGACGTGATTGAGCCGTTTAACAAGATTCTAGCCGACTCCGCCCCACGTAAATTGATCGTGATTCACCTACTCGGCACTCACATGAGCTACCAGTATCGCTACCCGCCGACCTTTGACAGGTTCACCGATCGAACAGGCGTACCCGCCGGGCTGACCGATGATCAGGTCCCTACCTATAACAGCTACGACAACGCTGTTTTGTATAACGACTTTGTTGTATCAAGCCTGATCAAGGACTTTGCAAAAACCGACCCGAATGGCTTTCTGCTGTATCTGTCCGACCACGGCGAAGACGTCTTTGACTCGGTGGGTCATAAAACGTTGGGTCGTAACGAATCAAAACCCACAGCGCCGATGTATACCATTCCGTTTATGGTCTGGGCTTCACCCAAATGGCGTGAAGACCATGCCTGGAACTTCGCCCAAGATCTGAGCCGCCCTTACAGCAGCTCGCAATTCATTCACACCTGGACTGACCTGGCGGGTCTGAGCGCAGATGAGCTGGACGACAAGAAGAGTCTGGTCAGCGAACAATTTATCGCTCGGCCACAATTGATTGGTAACCCTTACCAGCGTCCGCAAAAGGCCTTGATTGACTTCAGTTTGATCAAACCTAAGCACCCGGCTGCGGCCGAAGTGGCCAAGCAGTAAGGCTGCACTACCGCGTCAGTGTAATCATGCTGCGGGAGAAATACCCAGAAATAGGAATTATTCTTGTTTAGCTAAAGAGCTCATTGGTCGTTCGTTTGAAGTTATCAATAACTTCAAACCCTTGACCAAGGAGTCGGTAGAGATGTCAGCGCCCATTGCCCGCAGCATCACGTTAGCGCTAGGTCTTTTGGGGGGTGCCTTTAGCTCGCAGCTTCTGGCTCAAGCCCCGCTTCAACCACAGACTGAACCCCCCGGAACGCTAGAGCTTGCCAGCACCAGCGTCAGTTCAGAAGAACTGGGGGCAATCACCGAAGGTACCGGCGCTTACACCCCCGGGTCGACCAGTACTGCGACAAAACTCAACCTGAGCGTTCGAGAGACACCGCAGTCGATATCCGTCGTCACCCGACAGCAAATGAATGACTTTGACCTTAATACCCTGACCGAAGCCATGCGTCATACAACGGGTATTGTGGTTCAACACAATGACTCGGATCGGGTGAGTTATTCATCACGCGGCTATTCCATCAACAACTTCCAGATTGATGGCATGCTCAATACCTTCAGTTTTATGAAGTCTGATGCTGACACCATCATCTACGACCGTATTGAAGTCATTCGCGGCGCCACCGGGCTGACTACTGGCGCAGGTGATCCCTCTGGCACCATCAACATGATCCGCAAACGTCCGACCTTCGAACCACACGCCAAGGCCGGGGTGTCCGCAGGCAGCTATGACGACTACTACAGCTATGTCGATGTGGGCGGGCCATTGGCATTTGACGGGCGTTTACGAGGCCGCACTGTACTGGCCTACAGAGACCGCAAGTCGTTCAGGGACAGCTATGCGTTACAGCGCAGCGTGGCTTACGGCGTGCTGGAAGCTGACCTGACAGACAGCACTACCGTCACGGTCGGTTACGACTATCAAGACAAACAGGTACAAGGCTCCTCCTGGGGCACCCTCCCCTACTGGAACGGGGCCGGTGAAAAAGCCCATCTCAGTCGCTCTACCAATTGGGTTGCACCTTGGAGCTCCTGGCCAATGAAAGACAAAACCGCCTTCGCCACACTCGAACAGCAACTGTTCCATGACTGGCACCTCAAAGCGGCTTATACCCATCGCACCAGTGATGCTGGCGGTAAGGTGTACTACGCCGGGGGTGGATTCCCCAATGCTGATGGCACTGGCATGTATGGCAACAGCAGCCATTTCACGGGCGACGAAACCATGACCGCGGTTGACGCCAACCTTTCAGGAAGCTACCCGCTGTTCGGCCGCGAACATGATCTGATGGTGGGTTATGGCGAAGCTAAAAACGACAATGTGTCGCCACTGCTCAAAAGCACAAATCCGGAAGGCTATGACATCGTCCCCGACTGGAATGACCTGGGCGCCATCCCGGCATTTCAAGATATTGATACCGGCCTTGCAGGCGTTCGCAACATCATTAAGCAGAAGTCGGGGTATCTGGCCACGCGCTTTAACGTCACCGACGAATGGCACGCTGTACTCGGCACCCGTTATGGCAGTTGGAAAAGCTCCAGCGTCGGCAACGATTGGCAGGATGATGAACAAACGCTCATCCAATACAAAAATGTTTCCCAAACACAGAACCACATCCTCACACCTTATGCGGGCTTGCTGTATGACTTCACCGACAACCTCACCGCCTATGTCAGCTACACCGACATCTTCAGGCCGACAACCCGCAAGGACGTGAGCGGTTCATACCTTGAGCCAGTAGTGGGCAGCAATTATGAAGTAGGGCTTAAAGGCAGCTTTTTGCAAGAACGCCTTAACCTCTCAACGGCAGTGTTCTGGAGTAAACAAGATAACGTGCCGGTGATCGATGACTCAGTGCCTCGAGGGCCCAATGGCGAGGAGTATTACAAGTCAGCGGGCAAGGGAAACAAGGTCAACGGGTTTGAAATCGAACTGGCCGGTGAAGTCATGCGCGACTTGAACATGGTGGCCGGGTACACCTACACCCATTCACGGGATGGCGAGGGTCAGCGCATGAACTCCACAGCGCCGTTAAACATGGTCAAATTATCCAGCACTTATCGCCTATCCGATGATTGGAAGGGCATGACGGTAGGAGCAGCCGTCAATTGGCAGAGTGATATCTATCGAGGTGCCTACCACCCGGATGGGTCATTGCAAAACATCACCCAAAAGTCCTACACGATCGTCGATCTGATGGCCCGCTATGTGTTTGATAAACACGTGTCTGCCACGCTGAACGTGAAGAATCTGCTGGATCAGAAGTACTACGAAAATGTAGGTTTTTATAACGGGGTTTTCTGGGGCGATCCCCGAAGCCTGAGCCTGGGTGTGGAGTGGACGCTGTAAACCCAGAGTGAAACCATGTCTGCTTGCGGTGTACAGCCTGATGGGCAGGCCATCGAGGCTGTACACCGCAAGCAGAGATACCCCTATAAATACTTGTTCCAGAACAACATGCGCCCGTGTGCCGGGTCGAGCTGCCCCTCACTGAAGCCGAATTTGCGATATGAGCCTTGAGCGACCGGGTTGCCCTCGAGCACCTCAAGAGTGATCTTGCAGCATCCGCGTTCGCGAGCAATGTCCTCGACCTTGAGCAGCATCTTATGACTCAGCCCCAGGCCGCGAAACGTATTAACCACCGACACGTCGTGTACATTGACCAGAGGTTTGCCAGCAAAGGTTGAAAAACCTTCAAAACAATTCACCAGACCTGCAGCTTTGTCGCCAACAAATGCCAACACGCTGAATGCATGCGGGCGCTTGGCCAACTCACCCGGCAAACGCTCAAGCACCTCTTGCGACAAGGCCTCCCCACCCCCCATCGGGTCTTGGGCGTAGTGATTCAGAACATCTCTGAGGGCTTGGGCATGAATCGGGTTTTTATAGTCTGCTTGCACTATCACGACTTCGGACATTGCACGTATTCCTCAACCACACAGGTCATTAGTGACAACGCCAGACATTAGCGCGAGCAAAGCGAGACAAACAAGGGCCTGTCTCAAAACAGGTTCTTGAGCATCACTGATGCAGCCCGCTGCCCTCATTGTAATGTTCCAGTACTTCCCCCAGTTGCTCCAAAAAAAGGTGCAATGAGTCGACACTCGCTGTAATCAGGGGTAAGTCCCCTAACCTGCAAGCGGCCTCAAGCTTCTCACAACAGCTAAACAGCGCTTTTGATCTAATCATGCCGGCCATGCCTTTTACATTGTGAGCAAACGTCATCAACCCCTCGAAGTCGTCATTCACGAACAGCTCGATCAGTCGCTTCAAGTCTTGACGGTTACTGGCAGCCAGTTCCGCTATCAGGTTTTTCACAACGGCATCATTTCCCTGACTTAGCTGCTTGAGGTAAGTGAGGTCAATGTCACTGGCAGGGCCTGGCAGGGACGCTTCATCAGTTTGTTCACCTGAGTGCTCGGGCATCGCACCCGCCAGAGAAACGCTTAAATCCTTGAGACTGATGGGCTTGAACAAGCACTGATCCATCCCCGCCTCGCGACAGCGTTCGGCTTCTTCAGGTTGGGCGTTGGCTGTAAAACCAAAAATCAGCGACGGTTTCAGGCCGGACGTGCGCTCTTCGGCGCGCACGGTCCGTGCCAGCTCATAGCCATTCATGACCGGCATATTGCAGTCGGTGATCACTACATCGAATTGATCTGCGCGCCATTTCCTCAAGCCCATCGCACCATTTTCAGCATCAGTCACGCGATGCCCCAGGTACGTTAACTGCTGAGCCAGTAACAGGCGATTGGCCGGATAATCGTCCACCACCAAAATGTTCAGCGCACGGGAACTTGCCCATGGGTTATGTTCCTCAACTTCGCTGGACGCTTCAGGCGCAAGCCGCGGCACCTCCAACATGATCTCGACCTGAGTACCGCGCCCCAGATCGCTAATTAGCGTCAACCTGCCGCCCATCATTTCGCAGAGGGTACGACTGATCACCAGCCCCAACCCCGAACCACTTCGTGCTGACTGGGTATTATTGCTGGCCTGAACAAACGGGCTGAACAAACGTTGTTGATCATCTTGTGAAATGCCCATACCGGTGTCTTCAACGCGCAAGCAGATCGACACACTCGGTTCATCGTGGGCGCACGTCATGACCACTGTCAGGCGAACCTCGCCCGTGTCGGTGAACTTGATGGCGTTGCTTAATAAATTGGAAACTATTTGTTTAAAGCGCATGGGATCCAGCAATACATCTGGCGCGGTCAAGGTCGAGGACAGATCACATTCCAGACTCAGACGCTTCTCACGTGCCAGCCCATCAAACATCCGTACCACAGACTCCACCAGCGTCTGAACATTGGCGCGCTTGGGGCTTAATGACAAATGCCCGGACTCAATGCGCGCAATGTCTAAAATATCGCCAATCAAATCCAGCAGCTCACGGGCTGAGCCCGATGCCACTTCAATTGCAAAGCGATCTACCACACCCTCCTCGGCTTTTTTCATCGCCAACTCAAGCATGCCAATCACTGCGTTCATCGGTGTGCGGATTTCGTGACTCATGGTCGCCAGAAAAGTTGTTTTAGCCCTGTTGGCCTCATCGGCACTTTGCTTGGCGACTTGTAATTGATCCAGCAACTGCTGGCGCTTTGCAATCGTGCGCCGCAAGTAGGCAATCCATCCCAAGGCGAACAGCAGCAAAGCTGCGGCAATGGCGAAGCCCTGAAGAATGGCACTACGGTTGCGCAACCAGTAGCTCTGCTCCTGCGTGTCATCGCGCCAGCGGCTGGTCAACACACTCATTTCTTCTGGGGTGATGCTCAGCAGCGCCTTATTCAGAATCGAATTCAACTGGGGCGCATGGGGCGAGGTGGCAAAACCAATTTGAGCAGGCTGGGTACCGACCGTACTGGTGATCTGCAGTTGCTCACTAAAACGTCGGGAAATCATGTAGCGCGCACTGATCAGCGCATTGACGGCGGCATCCGCTTCGCCCTGCCCCACCATGCTCATGGCCTGGGCTGCATTATCTGCTTCCAACAGTTGAATACGCGGATAGCGCTCGCGGATATACGCTTGCAACACATTTCCTTTGACCACTACCAGTCGTTGACCGTCCATGTCATCCAGAGTCGCCGAGCTGGCCGGGTGTTTGCGTGTGACCAGCACAAAGGGCGTGGTGAGATAAGGCCGGGTAAAGTGCAGGTGGCTTTCACGATAAGTGCTGGGGGTAAAGGCACCGACCAGATCGGCTTCTGAACTGCCGACCTGTTTAATCATGTCTTCAACCGTGGCGGCTTTCACCGCATCTAACGAGAGGCCTGTGAGGGCGCTGATTTTATTCAGCACATCGGCACTGACGCCCTTGAAAACACCTTGCTCGTCAAAAAAAGACAAGGGCAAATATTGATCATTAATGACCACGTTCAGCCGCGGGTGCGCTTCGATCCAACGGCGCTCATCGGCTGTAAGGTTCAACTGGGCATGGGTATTGACTTGCGGCCCTTCAGAACTCCAGCGGCGAACAATCGTCATCCGCTCACTGGGAGGTATTGCCGCCAGCGCCTCATTGACGATTCTCAGCAATCGCTCATTGGTGCGCGTCAAGGCAAATGAGAAATGGCTGACGTCAATACGTGAGAAGTCAGCCAATTGCACATTGTTGAGATAATTCTTATTGATCAGGTAACTGGCACTAATGAAATCCCCCAAATAGGCATCGGCCTGACCAAAAGCGACCGCGCCAATGGCACTTAATGTTGAGGAATACAGTTTCAAGGTGGCTTTCGGATAAAAAGCGCTGACTGTTTGGGGGGGTAAATAGTGATCCAGCATTGCCAAACGCTTGCCGGCCAGATCGCTCGGCAACCGCTCTTGATTGTTGCTGCGGGTCACTAACGTGGGCGAATCATCGGCATAGGCCAGTGAGAGTATGAGCTTGGGGTCGTGCGCCTCAAAAGCGTTGGCGCTACTGAGTAAATCAAGTTCGCCTCGCTTAAGTGCATCCATTGCCAGGGGTCTGGAAGCGTACCGTCTGACCTCTATTTTGACCTGTAACATCTCTGACAGGAGCCGCGCGTAATCTGCGGTCAACCCTTCAAAATCCTGCTCGTTGGCCGTTATGTCGAACGGTGCGTAATCGGGTGCGGAGACACCCAAATACAACGCCCCCTTTTGCCTTAGCCATTGCCTGTCAGCCGGGTCAAGTACCACGCCATAGGCCTCAACAGTGGAGCGCCCCAACAGTTGCAGGTGCTGCACCCCTGATTCAGCGAATGCGTTCTGTTGCCCCAACAAGAGCAACAGCGCGAGTAACACCTGCCGTGCGAAGGTGTTCAATTAGATCAGGTCGTTACGTTTGGCAAAATCTGCCAAATAAACCACAGACTTCATATTCAGCTTTTCGATCAACCTGGCTTTATAGGTGCTGATGGTTTTGCTGCTCAACGTCATGTCTTGCGCAATCTGTTTATTACTTGAGCCTCGGGCCAGCTGTTGCAGAATACTCAGCTCGCGCGCGGACAACCCCTCGATCATTTCCATGTCAGTCAAGGTGATATCGCTGTTACGCACTGAACTGATGGCCAGATTGGGAAAGAAGGTATAGCCATCCATGATCAATTTGACGGATCTGATCAACTCGCTCAGGTCCTGTCCCTTTGTGACAAACCCTGCGGCGCCGGCTTTCATGCATCGTTGTGAATAAAACAACGGCGATTGAGAAGTCAGTACCAACACTCGGCTGGTGATTCCGCTCGCTTTGAGCCGCCCGATAACCTCAAGTCCATCCAGGCCCGGCATGGTGATGTCCAGCACAATCAAGTCAGGTGCAAACTGACGTGCCAATTGAATGGTATCGATGCCGTTAACGGCTTCAGCCACCACCCTGTAGCCTTGATTTTGCAGCAGTAATTTCACAGCAGACCGAATAAGCGAATGGTCGTCAGCAATCAGTACATTAAACATTTGAGCCCCTGCTATTAACCTGAACAACAACGCGCCAGGCGTAGACATGTTTTTTTGAATAGGTTAATCCAGCAAAAATCTGTGAATAGATCTATCAGGAGTGCCGACGCAATTATAGGATATTTCCTACATTCGACCTTTTAACACCCCGTACCGACCAATGGCAGCCTGCTGGAGTCCCGGTGAAATTTAGCCGCGAATAATCGCTACTAGACTGCTGCGCGCAAGAAGGGAATTGTCTACAGAACCTGTAGGGAATTTCCTAAAAAAGCAGGAATTGGGAGCAATACCTGCTTATTCAGGAACAAAGAGCCTTTCTCAGGCTTCTACGGCCGACACGCAGAGACTCGTCACTGCCAGCCAAACTTGCGGATATAAAATCCTTTAACGGCTTGGGTCAGCGCCATGTATGCCAACAAAATCATGGGCAAAAACACAAAGTACAGCGGCGGCAATGCCTGCAATTTGAAGTAAGAAGCCAGCGGCCCCATCGGCAGAAAGATACCGACAGCCATAATCACGCCTGTCATGACCATCAACGGCATGGCTGCACGACTTTGCAAAAACGGAACTTTAGGGGTCCTGATCATATGCACGATCAGCGTCTGAGTGAGCAAACCCACGACAAACCAGCCTGACTGGAACAAGGTTTGGTGTTCCGGTGTATTGGCGTGAAATACATACCACATCAAGCCAAACGTCAAAATGTCGAAGATCGAACTGATCGGTCCAAAGAACAACATAAAGCGCCCCACCTCCGCCGGCTGCCAGCGTTGCGGCTTTTTCAGCATTTCCTCATCGACGTTATCAAACGGAATGGCGATTTGAGACACGTCATACAGCAAGTTCTGAACCAGCAGGTGCATCGGCAGCATCGGCAAAAATGGAATAAATGCACTGGCCACTAACACCGAAAAGACGTTACCGAAATTCGAACTGGCGGTCATTTTGATGTACTTGAGCATGTTGGCAAAGGTACGGCGACCTTCCAGCACGCCCTCCTCCAGCACCATCAGGCTTTTTTCCAGGAGGATGATATCCGCGGCCTCTTTGGCAATGTCCACCGCACTGTCGACAGAAATCCCGATATCCGCCGTACGTAACGCCGGCGCATCGTTGATCCCGTCCCCCATAAAGCCGACGACATGGCCATTGGCTTTGAGCATCCGCACAATGCGCTCCTTGTGGGTCGGCGTCAGTTTGGCGAACACGTTGGTGGTTTCCACAGCCCGCGCTAACTCAGCATCACTCATGCGCTCGATGTCGTTACCCATTAACAAACCCTGCTGCTCCAACCCCACCTCGCGGCAGATTTTTGCAGTCACCAGCTCGTTATCGCCCGTCAACACCTTGACCGCCACACCGTGCTCGGCCAATGCCTTTAACGCGGGCGCGGTACTTTCTTTTGGCGGATCCAGAAACGCCACATAACCAATCAACGTCAACTCTTGCTCATCCGCCAGGCTATAGGTATCACGCCCGGGCGCCATTGACCGCGCAGCGACGCCGACAACGCGCAAGCCTTCTTCATTGAACGCCGCCGTTACTTGGCGAATACGGGCCAGCAGTTCGTCGGTCAGAACTTCTTGTGACTCACCATGACGAACGTGTGTGCACACTGACAACACTTCTTCGACTGCGCCTTTGCAGATCAACAGGTGCGGTTGATCGTGCTGCGCTACTAGCACCGACATGCGGCGACGGGTGAAGTCAAACGGGATTTCATCCACCTTCTGGAACGCCGTCCCCACATTCAATTGGCGATGGACTTCAACGTGCTCCAGCACCGCCACGTCCAGCAAATTCTTCAAGCCAGTCTGGTAGTAACTATTGAGATAGGCCATTTCCAGCACGTCGTCAGACTCTTGCCCCCAAACGTCCACATGCCGGGCGAGAAAAATTTTGTCCTGCGTCAACGTGCCGGTCTTGTCAGTGCACAGCACATCCATCGCACCGAAGTTTTGAATGGCGTCCAGGCGTTTGACAATGACCTTTTTGCGCGACAGAAACACCGCCCCTTTGGCCAGCGTCGAGGTCACAATCATCGGTAGCATTTCCGGGGTCAGCCCCACCGCTACCGACAAGGCGAACAGCAGAGCTTCAGTCCAGTCGCCCTTAGTAAAACCATTGATAAACAACACCAGCGGCGCCATGACAAACATGAAGCGAATCAGCAGCCAGCTGACTTTATTGACCCCCGTCTGGAACGATGTAGGCCCGCGATCAGTCGCCCCCACCCGCTGTGCCAGCGCGCCGAAATAGGTGCTGTTACCGGTGGTCAGCACCACCGCCGTTGCAGCCCCGGACACCACGTTGGTACCCATAAAGAGAATATTGTCCAACTCCAGTGGGCTGGTGGCTTCAAGATTGCTCTGGTGCGCAAATTTCTCAACCGGCATCGACTCACCCGTCATGGCGGCCTGACTGACGAACAGATCTTTTGCGCTGAGCACTCTGCAATCGGCTGGAATCATATCCCCCGCCGACAGCACGATCAGATCGCCCGGCACCAATTGCTTGATCGGCAATTCAATGCGCTGCGCCCCCTTGATGCGCAGCGAAGCCCCATAAAACTTGCCAAAAATCGGTGCCGCATCGGCACTGAAATCCCGCCGCATCACCGTCGCGGTGTTACTCACCATGGCCTTGAGGGCATCGGCAGCCTTGTTTGACTTGGCCTCTTGCCAGAACCGCAACACAGTGGACAACACCACCATCGTGCCGATGACGACTGCCGCCTGAACGTCATCAGTGGCCAGTGAAACGGCGGCCAGCAACGTCAGCAACAAGTTGAAGGGGTTTTTGTAGCAGTGCCACAGATGAACCCAGCGACTGAGGGGTTGTTCGTGCTCGACCTCGTTAAACCCATGCTGCTGGCGCAATGCGTCAGCTTCGGCCTCACTCAAACCATCGGTATGAGTGTCCAACGTGTCGATCAACACCGCACTGTCGCTGTTGGCGGCGGCCACCAGTGTTTGGGCCAGCGTCGGAGGCACTTCTCGGCTGACGGTGGTATTCGTCAGGCTGTCCAGCAATGTGAGGCGTCGGAAGTGCCGGGCGATGTGGCGGTTACGCAGAAAGCCTGCGAAAAATTCTTTCAGGGTGAGTTTCATGATGCTTCTCCTGCGCCGCCTGCGCTCACCCTTCAGGGCGTTACGCAGGCGGCCTTAATCTTGTGCCGTCATTCATGATGATCAGTCTCGAGTGCGAACCGGCAGGCCGCGTTTAATGGGGCAATCGCACGCAACCCGGCAAGGCTGGCCGATGTTGGCGGCGGCGAATCAGTTGAAAAGTGTGGGCCATAGTCATTCCCCTGACGATTTGCGTCAGCGATGTTCCACAGCAGGTACAGTCGAGCACTGCCCGAATGCCATTAAGGCAAGGCACAGGTCCGCACTCTGTTGCGATCACGCCCTTGTAAAAGGTGCAATCACACAGCTCTGAGTATCGAAGAGAGGACTTCATAGGTCGGGCCATAAGTGGCCCGATCAGGATGCCGCTTCTCGCTGTTTAGCAAGAAAACGACAGGGGAATCTGCACGTTAGCTTGCCGAGATGATGCCGGTTGTCAGAACCGGCCCACTACTGTCACTCGAACTGGTACCCACTGAGGGACTCCGCTATTGATGAAAACGTGGGCAGCTTACGCCCGAGATTCCAGGGAGTAAACCGCAGAATGCCGCCGGTTAAAGGATTCAGAAATGGCTTCAGGAAAGGTTCAGCTTTACCCCATGAATGCCGAAAAACGCGGCACTCATGGGCGTGTTGGCAGGCTCAGCCAACATTGGCCAGTGAGCGCTCAGCCATTTCCAGAAGCGGGGTCCGGCGCTTGTCACAGGCATACAGCGATGCCGAAATTTCCTCGGCACGAATCGGCAACACGGACAGCAATGTGTCACTCAGACCATGGCTTTCCTGACTGAAACCTTGCATGTAAATACCGGCCTTGCAGCGCGGATCGGTGACAATGCGGTAATCGCGATCCACTTCAAAGTCACCCAGGTATTCAGCCAACGGGGCCAGCAGATGGCGATGCATTTGCCGTTCGTAGCCTGTCGCCAGAATCACCGCGTCGTAGTGCTGCTCGGCCAACTCGCCATTGGCGGTGTTACGCAACATCAGCTTGATGCTTTGCCCGTCCGCCACTGCACTGTCAATGCGGGTCAGGCTACGGAACGTATGACGGGCTATGCCCGACACTTTCTGACGGTAGAGGATGCCGTAGATACGTTCAATCAGATCAATGTCGACCACCGAATAGTTGGTGCTCTGATACTCGTTGATCAGACGCTCACGCTCTAGCGTGTCCTGTGCGAAGACCAGGTCAGTGAACTCCGGTGAAAACACTTCATTAACGAACGGACTGTCATCAGCAGGTTTAAGCGCCGAGCCACGCAGGATCAGATCCACTTGAGCCGACGGAAAGCTGTCATTCAAATCGATAAACGCTTCGGCAGCGCTCTGCCCGCCGCCAATGATCGCGATGCGCATGGGCTTGCCGCTCACACACGGCTGCTTGGCCATGCGCTCCAGGTAGTGCGAGTGATGGAACACTCGACTGTCATCTTTGAACGATTTGAACGGCGCAGGAATACGCGGCGTGCCACCGGCACTGACAACCACGGAGCGCGTGGTACGAACATGTTGCAACCCGTGGGTATCACGGGAAATGACCCGCAGAGCTTCAACCTGCTGCTGATGCAACACCGGCTCGATGGCCACGACTTCTTCGCCGTAGCGGCTTTGCGCCTCAAAGTGCGATGCCACCCAACGCAGGTAATCATTGAACTCCATGCGACACGGATAAAAGGTCCCCAGGTTGATGAAATCAACCAGACGCCCATGAGCTTTCAGGTAATTAACGAAGGAATACGGACTGGTCGGATTGCGCAGCGTGACCAGATCCTTGAGGAAGGAAATCTGTAACTCACTTTGCGTGACCAGTGTATTACCGTGCCAGCGGTAGTCAGCCTGCTTGTCTAAAAACAGCACGTCCAACGGCCCTTCGATTTGCCCGCGCTCTTCCAGGGCGATGGCCAAGGCCAGATTGGAAGGCCCAAAACCGATGCCGATCAGATCATGGACGACGGCCGAAGCGATTGCCTGTGTCATTTTCAGTGTCCTCTGGATTGCCCCTCAACAGAGGGAAGAAAAAGCCCATGACACGACTGCTCTATAGCAGGGCAGCCGATCACCTGTTGAGTAGGAACGAGGCTACAGAAATGAAATTTAGGCGCTGTCCCACAGCCGAATACGATTTCGGCAATGCTTCATGGCATTAACGATATGCTTCTCAACCACACTGCGCGACACCCCAAGGCGTTCAGCGATTTCGGGATGTGACAAGCCCTCCAGCTTGCGCAGCAAAAAACTCTCGCGACACGCCACAGGCAGTTCAGCCAGGGCCCGCTGAACCATTTCAAGGCGCTGACCATGATCCATCGAAGCGTGTGGCGAAGGGCTGAAAAAACGCTCATCCGAGTCCAGCACCTCAAGAGGTTCCACTTGGCGCAAGGTGTTGCGCCGGTGACCGTCGATCACCAGATTCAATGCAGTGCGATACAAAAAAGCACGAGGCTGCTCAATCGGATCATCGGCGCAACGCTCTAGCACGCGTACATACGCGTCATGCACCACATCTTCGGCCGCATGCGCATTGCCCATCCTGGCGCTTAACACGCTGACCAGTTCGCGATAGTAGTTTTCCAACATGACTCCTGGCCACAATAACTGCGGCAACTTTCCATGAGCGCTGTGACGTGGCCAATTGGCATAGCGGCATGATGATGGCACTTTTGCCGATGTAATTTATAGTAATTCTCATATAGATTTAACTTTCTTGGCGTAAAACATCGGAAAAAACTTGCGAATTATTAAGTAACACCCCTGCCTGACTGCCAGTAAATTCCCCGCTTACCTCTTCGTTTACTCAGCAGCTCCCCGTGTCTGTCGCTGCGTCGACAACGTTGTCTCTTGGGCGTTAAGTGCCCAACTGCTAAACGACGGGCCGATCCCTCTTGGCCGGAACCCTGAATGAAACGCCCCCGACAGACCCGCCGCGCGTTGCTGATTTGCCTGTTTTTACTGTTGGGTGCCAGCCTGGTGGCCTGGCTTTTACTTGCCCCCGGCCGCGAAGCGTACGACACGGTGCCCGTGATCCGTGGCGACATTGAAAACAGCGTAACGGCCCTAGGCACTCTGCAACCTCGGCAATACGTTGACGTAGGTTCCCAGGCTTCGGGGCAAATTCATAAAATTCATGTAGAGGTCGGCAGCGAAGTCAAGGAAGGCCAGTTACTGGTAGAGATCGACCCGTCAACGCAAACGGCCAAACTCGATGCCAGCCGCAATGCCATCGATAACCTCAAGGCCCAGTTGCAGGAACAACGCGCCCTGCACGATTTAGCCAAACAGAAATATCAGCGCCAGCAAAACCTGGTTAAAGGCGGTGCCACGCGCGATGAAGATGTGCAAATAGCCTTGGCCGAAGTACGCACCACACAGGCCAGAACCGACATGTTCCAGGCGCAGATTCGTCAAGCACAGGCCAGTTTGCGCAGCGATGAAGCCGAACTGGGCTACACCCGCATTTTTGCCCCGATGTCAGGCACCGTCGTGGCCATTGATGCCCGCGAGGGTCAAACCCTCAACGCACAACAACAAACGCCCCTCATTTTGCGTATCGCCAAACTCTCACCCATGACCGTCTGGGCTGAAGTTTCTGAAGCTGATATCGGCCACGTTAAACCCGGAATGCCGGCCTACTTCACCACCTTGAGTGGCGGCAACCGCCGCTGGAACAGCACCGTACGGCAAATCCTGCCCGTGCCACCCAAACCTCTCAACGAGGCCAGCCAGGGCGGCGGCAGCCCGGCCAGCTCAGGCAAAAGCGGCAGCGCCCGCGTGGTCCTGTATACCGTTCTGCTGGACGTGGACAACACCGATCAGGCACTGATGGCCGAAATGACGACCCAAGTCTTCTTTGTTGCCGAACGAGCAAAAGATGTGCTGCTGGCCCCCATCGTAGCGCTGCAAGGCACGGCCACAGGGGATCGCCAGACCACGTATATCGTCGCCAAAAACGGCAAGATCGAACCTCGGGAAATCCGCACGGGCATCAGCGATCGCCTGCGCGTGCAAATACTTGAAGGGTTGAATGAAGGCGATCACCTGCTGATTGCCCCAGCCCCCGGCAACGGAGGCTGAATGCCTATTCCCTTGATCGATCTGCAAGACATTCGCAAGGTTTACGGCGGCATCGACACGCCTGAAGTTCATGTGCTCAAAGGCGTCAGTCTGTCGATCCATGCCGGTGAGTTTGTGGCCATTGTCGGCGCCTCAGGGTCGGGCAAATCGACGTTGATGAATATTCTTGGCTGCCTCGACCGGCCTACCTCGGGCCGCTATTTATTTGCTGGCGAGGATGTCGCCCACCTCGACTCCGACGCGTTGGCCTGGTTGCGCCGTGAAGCCTTTGGCTTTGTGTTTCAGGGTTATCACCTGATCCCCTCCGCCTCCGCTCAGGAAAACGTCGAAATGCCCGCTATCTATGCCGGCATGCCCGCCGCCGAGCGTCACGCCCGCGCCGCCGCACTGCTTGACCGGCTCGGTCTGGCCGAACGCACAGCCAACCGTCCGCATCAACTGTCAGGTGGCCAACAACAACGGGTGTCCATCGCCCGCGCTTTAATGAACGGCGGGCATATCATTCTCGCCGACGAACCCACCGGCGCCCTCGACAGCCACAGCGGCGCCGAGGTCATGACCTTGCTTGATGAGCTGGCCAGCCAAGGCCATGTGGTGATTCTGATTACCCATGACCGCGAAGTCGCAGCGCGGGCCAAACGCATCATCGAAGTACGCGACGGCGAGGTCATCAGTGACAGCGCCCAGGGTGACCCAGCCTCTAATGACAACCCGCAGGCGTTGCAAGCCATCGACCTGCGCAAGCGCCTTGAAGAAGGCAGCGAAGCCCGAGGCGCGTGGAAAGGTGAGTTGGTGGACGCCGTACAGGCCGCCTGGCGAGTCATGTGGATCAACCGCTTTCGCACCGCCCTGACCCTGCTCGGTATTGTCATTGGCGTTGCTTCGGTGGTGGTGATGCTGGCCGTGGGTGAAGGCAGCAAGCGGCAGGTCATGGCCGAAATGGGGGCTTTCGGTTCCAATATCATTTACCTCAGCGGCATGTCGCCCCGACCGCGGGCGCCGCTGGGGATCGTCACCCTGAACGATGTGGCCGCCCTGTCGACGTTGCCTCAAGTAAAAATGATCATGCCGATCAATGGCGCCGAGATTGGCGTGCGTTACGGCAATGTCGATCACACGATGTACACCGGTGGAAACGGCATCGATTTTTCGGCCATTTTCAATTGGCCCGTGGTACAGGGCAGTTTCTTTACTCAGGCCGACGAGGATGCTGCCGCTGCTGTAGCGGTTATCGGAAAGAAGGTGCGCGATAAGGTGCTCAAGGATGTGCCCAATCCGATAGGGCAATACATCCTGCTTGAAAATGTGCCGTTTCGCGTCGTCGGGGTTCTGGCCGAGAAAGGCGCCAGTTCCGGCGATTCTGACAGCGACACGCGCATCGTGGTGCCCTACTCCGCCGCCAGCGTGCGCCTGTTTGGCACACACAACCCGGAATATGTAGTGATCGCGGCGGCAGATGCCAGCAAGGTCAATCAGACTGAAAAGGCCATCGAACAACTGATGCTTAAACTGCACCACGGCACGCGCGACTTTGAAATCACTAATAACGCCGCGATGATTCAGGCCGAGGCCAAGACCCGCAACACCCTGTCGTTGATGCTCGGCTCAATTGCAGCGATCTCGTTGTTGGTCGGCGGTATCGGTGTCATGAACATCATGTTGATGACCGTACGCGAGCGCACCCGCGAAATTGGTATTCGCATGGCCACCGGCGCCCGCCAGCGCGACATCCTGCGCCAGTTTCTGACCGAAGCCCTGATGCTCTCGGTGGTCGGCGGTGCAGCCGGCATCGCCTTGGCCTTTGTAGTCGGCGCAGTGCTGTATCTGTGTGATGTAGCCGTCGCCTTTTCCTTGGTCGCCGTGTTGGGCGCATTTGCCTGTGCTTTGGTGACCGGCGTCATTTTCGGCTTTATGCCGGCCCGCAAAGCTGCCCGGCTTGATCCGGTCACGGCCCTTACCAGTGAATAAACGATTGATGAAGCCGTCTTTGAGTCTGTTGTCCCTGTGCATGCTGCTGGGCGCTTGCAGCACCGGGATCCCCCATGTCAACAACCCGGTGATCGTACCTCCCGCCTGGCATTCGGCTCACGCGCTAAGCCGCCAGCAAAGTAGCCAACAATGGTGGCAGCAATTTGGCAGCCCCGAGCTGGATGAACTGATCGCCCAAGCCAAAAACGGCAGTTACGACCTGGCGGCAGCTGTTGCACGGGTGCAACAAGCCCACGCCAGCGCCGTGATTGCCGGGGCGCCATTGATGCCCAAAGTCAAATGGGACGCTAGCGGCAATCGTCAGAAATTACTGCGTGGCAAAGGCTATAGCCAACTGGATGCGACGGATGAGAACAAGGCGGTGGATTACTTTGAGGCCAACTTGACCGCCAGCTATGAAGTGGATTTTTGGGGAGGCAAAACCGCCGCCCGGGACAGCGCCGAACAAGCGCTCAAAGCCAGTCAGTATGATCGCGACACGGTCGAACTGACCTTACTCAGCAGCGTCGCCAACAGCTATGTCCAAACCCTTGCTCTCAACGAACAACTGCGTATCGCCCGGCTTAACCTGAACAATGCACAGCGGGTGTTACATGTCGTGCAAACTCGCCATGACGCAGGCTCTGCTACAGCGCTGGAACTGGCTCAACAAAAAAGTCTGGTGGCTGCACAACAACGCCAATTGCCGCTGATGGCACAGCAGGCACAAGATGCACGCATTACCCTCGCGGTATTACTGGGCAAACCGATCAACACCCTTGCTGCGAGTGGCACACCCTTTTCCCGACTGCGCTGGCCAGATATTGGCAGCGGCGTACCCAGCGAACTACTCACCCGGCGTCCTGACATCGCCAGTGCCGAAGCTAAACTGGCGGCGGCCCGTGCGGACGTCAGTGTCGCCCGCGCGGCCATGTTGCCCAGCCTGACAATAAGCGCCAGCCTGGGCTCGGGAGCCGACCGGCTCAGCGATGTGTTGCGCAGCCCGTTTTACAACCTGACGGCAGGACTGGCCGGGCCGATCTTCAACAACGGTCGCCTCCGTGCCGAGCGTGACAAAGCCACGGCGCGGCAACAGGAACTGCTACAAACCTACCGTTCGAGCATCATCAGTGCCTTTGCCGACGTCGAAAAAGCCCTGAACAGCGCCACAGGCCTGGATCAACAAAGGCAGTGGCAAGACGAAGAACTCAAGCAGGCGCAGCAGGCTTTCGACATTGCCGAAAGCCGCTACAAGGCCGGGGCCGAGATGTTGCTGACCGTCCTTGAGACTCAAAGAGTGTTGTATGCGGCCCAAGACCAGCACGTACAACTGCGTATGGCGCGACTGCAGGCCAGCATCGCGTTGTACAAAGCCCTGGGTGGGGGCTGGAACACGCAATCTTTGTAGCCGCTGACGAGGTACGCAGGCTGCGATCGGCGGCTTCGCGGTGGTTGAACCTGACACACCGAGGTGGCCCCCTCTCACCATTGCTTCGCAGCCTTCGTGCCTCGTCAGCGACTACAGGATTTGTGTGTTGCGCTTGACCACCAGATGCCGCGCGTACCACGGGCGACGCGGTACGCGCTGAAACAGATTGCCCATCTTTTTTTCATCGCCAAAGGTGATACGCAACGCGAGCTTCATCGTCTCGGGATCCATTTCAACGGTTTTTCCCGTCGCCAGTCCCGGCGTGGTACTACAACCGTGAGTGACGGGCCCCAGCCACGGATCATCCACTTCCACCCAACGGCCCTTCGCAAACCAGGGCACACCATTGATCTCTTCGCGTTGGAGCTGCCCGGGATGAAAACGCTCATGGGCACGAAACCAATCCTCTAAACGATCATCGATCCAGCCATGAAAGCTCCAGAACACCGGATTGACATGAGAGGAGAACGGATCGCCCAAAAAGTCATTTTCGGCCTCGTACCAACGCGCCGCGAAGTCGGCTGGATCACGGGCCATCGGCACCGGTGCGCCGTTTGAGGGATCTCGTGGCACCGAGGCCCAGCGCATATGCAACCAGTCATGCAGGCCCAGTTCAACCTCGGAACCGAACTGGCCCAATGTCAGCGTCGACAAATAACGCGGGTCGCGATAGCGCGATTCCCACACCTCGAAGTTGGAATGAAAAGTTTCAGGCTGTTTGATATCACTCAGCCATTGGGTATACACCTCATCGCCTTCAGCCAGCCATGTGGGCGGCAAAGCACTGCCGTCATGATTGTCAAAGTAGCGGGCAAACCCTGCACGGTCGCGCTCAAGTTCAGGTTGAGGCAAGGGGAACGCCGTCCACGACGGTAGGTCCTGCATCGAACGGGCGGCCCGCAACATATGCCGATGCATAAAGAAAAAATCGACCCCGGAACCATTGCGGTCCTTGCGTGGCCCTCGCGCATCTCGCTCCCTGTCTCTCTGGCCGGGTTGCCAGCCGAGTCCACGCAAGGCGTTGCGCTTTTCATCCGAGAGTTCATGCCAAGTGTCGCGCGAAGCGTGCCACAACTGATGGAACAAACGATGCTCCGGTGCCACCAGCCAGGCCAATAAGTCTGAATTTAAACCGATACGCTCACGCGCCTCCGGGAAAGTGCGCTTAATCGCAACAAATCGGTTGTCTTGTTCAGGCAGCGTCAAGGGCCGGTCCAGACGTTGCACAGTACCGCTGAGGGTGCCACTGCCAGCATTGCCGTACAGGCCCCAGACTTCGTCCAGGCTAAAACTGAACTCGTAATCCGCCTGACCGCTGGAAGAATCACTGCGGGTGAGTCGCCAGTGCATCCTTTTAGGGTCTGGCTCGACCAGATCCCCCAGAATGCGGTAACGCGGCGTTTGCGTGCTGTTCAATACCGCGGCACTGTCCAGATAACCGCGAACACCTCGGCCACGCGGGGCAATGTCGAGCCACACCTCAAGACCTTCTTGCGGCACCCCCTCCAGCCCGCTATCGGCGCCACTGAAAGAAATGCTCCAAAGCCCCCGCAGCTGATCGGCCAGTTGCTGCCCCGCCGTGTCTGCCAGCTCGACCGTCGCCTCACCCGGCGTGATCGGCTCGGCCACCCGCGTCAACTCGCGATGCCCATAGAACGCTGCTGGCGCTGCTGCGCCGGTAATCGCTAAACCAGCGATGAACCATCGTCGAGAAATCGTCATTGCCCTACCTGTCCCAGCCTGAATGCAGGCGTTATCCAAGCTAGGACGTTTAATGCGGTTTCAAATTTAGCCTGACGGGCTCAGGTGAATTCATGACGTGCAGTCAAGACTGCTTTGCGTGAGCTACGGTGTTTCGTGCGGCTCAAGGCGAGGATACTTGACCTCATTCTTACAGCACTCCAGGAGTTATCCATGACAGTTCCAGCATTCGGTCTCGGTACATTTCGCTTACAGGGCCAAGTCGTCATCGACTCGGTTAAAAATGCGCTGGACGTGGGTTATCGGGTGATCGACACCGCGCAGATTTATCAAAATGAAGCAGACGTCGGACAGGCGATTGCCGAAAGCGGCGTTGACCGTGAAGCGCTGTATATCACCAGCAAAATCTGGATCGACCATTTTGCCGAAGGCCAATTGATCCCGAGCCTCAAAGACAGCTTGGCCAAGCTGCGCACTGACCATCTGGACCTGACTCTGATTCACTGGCCATCGCCCGACAACACCGTGCCGGTTGCGGTGTTTATGAAGCAACTGCTGGAGGCAAAAAAGCAGGGGCTGACCCACGCCATTGGCGTGTCCAACTTCACCATCGCACTGATGAAAGAAGCGATCGCAGCGGTCGGTGCCGAGAATATCGCGACCAACCAGATTGAGCTGCATCCCTACCTGCAAAACCGCAAAGTGGTGGAATTCGCCAAGAGCCAAGGGATTCATATCACTTCGTACATGACGTTAGCTTACGGCGAAGTATTGAAAGATCCGGTGATCAATCAGATAGCCGAACGCCATAACGCCACAGCGGCACAAGTGACATTGGCGTGGGCCATGCAATTGGGTTATTCGGTGATTCCGTCCTCAACCAAGCGTGCCAACCTTGAAAGCAACCTTAAGGCGTGCGAACTGACGTTGAGCGAAGACGACATGGCGCAAATCGCAACCCTGGATCGTGGCCATCGCCTGACCAGCCCCAAAGGCCTTGCACCTCAGTGGGATTGATTGTTGCCGGTGTACAAAATTCCGCTGACGAGGAACGAAGGCTGCGTTCGGCGGCGCAGCCGTCGTAAAACCTGGCACACCGAGTCGTCCCATTTTGCGACCGCTTCGCGCTCGATCGCAGCCTTCGGCAACGGCTACAGGTTTACGTGTGGCTGTGAGCATGGCCGCTGACGAATAACGAAGCCGTCGTGCATGACTCGTCAGCCGCTACGAAATTGGAGGTTGCCTATTAGACCCCGAACCGCTGCAACTGCATTTCTTGCAGGCGGCTCAGGGTGCGGCGAAAGGCAAATTCCAGATAGCCTTGGGTATAGAGCTGTTCCAACGGAACGTGCGCTTCAATCAAGACCGGCACCTTGCGGTCGTAACACTCATCGATCAGGGCTATAAACCGCCGTACGCTGTCGTCGAAACGCGACAGCTGCGGTAATTCACGATCCCCCGCCTCGACTTTCACCGGGCCATCTTCAGTCCCCCGCGCAATCTTGCCTTCACGCTGCTCGGCGCTCATACAGGGCACGTCACTCAGTAAAATCGACTGATAGCGACCACACAGGTCCATAAATTCGATGGCGGCCAGCGGCTGTTCGCACACTTCGTGAAAAGTGCTCCACAACACTGTTTCACTGACCTGCACCACGCTCAGTAAACGGCGCGCGACCGCAATGGGCGCATCAGAAACCTTCTGCCCTTGGGCCATCTGCGCGAACACGCCCCCGAACACACTGGGCTGCCCCGGCGGCGTCACCCAAAAACGCTGCTGCGCAATGCCGGGGTGCAATCGATGATCTTGGACTCCATCCACCGACACCACGTGCATATGCTCCACAATGGCAGTGATCGCAGGCGCAAAGCGCTCCTTGTTGTGGCCTTGGCTATATAACTGCTCAGGCGGCTGATTAGAGGTACACACCAGCACCACGCCTTCGTCAAACATCACCTTGAACAATCGGCCGAGAATAATCGCGTCACCAATGTCATTGACGAACAGCTCGTCAAAACACAACACCCTCACCTCTTTGGCCAACTCCTTGGCGACCGTTTTAAGCGGGTCAGAGGTGCCGGTCAGTTGAAACAGTCGCTGGTGTACCCATTGCATAAAATGATGAAAATGCTGACGCCGCGCGGGCACCCGCAGGCTCAGGTAGAACTGATCCATCAACCAGGTTTTGCCCCGCCCTACCGGTCCCCACAAATACACGCCCTCAAGGGTCTTGCGCCCTTCATGCAGCTGTTCATGGCAACGCTGCAAGGCCTGCACAGCCCGCCCTTGAGCCGGATCCTGAACAAAACCGCGCTGCTCGATGGCCTCTTGCCAGGCATGGAGGGGTGACTCGACATTCATGCTATTGACTGACTCCGGAAGGGGATTGGCAGTATGCCAGCAAGGCAATCGTCCAGCACCCTTGAAAATCACACGGGAGCCACCACATTGTTACCCGGGCGGTAATAGAGCATTTTGCCATTAGGTCTTTTTCGATGTAGGCATCGGCGTATACTTGGCAACATGTAAACAGCTTTATGGAACACTTAACACGGAACTTCGTACGGTTACTTGATCATTCAAACAAGTGCCGTAACTTCTTCCTGCCGTTGGCAAATGAAGTCAGTCAGCTTGAACTCTTGATTACTTTAGAGGCCACCACAATGAAAACCTTAATTGCTTTACTCCTGGCTGGTAGTGCATCGATTGCCTTTGCTGGCGAAACCACTGCCGCCACTTCACAACCGGCTGTAGAACAATATTCTTATGGGTCGACGCTGGACATCGCTAAAGTTATCAGCCTGTCCGACATCCCCAAAGTTTGCAAAGTAGTGCCGGCGCAAATGACCTATGAAGACCATCAGGGTCAGCGCCACACGGTTGAATATCAAGTGATGGGCGACGGTTGCAGCACCCACTGATTAATGGCGTTGAGCTTCAGGTTGCCCGCAAGGATGCGACCCCAGGCCCTCTCTTCGGAGGGGGCTTTTTAGTGGGGGTGCTGAAACCGCTGAATTGTTACCGATATGGAAAGACTTTTTGTCAGTCTTTTGACTTTAATCACTGTTTCAAAACCGTATGATAGGTACATCCCTTACCAAACATTGAAACATTAAAACAGGGCACGGTACTTCGTGCGGCATCCTCTTGCGAGGACAATGCCGCAACTTCGACCGCCCACCGGGCAACTGAAGTCAGTGATACGTGATTGTTTTGAGGTGTGAATAATGAACCGTTTGATTGCTGTAGCTCTATTAGGCTTTTCTACATTGGCAGTGGCTGAAGAAGCTAAAGTTGCACAGGTTCAACCTGTTGTCGAACATTACACTTACTCCACTGACCTCGATATCGCTAAAGTTATTAGCGTGTCACCCACCCAAGATGTGTGTGAAGTGGTTCCGGCTCAGATGACCTACGAAGACCATCAAGGTCAACGTCATATCCTGGAGTACCGCGTCATGGGTAACGGCTGCTCGAACGGCTAATCGCCGAGAAGCCTTGCAGTAATGCCAAGCCCCCGTTTTTACGGGGGCTTTTTGTTAGACGATTACCAAGGGTTATGCTCAAACCCCATTCACGGCAAGTAGCGCCCGTTCATGCAGCAACCTCCCACGCTCAAAACCTCACGGCTCTTGCTCGAACCACTGTGCATTGGCGACGCGCAGGCCATTCAGGAGCGCTTCCCCCACTGGGAGGTCGTGCGCTATCTCAATGCGTGTGTGCCTTGGCCGTACCCGGCCAACGGAGCCCTGAGCTACCTGCAAGATCACGCATTGCCGGCCATGGCACTTGGCAAAGAGTGGCACTGGACGATCCGGTTGCTCACAGAGCCCGATGACGTGATCGGTTGCATCAGCTTGATGGACCAGGACAACAACAACTGCGGGTTTTGGCTGTCACCCCCGTGGCAAGGCCAGGGCTTGATGGGGGAAGCGTGCGAGGTGGTAGACAGGTATTGGTTTCAGACACTGCAGCGTGACTGCAGGCGGGTGCCCAAGGCGGGACCTAATGAGGCTTCGCGCAGGGTATCGCAACGGGGCGGGATGACATTAATCAGCCGCTCACAGGCTGAGTTTGTCAGCGGCTCGTTCACCAACGAGATATGGGAAATCAACCGTGAACAATGGTTGGCGCAACGAGGATAAATGCGCTGAAAAAAGCCCGACGCTGCGCAGGCAAGGTCGGGCTTGAAACGCTCTTAGAACGATTCAGGTGTCGAGCATCAATCTTTCTTTTCAGAAATTACTTTGCCGTTGTGGTCGAACGTGGTTTCGACTTCGACTTCAACACCATCAATTTTCTTCACGCCTTCGGCTTTCCAGATGCCCGCAGCCGGGTTTTCCAGTTCGATCTTCTTGATCACGGTGTAGCCGTTCTTACCTTGAAGCACTTCAACCGCTTCCTTGGAGAAAGCCCAGTTAGGCCCCGGAGCAGCCATCGCCACCCCAGAAGCCAACACAACGGCAGCGGTCACAACAGCAGCAAAAGTTTTCTTCAACATGTTCTTAACTCCATTAATTGATGTTGCGTCTGGTACTTGAATGCCGAGATAACCCTAGCAGAGAAAAACCACCTCAGAAGGCTAAATGACATGCTTTTGACATGGCTCATGTTCTCGTATCCCCAAGCGCAAGGTTAGAATGCATCGCACCCAGGAGAACCAATGAGCGAAACACGTCTCACCGAAGCCCAGTACGATGCCATCACTGAAGCCGCTGCCCAGTGGTGCATGCGCGTGCACGAGCCTGATTGCACCGACCGGGAACGTGAGGCGTTCGCTGAATGGTTGACCGCCGACCCGCTGCATGCGTTTGAATATGAGGCCATGCTGGAGATCTGGGACGTCAGCGAACACTTGCCGCACTCCATGCCTGTGGCTGCTGAAGTGGTTCAAATGCCGCCCGTAGCCCGTCGCAGCCGCTGGCAAACATTTGCCGTGGCGGCGGCCATCACCCTGATCGCAGCGCCTGTTGCGGCCTACAGTGGCTGGCAACTGGGGTGGGTACCGAGTTCCTATCAACGCCTGCAAGCCGACTCGCAATTGAAAACGGTGACCTTGCCGGACGGCAGTGAAGTGGAACTCAACCTCGGTACGCAGCTGACATTTGCCAACTATAAAGACCAGCGTCGAGTCACCCTGAACAAGGGTGAAGCCTTTTTCAAGGTGAGCCACGATGTCACGCACCCCTTCTTCGTCAGGGCGGGAGAAGGCCAGGTACGCGTCACCGGCACCCAGTTCAATGTGTGGACGTATGAAGATCAGGTCAAAGTGACGCTGTTGGAAGGTTCGGTGCTGGTGACCAGCAACAAGCGCCTGAGTGGCGAAGGCCTGCGGCTCGAACCGGGCATGCAGGCGCGTTACAAAGCGGGCGATTACGCCCCGCAGATCAACCAGACCTACGCCAATGCCCAAGATCTTGCCTGGCGCAACGGCAAGTTGGTGCTGGACAATCTGTCTCTGAGTGATGCATTACCGTTGATCAACCGTTACCTGGATACGCCGCTGGTTCTAGCCGACAGCGCAACCGGCAAGTTGCGCATTGGTGGTGTATTCAACACTCAGGACATTGATCGTCTGGTGACCTCACTGCCCAAAGTCTTGCCGGTCTACCTGAGCATCAGCCAGAACGGCAATCCCGTGATCAACGGGCAGCCACAGGGTTAAGCCCCCCCTATTTCGTAGCAGTTGCCGCAGGCCACGTCCGATTGCGAAGCGATCGTAAGGCTGCATCGCCGGACTCAGCCTGCGCCAGCGGCTACGGATGTTGGGACTTTATCTGCACACGCTGATAGTTCGGATCTGCCTTGATCTGTTCTTCAGTAAAGGGCAACGTTTGCCACTGCTTATTCGAAAAGGCCCGCGTTTGATCCTGTGAATGTGGGGAGGCCGGATCACTGGAAATCGAGAACGCCAACACGCCCTGCGCGTGCGGCCCGTGCTCATCGAATGTGACGGTTTGCAAATAGCTGGTGCCGCTGACCACTTCGCGCTTTGCGCCCTCACCCGCAACACTTTGCATCGCGTTGTACACACCCAACGCCGCCGGGCCGCCATGTATTGGCGTGCGCTGTGTACCCCTGCTGACTTGCTGAATATCACCCCACGTGACATCCGCGCTCAAGCCTGCTTCAGTCACCGCCGCTGCCGAAGCCAGCAATGCTGTACGCACCGCATCACGCACGGCCGGTTGCTCCAGATCCAACCCACGCGGCGTGTGCTGCGGGTCGGACGGGTCAAACGGCACACGCCACACATTCTCTACCTCAAGCAACGGCACCATGATGTTCTGGAAATGCACCAGACCAATGCCACTGTTCAGATTGGCCTGTTGATCCCAATTCTTGAGGCTCGCGCACACCTGCGTCAGTGTGGGCTTATCCGCCGCAGAGGCTCCCTCGCAGACCTTGAGCAGGTCTGGCATGACTTGCCCGGCCAGATACACCCGGTTATCCATCACCATGCCTTGCAAGTCGTTAATACTGAGCCGCCCCGGTTGTCCGAGCCGTTGCAGGGCAAAACGGGCACGCAGCCCCAATGGCTGACTGTCTTGGCTGATCAACGGCGAAAAGCCGGTCTGCGGTGCATTGGGGTTGGCCATCCAAGCCGAGTCATTGGCATGCTGTACGTAATCATTGCGGCGCATTTGCGGCAGTTTGCTTGCCGGGTAGATCCCCTTTTGTGCCGCGCTCGGGTCAATCGTCCACGCGCAGGCACTGCGACTGCCATCCAGCACAATCATCTCAAGGCCTGCACGCGGATCGCTGCACGCCGTCAGCTTGGCAGCATCCACATACGGCACCACCGACGCATTCATATACAGCGCTTGCCCCTTGTCATCCACCGCCAATGTATTGACCCATGGAATACCTTGAATCTTGCTCACCGAGGCTTGCAAAGCATCGAGGCTGTTCGCCTGATTCATCGCATACCACTGCTGCAGCACACGGTCGTTTTGCAGATTGGCATCACGCAGACTGAAGGCTGTGTGGTCATTCCAGTCGAGCTTGCCCGGCCACTGCACAACCGGCCCGAATGCAGAGCTGTAAATCACCCGCGACACAGGCTGAATGCTGCCATCTGCCTGTTTCACATTCACCGTGACCGTCTGCTTCGTCAGGGGTTTTGACTGGCCATCCAGCAGGTAACGTGTCGGGTCCTTGGGGTCGAGTTCCAGGCGATACAGGGTGAAATGCTTCGACGTATCGACCGTGTGAGTCCAGGCCATGTGCTGGTTGAAGCCAATATTGATCAATGGCAACCCAGGCAGCGCTGCACCCATCACATCCAGCTTGCCGGGTATGGTCAGTTGCATTTCGTAGAAACGCATACCGCCCACCCACGGAAAATGCGGGTTGGCCAGCAGCATTGCGCGTCCCGTTTGCGAACGCTCGCTGCCAATGGCCACCGCGTTACTCCCCCGGTCCAGCGCAAAGCGCTGCATGCGCTCAGCTGCGATTTCGAATTGCCCAGCCCGAGTCTCGACCTGCGCTGTGGCCTGGGGTGGCGCAGCAGCAACCAACGCTTCGGCAAACTGACCGACGCCACCTTCGACCAGCAGACGACGGGTCAACTTGACCAGATCCTGAGGCGTGACAGGCCGCACGGAAGCGTTGTCGCACGCTGCGGGCAGGTTTTTACGCTCACGGAGCTGGCGGTTATACCCGGCCACATAACCTTCGATCAGGTCTCGGATCTCAGGGGTTTGTGCCTGCCAAAAAGCCGCGACCGCCTCGGGCGTGTTCAGCCAGTTGAAAAACACATCACTGGCCAGATTGTCTCGCTGTTCAAGGGTCAACGCCTGAGGCCCAAAGTATTTCGAACGTTCGCCATTGACCGTGACCACTTCGTTGGCCAGCAAACACAGGTTGTCCTGAGCATAGGCATACCCAATGCCGTAACCCAGACCGCGCTCATCGGCGGCGCGAATATGAGGCACGCCAAACGTCGTGCGTCGAATCTCTGCACTGACATCACTGACGGCGGGCTGGGCCAGGGCTGAAACACTCAGCCCCAGGCACACGGCGCCAAGACACACTTTGCTTAATGGCCGGTAATTAATCACGCGTACTCCTGCTAGATCGAGGGATAAGCCAGGCAGCGTGATCGCATTGAAACCCACCCCCCGGCCCCCTTAAGACGAAGCCGGTGAAAAAAATTTAATCACGGTGTAAACGCCCGTATAGAAAGGGCCGCTGACGGATACAGCACTCGCCACAACAGAATTTCTACACGTAAGGGTTCATGATTTTCACCGCTCATACGTCTAGTTAACTGAGAGCATTTTTTATTTTCCTGATCAGGCTCTGAAAAGGAGTTTTTTGCATGCACAACTCGCAAATACCAACGGATGGTAGTCAACCACAGTGCGAAACCGTGTTTCAGCCGAACTCCGGTTTGCTGAAAACGCTCACGCCTTTGCAAGGCAACGAACGCATACGTCACCTGCTGAAATATTTCGGTCTACGCACCAGCCTGGTGCGGCTCAAGGTCATTGATGCACTGCTGACAGCCGCTGGAAACGATCGACGATTGGGGGTCAGGGGGATGCACAGCCACTTGCAGGCGCTGGATATTCCGCTGTCATTTCTGAGTGTGCGCGAAGTGTTGAAGCGCTTATGCAGCGAGGGTGTGGTGGTGCTCAACAGCGATAAAAGCTACAGCCTGCATCCGCAGGCCGAGGCTGTGCTCATGGGTAAAATCGAGGCTTAAATCTTGGTTTTACGGCGCATCACGCCATTGATCACAACAACCACTACCGCCACACCGATGGCGATGTACTGGAACATTTTCTCGGAGATCATGCCGTGGTTTTGCATGTACGAAAGACCAAACATGATCCCCAGAACCACCAGTGAGATCAGAATCGAGTATTTCAAGCGCTGCGAAGGGGTCATTACCTGTTCCTGAAAGTAAGGCTGAAAATATGCTGAAAAATGTAGCAAACATTTCGTGACTGCGGGTTGGCCCGCGTTGAATCGGGGGCCATGTTACACCGCAAAAAGGCTACAGGGTCTGTTCCCGTTTCATTGCCGCCGGGCGGTTTGCAATGCAAGGGGAACAGATCCTAGCTGGATTCAGCTCGACGAAAGCCGCTGGCTGGACGTGAACAGAGGTCCACCAACCAGTCTACAAACACCCGAACCCGCGGTGACAATTGCCGATGCGCTGGATACAGGGCGGTCAATGCCAGAGGCGGCGGCTCATGCTCGCTCAAGACTTCTTGCAAACGCCCTTCACGTACCAGTTGAGCCACGTGATAGTGCGGTGATTGCACCAGCCCATAGCCCGCCACGCAAGCCGCCAAATAGCCTTCCGCGCTATTGACCGAGACCTGTTTGGGCAGATCGATCAAACGCACTTCATTGCCGAATTTAAATTCCAGCCCGTAGCGTTTTCCCGATGCGCTGGAAAAGTACTCCACGACTTGATGACCGCTCAACTCGTCAGGGGATTGCGGTATGCCGTGAGCGCGCAGGTAAGCCGGACTGGCGCAGGTCACCTGATCCATCTGCACCAATGGCCGTGCCACCAGTGAATCATCCATCGTTAACCCGCCGCGAATGACGCAATCAATACCTTCGCGGATCAAGTCCACGGGGCGGTCATTGAGGCCGATCTAATCCCATAAACGCCTCGATCAACGCCTGCAGCACCGGCTTCAACCGCGCCACCCGCTGATCATCCAACGCATACGGCGGCACTTCCTCCATGTAGCCACGCTGCGCCAGCTCCAGCTGCACGGCGTGCACGCCCTGCGCAGGGTTACCGTACGTGCGAGTGATGTAGCCGCCCTTGAAGCGATCGTTGAGTACGGCGGGCAGGTCGGGCATGCGTGCCTGGGCCGTGGCCAGCAAGCCTTGAGCAACGGCTGGGTCACAGGAGGCGCCGTCTGCGGTGCCGAAGTTGAACACTGGCAACGTACCTTCGAACAGCCGCGGTATCACCGAGCGTATCGAGTGCGCTTCCCACAGCAGCGCATAGCCGTGACGCGCCTTGATGCGGGCCAGCTCTGCCTGCAGGGCGTTATGGTAAGGGTGCCAGTAGAGCGCCAGGCGGCGCTGGATTTCGGCTTCATCCGGCTCGCAGGCTTCGCGGTATAGGGGTACGCCGTCGAAGGTGGTCAGCGGGCACAGGCCGGTGGTGTTCTGCCCGGGGTACAGGTTGGCACCGTCGGCGGGGCGGTTCAGGTCGACCACGTAGCGCGAGCAGGTCGGCTGCAGGTACGAGGCGCCCAGGCCGATAGAGAAGTCGTAGAGTGCCTCGATGTGCCAGTCGGTGTCGTCGACTGCCAGCCCGGTCTCGCTCAGTTGCGGGCGGATGTCGGCGGGCAGATGAGTGCCCACGTGGGGCATGGAAATCAGCAGCGGGCCTGTGCCTTGCTGCAGGCTGAAAACTGTTTCGTCGTTCATGGGGCCTCCGGGTTATGCGGTTTCATTCAGTAGGTCGGCCAAGGTTGCGCGATACCCTGCGCGGGCCTGCTCTTGCAGGGCGTGCTGGCCGTTATCAATTACCTGCTGACCACCCACGAACACATCGCGTACCGGGTTGCCACCGTGCTCGCAGAACACCAGCGCCGACAGCAGCAGGCCGTGTGGCCGGTCGCCGATATTCGGGGCGTCGCGGTCGAGCACTACAAAGTCTGCCCGCTGGCCGGCGACCAGCCCTGCCACGTTTCGGCCGGTCGCCCGGGCGCCGCCCGCCAGTGCCTGACTGAACAGGCGGTCGGCTACCACTGGGGTGGCCTGGTCGGCCAGCACATTGCGCCGGCGCTGGTTCAGGCGCTGGCCATATTCCAGCAGGCGGAACTCGGCAAACGGGTTGACGCAGGTATTGCTGTCCGAGCCGACGCCCCATTGGCCGCCGGCCGCGAGGTACTGGCGGGCGTCGAACAGGCCGTCGCCCAGGTTGGCTTCAGTGGTCAGGCACAGCCCCACGGTGGCACCGCTGCGGGCTACCGCGGCGTATTCACTGTCGTCCATATGGGTGGCGTGCACCAGGCACCAGCAGCTGTCTATCGCCTGGTGTTCCAGCAGCCACTGCACCGGCCGTTGGCCCAGGTTGGCGAGGCAATCATCTACCTCGCGGGTCTGTTCGGCGATATGGATGTGAATCGGTGCCTGCGGATCAGAATGCTGCAGCCCTTCGACCAGTGCTTGCAGGGAGGCCTGTGATACCGCACGCAACGAATGCGGAGCTACGCCATACCGGCGATTGCCGTTTTCCGGCAAGGCCTGTTTCATGCGTTCGCGCAGGCCCAATATCCACTCGGGCGAGGAAATAAAACGCTGTTGATGTGCCAGCGGTGCGCTTTGGCCGAAACCGCTGTACTGGTAAAGCACCGGCAGTAGGGTCATACCCATGCCGACTTCCTCGCCGGCGCGCACGATCTGTTCGGCCAGCTCTGCCGGGTTGTCGTAGGGCTGGCCATTGGCGCCGTGATGCACGTAGTGGAATTCACACACCGAGGTGTAGCCGGCCTTCAACATCTCGATGTACAGATGCCGGCCAATGGCGTGCAGGTGGTGCGGCAGCAGGCGCTGGGCAAAGCGGTACATCAAGGTGCGCCAGCTCCAGAACGAGTCGGCCGGGTCACCCAGGGTTTCGGTCAGCCCGGCCATGGCGCGCTGGAAGGCGTGCGAGTGCAGGTTGGGCATGCCGCTGACCACTGGGCCGGCGGCTCTTGGCGTGCCTACCGGGGCTGTAGCCCCCGAGCAGACTTCACACAGGTCGCCAGCATCGTCCCAGCGCAGCATGACGTTCTCTTGCCAGCCTCCGGGCAGCAGGGCGACTTCTGCGAACAGGCTGCGCGCGGTTGTGGTGTTGTGGGGGGCGTGGGTGTTCACGATAACCTCTGGCAATGAGCGATTCACTTCTTGTCGATATGCACCGCGAGCACCACGGCGTCGGTGCCGCACTGCAACTGCGGCCTTGCCTGGCCTTCGCCGAAGCACACCCGGTCACCCGCGCGCAGGCGTTGCATACGGCCTTCTGCATCGGTCAACAACGCCTCGCCCTGGGCAACGAACAGCAGGCTGGCATTGGCTGCCAGCAGCAATTGCTGCGGGCAGCTGTACACGGCGATGCTGCCGGTAGCGGCGCAGCGCCGTACCATCAGGTTGAAATCCCGAGTGGCCCCGCCTTGCACCGTTGCCTGCACCTGCAACTCACCGGCGAAGGTAAACGGCTGATAGGCGCAGGTAAGCGGGTGCAGCAGCCCACCGGGCAGTTGTAGATGCAGACCGCTGCCGTTGAGCAGGACGATGGTGCGATCAATGCCGTCGAAGGTCGAAAACGCAGAGTCGGCCGCCACTTCGGCAACGCTGACGCGCCAGATGAATGTGTCCAGGTCACTGCCCGGCGGCTCGATACACAGCTCGCGGGTAATGCCGGCGTGGTTCTTCCAGGGCACAGCCGGGATGTCGGCAAGGGCCAGCACTTCAAATGGCATGGGACGCCTCGCGGGCCAGGATGCCCTGCAGGAAACTGCGCGTGCGCTCCTGCTTCGGGGCACTGAACAACTGCGCTGGCGGTGCGGCCTCGACGATAACGCCCTGGTCCATTACCACCACAATGTCCGCCACTTCACGGGCAAAGCCCATTTCGTGGGTCACGATGATCATCGTCATGCCCTCGGCGGCCAGGTTTTGCATCACTTGCAATACTTCGCCGACCAGTTCCGGGTCGAGCGCCGAGGTGGGTTCGTCGAACAGCATCACCTTGGGCTCCATTGCCAGCGCCCGGGCAATCGCCACGCGCTGTTTCTGCCCGCCAGACAACGTGCCCGGGTACACGTCGGCCTTGTGCCCCAGCCCGACTTTTTCCAGCAGCTGCATGGCCTGGGCATGCGCCTGCTTGCGTGGCGTGGCGCGCAGCGACATGGGTGCCAGGGTGATGTTTTCCAGTACGGTGAGGTGCGGGAACAGGTTGAAGGACTGGAACACCATGCCGACTTCGCTGCGCAGGGCATCGAGTTTTTCTTCGCTCATCATGCGGCCCTGCTCGACCACAGTGTGACCGCAGGCAACCATTGTTCCGCCCTCGGCGGTTTCCAGGCCGTTCATACAGCGCAGGAAGGTGCTTTTGCCAGAGCCGCTGGGGCCGATGATCACCACCACCTGGCTGGGCTGGACACTGAAGTCGATGCCGCGCAATACATGGTGAGTGCCGAATGACTTGCTCAGGTTGCTGATATCAATAATGGGCGCGCTCATCAGACTCTCCCTTCAGCACGAAGCAGTTTTTCGGTGTGGCGCAGAATCAGCGTGGTGGTGCCGGTGAGCACCAGGTAAACCGCCGCAATGGCCAGGTACACTTCGAGGGAGCGGTACGACACGCTGATGATCTTTTCGCCCTCATGCATCACGTCGGCGATGGTCAGCAGCGACACCAGCGCGGAGTTCTTGATCAGTGCGATAAATTCGTTGCCCAGCGCCGGGATCATGCGCACAAATGCTTGCGGCAGGATTACCTTGCGCATCGCCATCTTGTACGGCAGACCGAGGGAGCGGGCTGCTTCCATCTGGCCTTTTTCTACCGACTGAATAGAGCCGCGAACAATCTCCGAGACATAGGCCGCGCTATAGATGCCCAGGCCGAAAATGCCGCAGACATAAGCCGGCAGCTGGATGCCGAAGTGCGGCAGGCCGAAGAACAGAATAAACAGTTGCACCAGCAGTGGGGTGCCGCGTATCAGCGTCAGGTACGTGGTGCACACGCCATAGATGATGCGGCGCTTGGGGTTGAGGCGGCCAAGGCCGATCAACAGCCCGAGCACGCAGCCGAGTATCAGCGCCGCCAGGGTGATTTCAATGGTAACGGCGGCGCCGGAAGCGAGCGCGCGCCAGCCATCCCACACCGGGGAAAAATCGAGATCCATGGTTTACTCCGCAGGTAGTGCTTCAGGGAAACACCGGGCGTAATCGCCCGCTGCCGTGGTTATTCCTGGGTACCAAACCATTTCTGGGTCAGCGCGGCGTATTCGCCGTTGCTGCGAAGGGTTTGCAACGCGGTATTCATCTGTTGCGCCAGTTCGGCGTCGTTCTTGCGCAGGGCGAAACCGTACAGCTCGGTGGTCAGGCCTTCATCCAGCACGCGCACGCGCGGCTCAGACTTGGCGAACTCAATGGCGGCCGGGCGGCCGGTCACTGCGGCGTTTACCCGGCCGATGGTCAGCAGGTCGAACATTGCCTGGTTTTTCTCCACCTCCACCACGCTGGCAGTGGGGTAGTTGTCCTTCAGAAACGAGATGGATTTGGTACCGACTTGAGCAGAGACTTTTTTGTCGCCGCTCAGGTCCGCCGGGCTATTGATGCTCTGGTCATCCTTGAGTACCACTACCGCCAGGCCGCCACGGAAATACGGGTCAGTAAAGTTGACGACCTTGCGGCGCTCGTCAGTCATGTAAATGGCCGACGCTGCCACATCGAAACGGTTGGCAATCAGACCGGGGATCAGCCCCTTGAAGCCGATATCGATCCATTCGACCTTCTTGTTCATCTGTGCGCCCAGCGCTTCGATCAGCTCTACATCGAAGCCGGTGCGTTTGCCGTCCTTGATGAACTCCATGGGCGGGAAGGTGGCATCGGTGCCAACCCGCATCACGTCACCCGCCGCGGTGGCAGCCATCGGGATGATGGACAGCAGGGTGAATGCGGTTGTAACGGCCGCGAGCAGCCTGGAAAACTTCATAAGGTGTTCCTCGAGATTCTGAGTGGGCCAAATCGTGATGTAACCGGCAGGTTAGAATCGGTTGCAGATGCGGCTGGCCGCTTTTATTGTCATTTTTATAAGCTCTTCTTCCCTGGCGCCTACGCGTAGCGATGGCGCCATCAGGGTTATGGTTCCTTCCAGACGTTCATTGTCGGAAATCAGCGGCACGCTGATCCCCCACACGCCTTGGTCCACTTCACCTTCGCTGGTGGCGTAGCCCTTCTTGCGGATCTCGGCGACCTGCTTTTCAAGGGCGTCCACGGCGACCGGGTCATGGCCCAGTTGTTCTTCGATCAGGCGTTTTTGCAGCGGGCGGGGCAAAAAAGCCAGCAAGGCCTTGGCCGACGCCCCGTACATCAGTGAATGCGCACGGCCCTTGGTAAACGAGCAGCGCAATGACAACGTACTTTCTTCCATGGCGATGCACACCACTTGCTCGTTGGTGTACACCAGCAAGCCGACACTTTCACCGGTGCGCTCTACCAGCGCGCTGATTTCGTCGCGGCTTTGGTTGATCAGGTAGGAGTTCTGGTCAAACCCCCTGGCCAGTAGCACCCCCGTAGCGCCGGGTTCGTACAGCCCCGTGGCCATGTGTTCCTGAACCAGGCCCCACTTTTTCAGCGCGCCAAGGTGCCGATAGACGGTGCTCAACGGCATACCAACCTGGGCGGCGATACGTTTGGCGCCGATCGGATGGCCGGCCTTGGCGATACACACCAAGACATGCAATACGCGATCTACGATGCTTTTGTTTTCTGGGTCGGTCATGGCCGCACTATAGGGCATGATTCTCAGACTGTGGTTTTGATTCCCATCCAGCGAGAAAATTGACTGGCTTTTTCAAGGTTCGCAGTGTCAGGGCTCTCAGTAGTTCCCTCGCTCACGCCCCGCTCCGTGGGCACGCCGTGACGGCTCTCCCGATGGCGCGGTCGATCAAGATCTACTGCAACTGCAGCTGTCTGCGCTGTCTTCTGTATGCAGTTCAAAAACCTTGAGTCCCGAACGGTGTCACTGCTGCTACCGAAATAGTCGGCACAACACTGAGGCCCCTCACAGGAGGCTGAACGCAGGTGCTGTTATGGGGGGCGAGGCAGGACGCCGAGCCAGCCTAGGCGAGCTCGGCCGTATAGTAGGGCGCAGACCTTTTGGGTATTTTTGGGATGGTCCGACACTCGGCGTTTGCCAAAAGTACCTCGCCGTAAGGGCGAAACCATAACTTCAACTAGACGCTAATAATGGATATGTACTCGATGCTTTTAATTAGCCTGTGTACATATCCATTTCATGTATCACGGCTTTCTACGGGTTCCGCCCTTACGGCGGCTCACTTTTGGCAAACAGCCCCAAAAGTAAGCAAAAGGTCCTTGCCCCTGCGTACGGCTTTCGCTGCGCTCAAGTTCCCTCGCTCCGGTCCCGCTCCGTGGGCACGCTGCGACGGGCCATCCTTGCCCCGATCGCAGCTCTCCCGGCATCCATGCCGGTCGACCCACTACGCAGAACCTCCACTCGGCCTCCCGAAAGGGGCGGCAGATCAAGATCAAAAACCAGATCAAGATCTACTGCAACTGCAACTGCAACTGCAACTGCAACTGCAACTGCAACTTCACCCTTTCGGGTTAAAAATCACGCTTGTAAAAAATATCCAGCGAACTGGCTATCCCGCTCGCCACTTCCACATACACCCGCTTGCTCAATTTATAACGCAAGGCAATGGTGCTGGCCGGCTCAAACACACCCACGCCGTAACGCACACTCAAGCGATCGTTGATCTTGCCACTGGCCACTACCGACGTGCTGTCTCCGCTGCCTTCGGTGTCCAGTTCAAAATCCTTGAGTCCCAAATGGTTGGCCAGGCTGGTGGTCACACCCGAACTGCCCATCAGGCCTAACCCCAACGCAGCTTGTGCCAGCAAGTTGTCGTCTTCACCATTGCCTGTCAGGGGACGACCCAGAATCAGGTACGACAAGGCCTGTTCCTGGCTCATGGCCGGTTCCGAGAAGATTTGCGTCGTCGGTTGCTCCGGGCTGCCGGTGAGCCTGATTCCGGCAATCACGTCATCGGTCTGGCGAACCGCTTCAATGTCCAGGTAAGGCTGGGCTATCGGCCCAGTAAACAACAGCCGCGCACGGCGAATGGTTAACCGCTGGCCATAAGCCCGGTAGCGACCGTTGTTCAGCCGTAGCTCACCACGCGTGTCCATGTTGTCGCCGATGTGTACTTGCCCGGCGATGTCCGCATTCAGGCCAAAGCCGCTGAAGGTCAGTAGTTCCTGCCCCACCACGACGTCGATGTCCATGTCGACCACCATGGGCGGCTCGCTCTCTGTCGCCTGCTGGCCAACGATGACGGTGTCATCTGACACCTTGACGGTCGATGGCGGTAATTCTCGTACGGTGATTTCACCTTTCGGGATATTTACCTTACCCGCAACCAAGAGCGTGTTATCAGGTTTTAGCGTGATTCTCAGGTCAGGGGCTACGTCCAGTTTGGCGTAAGGTTCAACCGTTACAGGCAGGTTATTACCCTTGACCAGCACGTTAACGGACATCGCTTTGCCCCACGCAACGTCGCCGCTGATGCTGCCCTGCCCTTGTTTGCCGCTGGTCCAGCCGCCATTGAGCAGCGCTGTTTCACCGTTGATCACGGCGCTCAATTGCAAGTTTTCAAAGTTGGTCGGTAACTGTGGCCCGGAAATCTCACCACCGCTCAACGCGATATTGCCGTTGATATGGGGCGCGAGCAGTCCACCAGAAATAGTCCCTGAACCGTTCAACTGGCCGGTGAGTTTCTCGACCATCGGCACAAAAGGACGAATCACAGAAATATCCAGACCGCTCAGTCGGAAATCACCCGTCACGGGCTTGCTTTGGGGCAACGGATTGAGCCGTGCATTGAGCACCAGTTGGCCAAGTTTGCCGCCATTGAAGTTGAACTGAGTATCGACGCGGCTCGGGGTTAAATAGCTGGTGAGTTTCAAGGTCTGGTACGGAAAATCCAGCCACTGGCCTTTATCTTTAATCCGCAAGGTGCCACCGCTGGCATCGACCACGACCTGACCTTTCGGGCCACTGGCTGGCACGTCCAGCAGAAGGTCGGCGTTAAGTTGCCCTTGCCATTGGAAGTCTTTGGGGAACCATTGCGCCAAGCTGTCGAGAGGGAACTGCTTGAGGTGGAAGCGCAGCTTGGGATCCGGCATCAGCCGCTGATCTTCACTGCACAAACTGGCAGGGCCAGAGGTCCAGCACTGCGCGCCCAAATTGATTTTGCCATCGGCCAGTCGCTCCAGCCGCGCCGGGTTTTGCAGCACCCAATCTTGTCCGCCCGCCTTCACGTCGCCGCGGGTCAGTCGGCCCCGCCAATTGTCGCTATCCAGTGCGCCTTCCAGCGCCAGCCCAAGTTGAAGCATCGGCCCTTGCAGCGCCAATTGCAGTTGCTGGCGTTTGATGTCACCGCTAGCACCCACCGTCAATACACCCAGCTGGGTGTCACCCGCCTGAATACCGCTGCCCTTGAGGTCAAGCCGGCCACGCTGATTGCGATCCAGTGTGGCGTCCAGCGTCAGGCTTTGCAGGCGATTGTCCGCAAACGCCAACTGCTGACCTTGCAACGCCACTTTGCCCTCAGGGGCCTTGAGCGTGCCGGCCATGTCCACACGGCCCTTAAGCTGACCGCGCAGGTCGGGCCATAACTGGCCCAAACGCGGCAGGTTCAATTCCAGCTGCGCTTTGAGTTGCTGCTGCAAACTGGCCGTGCCATTGATGCGGTTATCACCCAGACGAATATCCAGCGTGCTGACCGTCCATGCCTCGCCAGCGCCTTGCGCCTTGGCTTGCAGCAGTGCCGGCAACCCACGTAAACGCCCTTTGAGATCAAGGTTGGCGTCCAGTTCCAGCCGCTCATTTTTAAAGGAGCCTGTGCTGCGCAATGGGCCTGCCAATGTCCCCGGCAATTCAGCCACCCAATATGCCGGGTTGAGCGCACTCAAATCCAGCGCCGTATCCCACGCCACACCATCGGTGAACTTGACGTTAACGTGCCCCTCAGCCTTGCCCTGCCCTGCCACCAGTTTTAGCTCTGGCAGGAAGATTTGGCCCAGGTCACCACTGAAGGGACTGGCAACGCTGAAAGCGCCTGCCGGGCCATCCAGATCCGCCTTGAAGTTGCCCAGGTACTTGCCGTCGGTGTAAGACACTTCACCATTGAATGTGCGCAGGTCAACGTCCGGTTTGGCGATCACGGGGTACAGGTCATGCCAAGGAAAATCGAGCCAGTCGACCATGGCTTCGGCGCTCAGCCCTTTTTGCCAATCCACCTTCCCGGCTAGCTTTAAACGCTGCTGAGCACTGGAGGTCAGGTCAAGCGCTGAAACCTGTGCGCCTTTGCTGTCTACTCGACCTTCAAGCAACAAACTCACCGGGTTGTTTTCAGCAGGTAAGCTGGCCGTGCCCTTCAAGGCATAGCCGGTCTTGAGATCACCTTTGGCGGTGAGCAGCAATTGGTTGAGTTGCAAGGTATCAGGCAGATCCGGGCTGGCCTTAAATGCCTCGGAGGTAATGCTCAACTGCGCGGGCAAGTTTTCCGCCAAGGGCTGAACATCGCCCTTCAGGTGGGCGTTGAGATAACCACTGCTGTCAGCCGTCAGGTTCAAGGTTGTGCGTAAATGACCCTCGACGTTCAGCGCCAGCGCCCAGGGTTGTTTGTCTGGAGATGGCAGATTGATCGTCCCATTCAACGTCAACGGCCAGTCACCATTGGGTTGCAACAACCCCGACAGGTTCACGCTCAGGTCTTCACGCTCTACCTTTACGGAATCGATCTGCAAGCCTTTGGCCGTCCACTGCGCCGCCATCTGCAAGCCTTTAAGCTGCTCGATACCATTAAACAGCACGTTGCCGACTTTGATCACGCCGACTTCAATGGCCAGGGGTAACTTCAACTCTGGCAAGCTGATCGGGCCGCTGCTGCTGTCTTCGCTCGGGGGAAATTGCAGGCTGACTTGATCCGCCTGTAGCTGGTCGATGCATAAGGTCATACGGGTCAGGCAACCAGGCGACCATGCGAAAATCGGCCGGGTGAGTTCTACGCGGCTGGTGCCTTGCTCCCACAACAGGTGATCGGCGCTCCACTGTGCACCCAGGCGGCCGTTGAAGTTATCCACCTGCAAACCCGGCACTTGAGCCAACACCCAACGGCTACCCGTTTGCGTACCCAAAATAACGCCGAGGGTGACAACGACCAGCAACACCAGCACCAAGACGACAAAGCCGGCTATTTTCAAACCACGAATCACAGTTCAGGCCCCATCGAGAAGTGCAGTTGAATACCACCGTCATCGTCCAGCGCATGAGCCAGATCGAGCCGTATCGGGCCTATCGGCGAGATATAACGAATGCCCACGCCAACGCCCGTCTTCAAGCTGGGCAGTTCCAGATTATTGAATGCATTGCCTTGATCAACGAACGTGGCCCAGCGCCATTTCTCCGCGAACTGGTATTGATACTCGAGGCTGCCCGTCAACATATAGCGTCCGCCGATGCGATCCCCATCTGAGTTCTTAGGTGACAGACTCTGATAGGCATAGCCCCGCACGCTTTGATCACCGCCCGCAAAAAACCGCAAGGATGGCGGTACTTGCTTATAGCCGTTGGTGGCGCTGCCGCCGAATTGAACCCGCCCCAGAAAACGGTGTTTTTCCCACAGGGTGGTCAATGCCTTGAATTGCACGTCACCGTGTAACAAGTTGGTGTCCGACATCAGCCCTTCTTTTGCCACTTCTATACTAGAAGTCACGCTGTATCCGTGGCTCGGGTCAATACGGTTATCACTGCGCACCACCGAAAAACTCACCCCTGGCATTAGCAAAGTGCTCAACCCAGAGTCATCCCCCAGGCGGTACTGCTCATGTTGCCAGCGCAGAAAAACGACCCGCGTCCAGCCGTTGTCCAGTTTGCTGTGCCATTCAGGGCCGAGGGTGAGCAACTTGCTCAGCGTGTCGGTATTGGCGATTTCTTCGTATTGATAGCCCGCTGCAAAACGCAATTTATCGGTCAGGGGCGGGTCAAGCGGGATGTCATACCAAGCCCCGACGTTCTGCTTGGGCTGCGAAATTTCGGACTCAAAACCGTAACTGTCGCCACGGGGGTTGTCCCAGTGTCGCGTCCAGCTGGCTTTGCCTCGCGGCCCCATATCGGTCGAATAGCCCAGACCCAAGGTCATGGTGCGCGGTTTACGGGTATACAAATCGACGTTTACCGGGATCACAGTACCGACGGCCGTACTCGGCGCGGCACCCACTTGCACTGTTTCAAAATAACCACTGCTTTGCAGGTTTTGATTGAGCTCGGCAATCAGCTGGGAGTCATAGGGTGTATCGGGTTTGAAAGGCACTAGCCGATCGAGCAAGGTCTGATCGAAGGGCGCATTGCCCGCAAATGTGACCTTGCCAAGTGTGTAACGGGGGCCGCTGTCATACACAAGATTGATATCGGCAAACCCGCCTTTGGGGTCGACCAGCAATTCGTGTTTGAGGAATTTACCCTCGAAAAAACCGTAGCGCAGAGCACGGTTAAGGATCATGCGCTTAGCGTCTTCGTAGTTGCCCTGATTGAGCACGGCACCCGGTTTCAGATCATCACTGGCCGGGATCTGAAACGCCTTGAGCGATGAAGCCGGACCTTCGACCCGCACATTGACGTTGCGCAGATGCACCGGTTCACCGGGATCAATATTCAACTCAAGACGCGGCGGGTTGCCGACTTTGACCTCGGCATCAATGGTGGGTTGATAATAACCCAAGGCCTGGGAGGCTTTCAGGGCCTGCTCTATGGCGCCACGCTTGAAGCGCAACAAGGCCTCCTCGTCGCGATCGCCGAGGCTGCCGATATAGCCTTCCACATTGGCCTTGAGGGCGTTGTTTGCCGGTTTGACCTTGACCACCAGTTCGCTTTGGGCAAATGCCGCGCAACTGCTGATTAACAGGACAAACGCACTGGTGAATCTTCCTGGAAACTTCATAGGCGCGGATGCTATCACGTACAAGGCTGGACTTAGAGCGCGCCACGAAGCACAAACGCGGACTTATGCTGTTGCAGTGTGTAACACCTGAGGGTTGGCATGGAAAAATACATGCTCCACAACCGGGCCTATGGCCACCTCTCCAATCTGGACATAACCCTGACGCTTATAAAATTCCAGATAGTGTTCATTGCCGGTGTCGAGCACTACACCTTCGGAATGTTCATCGGCAGCGCACCAGTTATGAACGGCTTCCAGTAATTGCTCGCCATAGTGCAAACCCTGAAACTGCGGGTGAATTCCGAGCAGCGGTAACATATGCACGGCATCACCGGGAATGCACGCCAGCACGGCGTTATGGTAGTTCAGATAACGGCGCGTGCCACGCAGACCGGCCGTGAGCAACATGCGCAGTTGCCATGCCCAACTTTCAGTGATGCCCAGACGCCTCAGGGGGGGTGCAATCAAGGCAATACCCACCAAGCGATCATCGACCAAAAGCCCCAAGGCCGGTAAATCCTGAAAGAAATGCTGTTTGACCAATGCCCGAATGGTAGCCCGCATCCGTCGTTCATAGCCCGGGCGACTCGCTTCGAACAGATACTGAAACGTCGGCTCCTGACGATACGCCTGATACAGCAGCGCACGTGCTTCCTTTGAATAGCCGCTGTCCAGCAACTGAATCTGGCATGTGGCGTTAGACGCTTGAGTCATGACGGTCCCCTCGGTGACGCTTGGATAGCGACACTTCTTAATGAGTACGAGCCCCCGAGACGCACAACAGTTCAATCGGGGCTTCGAGTTTCCAACGTTAGCAGTGCATTTGCCCCACTGCACGCTGACCGCTAACATCGCAGTTTTATTCAGGACTGCCTGCCCATGAAAATCGTTTCATTCAACATTAACGGCCTGCGTGCTCGGCCACATCAGCTGGCAGCGCTGATCGAAAAACACCAGCCCGACGTCATCGGCCTGCAAGAAACCAAAGTCCACGACGATCAATTCCCCCTCGCCGACATTCAGGCGCTGGGCTATCACGTCTATTACCATGGTCAAAAAGGCCATTACGGTGTAGCCCTGCTGTCGCGAAAAGAACCTCTTGAACTGCACAAAGGTTTTGCCACTGACGACGAAGACGCCCAACGCCGTTTTATCTGGGGCACTTTCGCCGACGAAAATGGCCAGCCGGTCACCATCATGAATGGTTACTTCCCACAAGGCGAAAGCCGCGACCACCCCACCAAATTCCCGGCCAAACAGCGCTTTTACAGTGACCTGCAACAGCTGCTCGAAAGCCAGTTCAGTAATGAACAACCGCTGGTGGTGATGGGCGACATTAATATTTCCCCGCAAGACTGCGATATCGGAATCGGGCCGGACAACGCCAAGCGTTGGCTGAAAACTGGCAAATGCAGCTTTTTGCCTGAAGAGCGCGAGTGGATGGAGCGCCTCAAGGGCTGGGGCCTGGTGGACAGTTTTCGCTACCTGAACCCGGACGTCACAGACCGTTTCAGCTGGTTCGATTATCGCAGCCGGGGCTTTGAAGACGAGCCTAAACGTGGCCTGCGCATCGACGTGATTCTGGCCTCCAAAGGGCTGGTACACCGGATCAAAGACGCCGGTGTCGACTACGACCTGCGCGCCATGGAAAAGCCGTCCGACCATGCACCTGTCTGGCTTGAATTGAGCTGAGTTGCAGGGGCATTAACCTCCACCGTCATGCGCCGGTAACACACCTGACTTAAATTGCTGGCTCATTTCTGGCTCCAGGAAGGTGCCCGCTCATGCTGCGTTTAATCGTGTGGATGGTGGTGTGTTCAATAACCGGCATGGCCTTTGCGAGCGACTTGCGCATTCAAGGCTCCAACACCATTGGCGCCAATCTCGGCCCGGCACTGGTGAGCGCCATGCTGGCCGAACAGGGCCTGCGCAACATTCACAGCGTACCCGCCTCGCCCCCTAACGAGCACAGCATTGTCGGCACCAACGCTTTGGGTCAGCAGGTTCGCGTGGATGTTTCAGCCCACGGCTCAGGCACCGGCTTCGCGGCACTCAATACTGGGCAGGCGGACATGGTTGCTTCCTCACGCCCCATCAAAGACGCTGAACTGGTCGAGCTTGAAGCGCTGGGAGACCTGAAAAGCCCGGCATCCGAACACGTCATCGCCATCGACGGCCTGGCAATCATTCTTCATCCCGGCAACCCGCTGAAGCAACTCACGACCGAACAACTGGCCGACATCTTCAGCGGCCGGGTCAGCACCTGGGAAGCACTGGGCGGCGTCGGCGGGACCATTCATCTCTATGCCCGCGATGATCAGTCCGGTACATGGGACACGTTTAAAGAGGTGGTGCTTAACCGCGCAAACCTGACGTTAAGCCCAACGGCGCAGCGCTTCGAGTCCAGTGAGCAGTTATCCGATGCGGTCAGTCAGGACCCGCAAGCGATCGGTTTCATTGGCCTGCCCTACATCCGTGCGGCCAAAGCCGTAGCGATTGCCGATGGCCCTTCGCAGCCGATGTTACCGCTCGACAGCCTGATCGCCAGCGAAGATTACCCGCTGTCACGGCGCCTGTTTTTCTATCTGCCGCCCAACTCTCCGAATTCGCTGGCCCAGTCACTGATCAACTTCACCCAAAGCCCTCAAGGGCAAGCAATTGTCGCGAAGAACGGTTTTATTGCGCAGAGCGTGCAAGCCAATCGCGTAGTGGCCGGGGAACATATGCCCGAGGACTATCAGGCACTGACCAAAGAAGCTCAGCGCCTGTCTGTCAATTTTCGATTTGAAGAAGGCAGCGCGACACTCGACAACAAGGCCCGCCAGGATTTAGTGCGTGTGGTCGACTATTTGAGAACGCACGGCAAACTCACTCAACACATCACCCTGGTGGGTTTTGGCGATGCCAAAAATGACACCGGGCGCGCGCAATTATTGTCGAAGCTGCGGGCAATGACCGTACGCCGTGAGCTGGTCAAAAGCGGCGTCGTATTACGTGAAATTCGTGGCTACGGCGCGCAGATGCCGGTGGCTGACAACGCCGAGGATGAAGGCCGCCTCAAGAACCGTAGAGTTGAGGTGTGGGTGTATTAAGCCCGCTTGACGACTAGGCGTACTTATCCAGCTCCAGCTTGCCCACTGCGGCTCTGTGGACTTCGTCCGGGCCATCGGCCAGTCGTAACGTGCGCTGCATGGCATACATATAAGCCAGCGGAAAATCACCCGAGACCCCCGCTCCGCCATGCATCTGAATGGCTCTGTCAATTACCTTCAAAGCCACGTTTGGCGCAACCACTTTGATCTGCGCAATTTCACTTCGGGCGACTTTGTTCCCCACCGTGTCCATCATGTACGCCGCCTTGAGCGTCAACAGCCGTGCCATGTCGATTTCCATTCGCGAGTCGGCAATCGTGTCGATATTGCCCCCCAAGCGTGCCAGTGGTTTGCCGAACGCACTGCGCGCCAGCGAACGTTTACACATTAATTGCAACGCACGCTCAGCCATGCCGATCGAGCGCATGCAGTGATGGATGCGCCCCGGGCCGAGACGACCCTGAGCAATCTCAAAACCTCGCCCCTCACCCAGCAGTACGTTTTCGTAAGGCACCCGGACATTATCGAATAGAACTTCAGCATGACCATGGGGCGCATCGTCATAACCAAACACCGGCAATGGGCGCACGACTTTTACGCCCGGAGTGTCAACGGGCACCAGAATCATTGAGTGCTGTTGATGACGCGGGTTTTCAGGATTGCTCAGGCCCATAAAAATCAAAATTTTGCAGCGCGGGTCACAGGCGCCCGAGGTCCACCATTTACGTCCGTCAATCACCCACTGGTCGCCCTCGCGCACCGCCCGCGCGGCCATATTGGTTGCATCGGATGAAGCGACATCGGGCTCAGTCATCGCAAATGCCGAACGAATTTCCCCGCGCAGCAAAGGCTCAAGCCACTGCTGCTTTTGCGATTCAGTGGCGTAACGCACCAGCACTTCCATATTGCCGGTATCAGGGGCCGAGCAATTAAAGGGCTCCGAGCCGAGCATCGAGCGCCCCATGATTTCGGCCAGTGGCGCGTATTCAAGATTACTCAGTCCCGCCCCTGCTTGCGACTCGGGCAGAAACAAGTTCCATAACCCTTCAGCTTTAGCCTTGCCTTTGAGTTCCTCCATGATCGCCGTCGGTTGCCAGCGATCTCCCTCGGCCACTTGCTGCTCGAAAAGGGTTTCGGCCGGGTAGACATAGGTGTCCATGAACGCAGTCACTCGCTCGCGCAACGCTTGAACTTTCGGGGAATAAGCGAAATCCATTGAGGGTTACCTGCTGCCGGGATAACTGGAATAAGTCATTCCCGATGCTAGATCAGCCGTGCTTCATTTGCGTTGTCTATTTACAGCGTGTATTACCATTCATAAGCAATATAGTTTTGCCACCTCGTCTTACCCGATAAAAAGAGCAAAGTGCCATGAATCTGAACAAGGTCGATCTGAATCTGTTTGTCGTCTTTGACGCGATTTACACCGAAGCCAACTTGACGCGCGCGGGCCAAATACTGGGAATTACCCAACCTGCGGTGTCCAACGCGCTGGCCCGCTTACGCGAAAGCTTCAACGACCCGTTGTTTGTGCGCACCGCCCAAGGGATGGTGCCTACGCCTATGGCCCAGAACATCATCAGCCCGGTGCGCAGCGCATTGGCCCTGCTACGTGTATCGGTGCAAGAAAGTCGGATTTTTAATCCATTGCAAGCCAGCAAAACGTTTCGGATCAGCATGACTGACCTCTCTGAAGCGGTGATTTTGCCGCCCTTGTTTCAGCGCTTGCGCCGCCAGGCGCCCGCCATCGTGGTTGAGAGCTTTCTCGCCCACCGGCGCGAAACCACCAGCGATCTGGCTGCAGGGCGACTGGACTTTGCCGTAGATGCACCGCTCAATACCGACCCGCAAGTGCGTCACGTGAAGTTGATGGAAGATCGTTTTGTGTGCGCCATGCGCCAAGGGCATCCCTTGGCCAGCAAACCCAAAATCAGCCTTGATGAGTACTTGGCATTGACCCATATCCACATCTCGACGCGACGTAACGGTCTGGGCCAGGTCGATCTGGCACTCGGCAAAATCGGTCGGCAACGCAAAATCACTTTGCGCTCGCAGCACTACCTGATGGCAACCAATGTCCTTCAGCAAACCGACATGGTGATGACCGTCCCCGAGCGCTTTGCACGGCGTCACGCCTTGCATTATGTGGCCTTGCCGCTCACTGAGCTGGCCAATGTCGAAACACATTTGTACTGGCATGAAAGCACTGAACAAGACCCGGCCAATCGCTGGATGCGTGAACAATTGATTGAGGTATGCCAACAGCAAATTGCGCTGGAAAATAAATACGCCAGTGCCAGCGTGCTTGACGTAAACGTCAAGCAGCCAGTAGCTTAAGCTCAAGATGAATCAAGAGCGCGCCCATGAGCAGCCAGACGTACAGCATTTCCGACCTGGCCCGCGAGCTGGACATCACCACCCGGGCCATCCGTTTTTATGAAGAGCAAGGCTTGCTTGCCCCCGAGCGACGCGGCCAGGAACGGGTCTATTCAGCCCGCGACAAAGTCAGTCTGAAGCTCATATTGCGCGGTAAACGCATCGGTTTTTCACTGGCCGAATGCCGCGAACTCATCGAGCTTTACGACCCGGCCCAGGGCAATCAAAAACAACTGAACAGCATGCTGGCCAAAATTGCCGAGCGCCGTGAACAACTGGAGCAACAGCTGCTGGACATACAGCAGATGCAGCTTGAACTGGACACCGCCGAAGAGCGCTGCCTCCAGGCATTGGAACAGACCCTTAAAAGCCAAGAGGCAAGCTGACCTCTATCTCTCTCTGTCTATACGGTGACCCCATGAACCTACCCAGCCATGTGCGTCTGGTCGAAGTTGGCCCACGCGACGGCCTGCAAAATGAAGCCCAGCCCGTTAGCGTGGCGGACAAGGTGCAACTGGTTGATGCACTGACGGAGGCGGGCTTGAGTTATATCGAAGTCGGCAGCTTTGTCTCGCCCAAGTGGGTGCCGCAGATGGCGGGCTCGGCTGATGTATTCGCGCGCATTCATCGCAAACCGGGGGTGGTCTACGGTGCATTGGCGCCTAATATGCGCGGATTTGAGGATGCTGTGACCGCAGGCGTGAAAGAAGTAGCCGTATTTGCTGCCGCCTCCGAGGCCTTTTCACAGCGCAATATCAATTGCTCCATCAGTGAAAGCCTGGCGCGCTTTGAGCCCATCATCGAGGCTGCCCGCCAGCAAGGTGTAAGCGTGCGCGGCTACGTGTCCTGCGTGCTGGGTTGCCCCTATGAAGGCCAGGTCAGCGCGCAACAGGTGGCGGCTGTTGCCAAAGAACTCTACGCCATGGGCTGTTACGAAGTTTCCCTGGGAGACACCCTCGGCACCGGAACCCCAACAGCTACAAGGGCGATGTTCGAAGCGGTAACCGCATACGTCCCACATGAAAAACTTGCCGGTCACTTCCATGACACCTACGGCCAGGCGCTCGTCAACATTTATGCCAGCTTGCAGGAAGGTATCAGCGTCTTTGACAGTTCGATTGCGGGGCTGGGCGGTTGCCCTTACGCAAAAGGCGCCAGCGGTAACGTGGCCACCGAAGATGTGCTGTACATGCTCAACGGCATGGGTATCGACACCGGCGTGGACATGAACAAGCTGCTGTTGGCCGGGGAACACATCTGCAAGGTTTTGGGCCGTGCAACGGGATCGCGCGTGGCCAAAGCGCGACGTGGCTGAAAAGTGTGGCGCAGTGTTACCGCATGCGCTTACACGCGAGTAACACGGAAACAAATCGGCCCACACAAAGGCCGGTTTTTTTTCAGAATTTATTCAACCTATTGATTTGTATAGGCTTTCAAAAGTTGGCACGCCTCCTGCTATCTCTTTGGCATAACAAGAATAAAAAAATGCAGCAACCTAATAAAAACAATACGAAACGACTCTGACATAACAAAAACAACACGGCAGAGACGCAGCTAACAGATTTTTTTGGAGAAGGTTTACTTTTCCGGGGAGCTTAAGAGCCACCTCGCAACCGGGCAGAGAACAATAAAACTACCCTCCAGGTAGCACCCGTTCAGGTTGGATCACAGGTTTGATAGCCCGTGATAAAAGTGGATCAGCGCTCAAAAAAATACGTTTGCTCTTGACCCGTATGGGGTCGCACAAAACGCAGCAAAGGGTGAGTTCCAAAAACAACAACAGGCCGCCCTTCAATAATAAAAACAGTGCAGGCATCGACACATTAAAGGGGAGCTTCGGCTCCCCTTCGTGTTCAGTGAAATTCATGATCATGAGGACGCGAGCTCATGATCATGTAACCGCAGCCACCCAGCTTAATGCACGCTTAGCGTACTTTTACCGAGCTATTCATTACCCCGGCAAAATTTAAATAATAGGCCTCCACAGTCCCATAAGAACGGATATCGGTAATCTGTGGAGAGACCGTTACTGTCTTATCGCCAATGTCGAACGTTTCGTCTGACAACTCAAAGAGCAACTCATCGATATCACCGACCAGAGCGGTGATATGACTCTCCAATGCCGAACCGATTTTATTCCTGATCATGTTTTCCAAGCCCGGCAGCATATACTCATATATAGCCGCCCACGCATTGTTTTCTACAAGGTTAAACGAGGGGAAATACGTGTCTTCATACTTGATCCTGATTGTGTTATCGGCAGCGACGTGCACCCTAAGGTGCACATCAAGAGGGGCTAAGAAATCAATCGACCATTCAGGATCAGGCAGACCCGGTACATCGACTCTTACACGACCGCCCAGATCAACGACTAATGCCAGGTAATCATCCTTCATTTCCAGGTTAAAACTCAGCAGGCGAACAAGCCCACCCTCTTCAGTAAACTCTTTGGGCATCGGGTCCCAAAACTTTTCGGTGATGACATCCTCCAAAATACGGTGGCTTATCTGCACGCGAAAAACATCATCATAAGCACCTCGCTCAGACGCTACCTGTTCCAGCCGCCCTTTGACACGAGGCTCGATGTCTTTTAATTTTTGCTCGACAAATTTTTCTGCGCCATACCCTGTTCGAAGAACACTACCGGTTGACTGGGCTGTCTCAAACGGAAAGGACAATATTCTCAACGGTGCCATTTCAGGAAAAAAATCAGGTACATTTCTAGGAATCAGGACAACAGCAAAAATTTTGTTTAACGCACTTACAATTTCCCCCATCTTATTTTCGAGTACAGCCTGCGCAAAAGGATCCTCAGGGGTAAGTTCCATATAGGGCCAACCCGACAACTTCAGCGCATACCCGTTTGAGGTTTCAACAAAATCCAAACCATCATTGAGAAAAACGGAGATAAACGCTGTTTTCTTATTCACCGCTTCGACAGTGATATTCAAATCACATATCATCTCAGGAACATAATAGGGACTGATTAATACAGGCGGCTCAGTCAACTGCCAATTGACTGTAATGCCAAGTTCATCATCAACGAGAGCGCCACCGAATTCAGATTCAATGTGCGGAAAAATATTTTCAATGCATCGATTAACAAATCCATTGGGCAACCTGATTGCGTAATCCGCTTTGGGGTCATCTGATACATGCACGACTGACTGTTGGTTAAACTGATTATCTGACATCTTATAAGTCCTGACTGAAGGCCTGCTTTGGGTTTAATGAATATATGTCAGGTCAAAAAATATCCTTAAAACGTCAGTACCAGTACTCTCAAGTAAGACAGTAGAAACAGAAATTTACTACAGCACTCACTACTCACTTCCCTCTCATTGCGGACCTCCCAAAAGCCTCACTACGAGAGTACTTGGGCTGCACACACGCCCTTTGCGGGCACAGCAGGTTCCATGAAATAGAGTTGACGTATGCGTCAAGGTCGTTGACATCACTGGGGGGCGAGGCTTACGTTAACGTAAAGGTTATGTGCCGCATCGCAAACAGCTTTTTCCCACAAGAATAATGATCAAGGTGCCCCTATGAGCTACCCGACTTTGAACTTCGCCTTGGGCGAAACCATCGACATGCTGCGCGATCAGGTGCAAGCCTTCGTCGCCGCAGAACTGACGCCACGGGCGGCGCAAATCGACAAGGACAATCTTTTTCCGGCCGACATGTGGCGTAAATTCGGGGAGATGGGCCTGCTGGGTATCACGGTCCCGGAAGAGTACGGAGGTACCGGTCTCAGCTATTTGGCCCATGTGGTCGCGATGGAAGAAATCAGCCGCGGCTCAGCATCTGTGGCTCTTTCCTACGGAGCCCATTCCAACCTCTGTGTTAATCAAATCAACCGAAACGGCACACACGCGCAAAAGCTCAAGTACCTGCCTAAGCTGATCAGCGGCGAGCACGTTGGCGCATTGGCCATGAGCGAGCCCAACGCGGGTTCTGACGTGGTCTCCATGAAGCTGCGTGCAGACAATCGCGGCGACCACTTTGTACTGAACGGCAGCAAAACCTGGATCACCAATGGCCCCGATGCCTCTACCTATGTGATTTACGCCAAGACTGACAGTGAAAAAAACGCACACGGCATCAGTGCGTTTATTGTCGAGCGCGACTGGAAAGGCTTCACCCGCAGCAAGCATTTCGACAAGCTCGGCATGCGCGGCTCCAACACCAGCGAACTGTTTTTTGACGACGTTGAGGTGCCCCAAGAGAACCTGCTGGGCACGTTGAACGCCGGCGTGAAGGTGTTGATGAGCGGCCTGGATTACGAGCGCGTAGTGCTTTCAGGTGGCCCCACCGGGATCATGCAGGCGTGCATGGACCTGGTCGTGCCCTATATTCACGACCGCAAACAGTTCGGTCAAAGCATCGGCGAATTTCAATTGATCCAGGGCAAAGTCGCCGATATGTACACTCAGCTCAATGCCAGCCGGGCCTACTTGTATGCCGTCGCTGCCGCCTGCGAGCGTGGCGAAACCACCCGCAAGGACGCTGCCGGAGTGATTTTGTACAGCGCTGAACGCGCCACCCAAATGGCCCTTGATGCCATCCAGATTCTGGGCGGTAACGGCTATATCAATGAATTCCCAGCCGGGCGCCTGCTGCGTGACGCCAAGCTGTATGAGATCGGCGCGGGCACCAGCGAAATTCGACGCATGCTAATTGGCCGCGAACTGTTTAACGAAACTCGCTAAGGAGTGCGCGCATGTCCATTTTGCAGACGCTGATCAACGTGCGTTCAGCTGAGTTCCTCAATAACCGCAGCGCCATGCTTGAACAGGTCGGGCATTTGCACACCCTGCTCGACCACGTGCAGCAAGGTGGCGGAAGTAAAGCGCAGGAGCGTCACACCTCACGCGGTAAATTGCTTGCCCGTGAACGCATCAATCGTGTGCTCGATAGCGGCTCGCCTTTTCTGGAACTTAGTCAGTTGGCCGCTTACCAGGTGTACGACGAAGACGTACCCGCCGCCGGAATAATCGCAGGCATAGGTCGGGTCGAAGGCGTCGAATGCATGATTGTGGCCAATGACGCCACCGTCAAAGGTGGGTCTTACTATCCCTTAACTGTCAAAAAGCACCTGCGGGCGCAGACCATAGCTGAACAAAACCGCCTGCCCTGCATCTACCTGGTGGATTCGGGCGGAGCCAACTTGCCGCGTCAGGATGAAGTATTCCCGGACCGTGAGCATTTTGGGCGAATCTTTTTCAATCAGGCCAACATGAGTGCCGCGGGCATCCCGCAAATAGCCGTGGTCATGGGTTCATGTACGGCGGGCGGGGCCTATGTGCCTGCGATGGCGGACGAAGCGATCATGGTGCGCCAGCAAGCCACTATCTTCCTCGCCGGGCCGCCGCTGGTGAAAGCGGCCACCGGTGAAGTGGTCAGCGCTGAAGACCTCGGGGGGGCCGATGTGCACTGCAAGGTGTCAGGGGTAGCCGACCATTACGCCGACAGCGATGAACACGCACTGGCGCTGGCCCGGCGCTGCATTGCCAATCTGAACTGGCGAAAACTGGGCCACCTGCAGCAACGCAAAACCTTGGCGCCTTTGTACAACCTGGATGAACTGTACGGCATCATTCCGGCGCAGGCCAAACAGCCCTTCGATGTTCGTGAAGTCATTGCACGACTGGTGGATGGCTCGGTGTTTGATGAATTCAAAGCCCTGTTCGGCACCACGCTCGTGTGTGGTTTTGCGCACTTGCACGGCTATCCAGTGGCGATACTGGCGAACAACGGCATTCTGTTTGCGGAGGCCGCACAAAAAGGCGCGCATTTTATTGAGCTGGCGTGCCAGCGCGGCATTCCCTTGATATTCCTGCAAAACATCACGGGGTTCATGGTCGGGCAAAAGTACGAAGCCGGCGGGATCGCCAAACACGGGGCCAAACTGGTGGCCGCCGTAGCGTGCGCCAAGGTGCCGAAGTTCACGGTAATCATTGGCGGCAGTTTTGGCGCTGGTAACTACGGCATGTGCGGACGCGCCTATGATCCGCGTTTTTTATGGATGTGGCCAAACGCACGGATTGGCGTGATGGGCGCAGAGCAAGCCGCCGGGGTGCTTGTGCAGGTCAAACGTGAACAGGCCGAACGCAATGGCCTGCTGTTTACTGACGAAGATGAGGCGCAGATCAAGCAGCCCATCCTTGATCAGTACGAACGTCAAGGGCACCCCTACTACTCCAGCGCCCGATTGTGGGATGACGGCGTCATCGACCCCGCGCAAACCCGCGACGTTTTGGCACTGGGTTTGTCGGCCGCATTGAACGCACCGATAGAACCCACCCGCTTCGGTGTGTTTCGCATGTGAGTTGCACTGCGCCTTTGCTTCACACCCCAGCCATTAAGGACTGACGGACATGATCGAATTCACCACCCTCGAACTGCACACCGACCCCCGGGGTTTTGCCACCTTGTGGTTGAGTCGCGCGCCTAAAAACAATGCCTTCAATGCTGAAATGATCCGCGAACTGATCCTCGCGCTGGACGCCGTACAAAGCGATCCCCGCCTGCGTTTTCTGGTGTTGCGCGGACGCGGCAAGCATTTTAGCGCCGGTGCCGACCTGGCCTGGATGCAGCAATCGGCCGAACTGGATTATCACACCAATCTCGATGATGCCAGGCACTTGGCTGAACTGATGTACAACCTGGCCAAACTCAAAATCCCGACACTGGCAGTGGTTCAAGGCGCGGCCTACGGCGGAGCGCTGGGTCTGATCAGCGCCTGCGACATGGCCATAGGCGCCGAGGATGCGCAGTTCTGTTTGTCCGAAGTCCGGATTGGCTTGGCACCCGCCGTCATCAGCCCTTTTGTGGTGCAAGCCATTGGCGAACGTGCTGCACGCCGTTATGCCCTGACAGCTGAACGTTTCAGCGGTGAACGTGCTCGCGAGCTGGGTTTGCTCTCTGAGTGCTACCCCGCGAGCGAGCTTGAACAACACATCGCTCAATGGATCGACAACCTGTTGCTCAATAGCCCGCAGGCCATGCGCTCCTGCAAGGACGTGTTGCGCGAAGTCAGTCATGGCGCGCCGACCACAGCCATACGTCGCTACTGCGAGAATGCCATTGCCAGAATCAGGGTCAGCCCAGAGGGCCAGGAAGGCTTGCGCGCCTTTCTGCAAAAACGCGCACCCACTTGGCAACATGCAGCCTCACCCCAGGAGGTACGACCTTGAGCACACCTCTCCTGAGCTCGATATTGGTCGCTAACCGCGGCGAAATTGCCTGCCGTGTGATGCGTACTGCAAAGGAGCTGGGCCTCACTACTGTGGCCGTTCACAGCGCCACGGATCGCGATGCCAGGCACTGCCGTGAAGCCGACTTGTGCGTAAACCTGGGCGGTAGCAAAGCCGCTGACAGCTACCTGAAAATTGACAAGATCATCGCTGCGGCCAAGGCCAGCGGGGCGCAGGCCATTCACCCCGGTTACGGCTTTTTATCCGAAAATGCAGGATTTGCACGTGCCATTGAGGCAGCCGGATTGATCTTTCTTGGCCCGCCCGCCTCGGCTATCGAAGCCATGGGCAGTAAATCCGCCGCCAAAGCCTTGATGGAACTCGCAGGCGTGCCTCTGGTGCCGGGTTATCACGGCGAAGACCAAGACCTTGAGACCTTCCGCCTTGCGGCTGAGCGCATTGGTTACCCGGTGTTGCTCAAGGCCACGGCAGGCGGCGGCGGCAAAGGCATGAAAGTGGTCGAGAATGTCACCCAACTGGCCGAGGCGTTGGCGTCTGCTCAACGTGAAGCACTGTCCTCGTTTGGCGATGCGCGCATGCTGGTGGAAAAATATGTGCTCAAACCTCGTCATGTCGAAATTCAGGTGTTTGCCGACCAACACGGTAATTGCCTCTACCTCAACGAGCGTGATTGCTCGATTCAGCGCCGCCATCAAAAGGTCGTAGAGGAAGCCCCCGCTCCCGGTCTAAGCGCCGCGCAGCGTCAAGCCATGGGCGAGTCCGCCGTGCGCGCGGCACAAGCCATCGGCTATGTCGGCGCAGGCACGGTGGAATTTTTGCTCGACGCACGCGGGGATTTCTTCTTTATGGAAATGAACACGCGCCTGCAAGTCGAGCACCCGGTGACCGAAGCCATCACCGGACTGGATCTGGTCGCGTGGCAAATTCGCGTCGCGCGTGGGGAACCGCTTCCCATCACTCAGGCTGAAGTCCCCTTGCGCGGCCATGCCATAGAAGTAAGGCTGTATGCCGAAGATCCGGGCAATGACTTTCTGCCGCAGACCGGACGTTTGCGGGTTTACCGCGAGTCGGCCGCGGGCACAGGACGACGTGTCGACAGCGGGGTTAGCGAGGGTGACGAGGTATCACCCTTTTATGACCCCATGCTGGGCAAACTGATCGCTTGGGGCGAAGACCGTGAGCAAGCTCGCCTACGGCTATTGGCAATGCTCAATGAATTTGCCATTGGCGGCCTGAAAACCAACCTGAGTTTTTTACGCCGCATCATTGCGCACCCAGCTTTCGCAGCCGCCGAACTGGACACTGATTTTATCCCGCGTTATCAGCAACAATTGTTGCCTGCGCCGCAAGCATTACCGACTGCTTTTTGGACTGCGGCGGGCGAAGCGTTCAGGCAAAGCCTCACGCCAGACATACGCGCTGACGACCCCGCCTCTCCATGGGCGATAGCTTGCGGCCTGCGCTGCGGCTTGCCTTCACAGACACTGCTGGCTCTGGAGTCAAATGGCGAACGTCAGATCGTCACACTGACCGCACCCTCGACTGCTATGCACCATGAGCAACTGATCATTGAAGAAGACGGCGTGCAACGCAGGCATTTGGCCATACGTCGTGAGGATACCCTGTACTTTTACTGGGAAGGTGAGTTGCACACGGTGACACCCTTCGATCCGGTTATTACCGCTAGCGGCAGTCACGACTCACAGGGAGGGCTAAGCGCCCCCATGAATGGCAGCGTTGTTCGTGTTTTAGTTGCGCCCGGGCAGGCCGTTGCAGCGGGCGCCGCACTGGTGGTGCTCGAAGCCATGAAAATGGAACACAGCCTGCGATCACCTCGCGACGGGGTGGTGAAATCTTTGTTTTGCCAGGAAGGTGAAATGGTCAACGAAGGCAGCGTGCTGGTCGCGCTGGAGTGACGGCTGAAAAAGACGGAGCCGGTAATCCGGCTCCGCTTTTCTCAGTCTTGGCAAAAAACCGGGTCAAAATTTGTAGGTGGCCTGCACAACCACACCAATAATCCGGCAATCCTGATCAAAAACCGTTTTGGGATAGGTTGGATTCAGCGGTTTTAAATAACGCTGACCACTTTCTTCAATCAATTGGCGAAAGGTCGCTTCCTCTATCCCGGGAACACGTGCAATCACCATTTTTCCGGGCTCGGCACTGATGTCCGGATCAACCAATATCATCATGCCTTGAGCAACGCTGATACCCACCGGTGCCGTCATGGCATCCCCCGTCACTTGCAGCCAGAATGCCGCCCCTTTGGCGTAATGATCCGTGACCTCAAACACCATCCCCGCCGGATAAGCCTGATTAGCCGATGGCTCGCTGACCTGCTCTGCCAATGCCCACTCTCTGACGGGGTAACGAAATGCCGAAGTTATGTCATAGATGTGCTCATTGGCCGCTGAGTCATCGACGTTTTCGCTGCGCTCGCGAACCACGATAGCGACTTCAAGGTGCTCCAGCCCCAGGGCTTTCAGCACTTTGTTCATCGTTTCGAGGTCAGGCTCACGACGTTTATTGAGCCAATGCCCGACGCCGCCCTGGGAAGCCCCGACGCGCTCTGCGAGTTTTTCCTGCGTGAGTCTAAGCTCACGCAATTTGAGTCTGACTAAAGCGATCCATTTATCCATCTGCCGAACAATACGGGTTGAAATTCAGGCAACAATACACATTGCGTATTATTTATTTTAGACATGAAAATACTTTGCGTATTATTCTGGGTTTGGTTAATTCGATTAATCTCATAAACGCAGGTAAATCATGACTCCGATAACAAAAATCGCACCGGATAACGACACCGATATCGAGCTTGAAGCCTTGAAAGACAGTGCCGCCAGCCAGCGGGCACTCGATTATTATTTGAAACCAGCTATTTCCCAGCAGTGTCTGGAGAAAAAAATCTTCGTGGTCCGTAGCGATTTAAGCCATGAAGAAGCCTTGGTCAATGCGTGCGATTACCTGCGATGTGCCATCGCTGTGGCGCTAGGCGGTGCCGAGAGTCAACAAGGTGCTCAGCGCGACCTTTTTCTTGGGGTGGCTCACTTTGTTGAAAATGCCAAGATGTTGCTGGACAGGGCTCTGGACGCGCGATAACGATTTATTTGGCGTCATGCACACAGGCAGGTGCTGATTGCTGGGCATAGAAATTCGGGGAGGGGGAGTAAAAAATAGAGAGGGCGCGAGAAAAACAGTTGACCTTCAAATAGGAATGATTATTATTGCACTCAACTGGTCGCGAGATCAGCCGATAATTCAAAAGACCTTAGGTCGGTTTTTTGAATTACCTCCTCATCAGGCTAATCACGGTTATTTGACCCGGCTCATGGCCGGGTCTTTTTTTTGTGGCCAGTTATCTGGCTCAGCGTGCTTCAGGCTAATGAAGTCAGGTGTGCAGTCATTCTGGGTGACCACTACAATGCGGGCGATAATAGCAAAAGAACATCGACTAACGAAAGCCTGAAGATCCCGACTATGGTGGTAATGGCGATTTAGCACTTGAGAATCAATCGCAAGTTAACTATTCTTGCGCCGCGTCAGGGATGACGCCCCCTTCTGGCTGTGCATTTTCCTACCTAGCTAACTCCAAAATTCCGTATTGGCTAGTCGCCATTGCGATGTAAAGTAGCGCCAATAATGATCAGATTCCGGAATTTTGATGATGACCGTGGCGCCCTCTTCCGTTCAAATCAGCAGTGACTTTGACAGCGGCAATATTCAGGTACTGGATGCCAGCAATCCGCTGGGCATAACTCTAGCGATCAAGCCAGATACCCGTAGCCCGCATTTCCAGTGGTTCCACTTTAAAGTGGACGGCCTGACACCCGGTCAGACTCATCATTTCCAGTTAAGCAATGCCAGCCAGTCCTCCTACAACAGAGCCTGGGATGGCTATCAAGCCGTGGCTTCTTACGATCATGAGCATTGGTTCCGCGTGCCTACAACATTCGACGGCACATCGCTTAATTTCCATATTGAAGCCGAGCACCCGCAGGTGTGGTTTGCCTACTTCGAACCCTACAGCCGCGAGCGCCATGACCAATTGATCGCGCGCGCCACCCGGCCTCAGGCCGGCTGCAGCGTGTTAAGCACCGGCAAAAGTGTGGAAGGCCGTGCTATCCAGTTGCTGCGCAAGGGCACGGGCGCCAGTCACAAGCGCAAAATCTGGATCATTGCCCAGCAGCATCCCGGCGAGCACATGGCCGAATGGTTTATGGAGGGGATTATCGACCGTCTGGAGCAAGGCAGTGATCCGCAACTGCGTAAGCTGCTGGATTACGCCGACCTCTACTTGATCCCTAATATGAACCCGGACGGCGCATTCCACGGACACTTGCGGACCAATGCCAATGGCCAGGATCTGAACCGCGCGTGGCAAAACACTGACCCGGCTGTCAGCCCGGAAGTGTTTTTCGCCCTTGAGCAAATGAACAGATTCGGTGTTGACGTGTTTTTGGATATCCACGGCGACGAAGAAATCCCCTATGTATTCACGGCGGGCTGCGAAGGTAATCCTGGCTACACCGAACGCTTGGCGAACCTCGAAGAGCGCTTTCGTTCGCACCTGAGCCAACAGACCCCGGACTTCCAAACCCTTCACGGTTACACCCGCGATGAACCCGGCCAAGCCAATATGTCGTTGGCCTGCAACAGCGTCGGCCAGCGATTTGACTGCCTGTCGTTGACCCTCGAAATGCCGTTCAAAGACAATAACGATGCCCCCAACCTCCAATCAGGGTGGTCAGGCAAACGCTCGAGCCAACTGGGCAAAGACGTACTGAGCACACTGTCGAGCATGGTCCGCGAACTGCGCTAAGCCCAATAAGCGGGGCCCTGAAATTTAGCATTTAGACGGCCCCACTGACTGCCCATTTTCAAGAGTATTAAAAGCCTGTTTATGGATACCCTCGCAAAACTGCGGGCTGGCCAATTGGCAGGCCTCACCCGTCTAGACCTATCGTGCGGGCTGACTGAGTTTCCACAGGAAATTTTCCAGTTGGCAGACTCGCTGGAAATTCTCAACTTGAGTGGCAACGCCCTCACCCGCCTGCCCGACGACCTTCACCGCCTGACCCGTTTGCGCATCCTGTTTTGCTCGGACAATCACTTCACTGAACTCCCCGCATGCCTGGGGCAATGCGCACAACTGAGCATGATTGGCTTCAAAGCCAACCAGATAGCGAGCGTGCCCGGCGAAGCGCTGCCACCGCTTTTGCGCTGGTTGATCCTGACAGACAATTGCATCAGCCAATTACCCGAAGAGTTGGGTCAGCGCCCACTGCTGCAAAAGTTGATGCTGGCAGGTAATCGCTTGCGCGATCTGCCGCAGAATTTGATTGACTGCCAGCGTCTGGAGTTGATTCGGCTAGCCGCCAACCAGTTCACCGAGTTGCCTGAAATCGTCCTGATGCTACCCGCCTTGAGCTGGCTGGCTTATGCAGGGAACCCGCTGAACGACGACGCCAGCACGCTGCGCCCAGCCGACAACACCCCTGACATCCCATGGTCGCAGCTTGAGCTCGAACATAAACTGGGCGAAGGCGCGTCCGGCATCATCCATCAAGCTCGCTGGAACCGCCCCGGCCAAGCCCCACAGTCTGTTGCGGTAAAGCTGTACAAAAGCAGCATCACCAGCGACGGCTCTCCGCTTAATGAAATGAATGCCTGCATTGCCGCTGGCGAGCATCCGAATCTGATCAAAGTGCTGGGTCGCGTCGCAGGCCATCCCGATAATCAGGCGGGTCTGGTGATGGAACTCATCGCCCCGTCTTTCAGCAACCTGGCAGACCTGCCCAGCTTCGACAGCTGCAGTCGCGACGAATACGCCGAGAGCACACGCTTCACTTACAACTGCGCATTACGCATAGCCCGCGGCATTGCCTCAGCAGCCAACCATCTGCATGCCCGAGGCATTTGTCATGGTGACTTGTATGCGCACAACATTTTGTTCAACGCTGAGGGTGACTGCGTATTGGGGGACTTTGGTGCCGCGTGCTTCCATGCCACCGACGACAGCCAGCAGAGCCGCGCCCTGCAACGCATTGAAGTCCGTGCATTCGGGGTTTTACTGGGTGAACTGCTGCAAAGAATCGACTCAGGCTTGAGCGATCAAGGGCGAGGCATACTGGAAGATCTGCACAAACGCTGCATGCAGCCTGAGGTACTGGAACGCCCAGGATTTACAGAGGTTTTACAGCGGTTGCCTTAAAGGCGGTGCTAACTCTGTAGCCCCTGCCGCAGGGGCTACAGAGTCAAATACTGCTCATGACTTCTTTAGGTTTATGCCAGCGACACAAACATTTCCTGCACGTCATCTTGCTCTTCAAGTTTGGCCAGAAACTCTTGAACTTCGGCCATCTGCTCATCACTCAAACCACTCACCGGATTTTTTGGCAAGTAACCCAGTTTGGCCGACAACACGATGAAACCCTGTTCTGGCAACGCCTTTTGCACAGCATCGAGGTCTGTAGGCTCGGTGATGAACAACGTTGTACCTTCTTCCTCGCCCTCCTCAAAATCCTGAGCGCCCGCTTCAATCGCTGCCATCTCAGGATCGGCGTCCGGGGTTTCTGGCTTCGCTTCAATCATGCCCACATGGTTGAAATCCCAAGCCACCGAGCCCGAAGCACCCAACTGGCCTTTACGGAAGGCAACGCGAATCTCAGCGACGGTGCGGTTGATGTTATCGGTCAGGCACTCAATGATCAGAGGCACTTGATGCGGGGCAAAACCTTCATAGGTCACGCGATGGTATTGCACGGCTTCAGTACCGATACCCGCGCCTTTATTGATCGCACGCTTGATGGTGTCAGCAGGCATCGAAGCCTTTTTGGCTTGCTCATACACCAGACGCAAGTGCGAGTTCATGTCCGGGTCTGCGCCATTGCGCGCAGCAACCGTCAGTTCCTTGGCCAGTTTGCCAAAGATCTTGCCGCGGCTGTTGGCGGCGTCTGCTTTGTGTTTAACCTTCCACTGTGCGCCCATGCTTACTCTCTCAATCTGCTGTGTCGTGGCGTGTTCACCGCCCAATGGGCGCAAGTTTATACAGCAAGGTGCCGTCAATCGACCAAAAATTCCGATCAGCCGGCCGCAATTTGATGTCGGGCGATAACTTTATACGCCCTAGCCTGTCACTGACCTCACTAAGTTGTTCGCTCCGCACCCGTCTCAGGAAGAGATCATGCAAGCCTACAACCCACTATTGTCTTCTTATGACTTACCGCCATTTGCCACTGTTCGCGCAGAGCATCTGGCGCCTGCCATCGAAAAAATCCTTGCCGACAGCCGCACGAAAGTCGCTGAAATTATTTCAAGCCAGACGCCTTTAGCCACATGGGACGATCTGGTGCTGGCGATGGATGATGTGAAAGCGCGGCTTGATGAAACGTTGCATTTGATCGATTTAATCAGCTCGGTGACTACCCACGATACGTGGCTAATGGCTGCAAAACACAGCACACAACAACTGACAACCTACAAAACAGAACTGGCACAGAATCGGGAATTATCGGTTTTGTATGAGAACCTCGCCAACAGCCCGGCAGCGGCCCTGTTCGATAGCGCGCGCCAAAGGGTATTGCAACAAAAAGCGCGTGAATTTCGATCTACAGGCATCCACCTTCCAGCCATTCAATTGCGCCGGGTGGTCGAGTTAAAAGCAGACATTCAGGCGCGCGAAACGGCGATCAAATTTCACGCTGAGCAAACCCGTCAGACCAGGGGCCTGCACATCAAAGACGAATTGCTGCTGGGCGGCCTCCCACAACCAATCAAAATGCGTATGGCGGCATACGCCCAGCAGAAGAACATTGAAGGCTGGTGGATCAACCTGAGTGATGAACTATTTCGCTCGTGCATGCTGCATGCCGAACATCGACCGTTAAGACAAGCGTTATGGATGGCCCATCATTCAACAACCTTGACCGCAACACTTCCTGACCCACCCTTTGTGGAAGCTGATGAGATGGCTTTACTCCTGACTGATCGCCATGAACTAGCCAACTTGCTGGGGTATGACAACTTCGCTCACTTGGCCCTCGAGGAACAGATGGCCGAGACTCCTGATCAAGTGCTGACGTTTATGCGCAATATCCTAAAGGAACAGAGGCGTATTTTTGACAATGAGTCCATGCAGCTTCATCAGTTAGCGCCCCTGCACGGCATTACCGATGTACAACCTTGGGACTATGAATTCCTGGCAGAAAAGATCCGTCAGCAACACGCCGTATCCCCAGAAGCGCTAAGCGAATACTTTGCCCTCGACACTGTTCTGAACCGGTTATATCAATTTGCACAAATCATGTTCGGCATCGAGCTGCTTGAACGTTCGGATTTTGAACCCTGGCAAGAGGATGTACGCCTTATCGAAGTCCGTGAGCATGGCGAGGCTATCGGCTATTTGTTCATAGACCCCTACCAACGAGCAGTGAGTGACGCATCCGTTACCACACTGGGTTTGCGAAATCGCCGTCTGACCGCAGAAGGGCAAATTCGATTGCCGATTGCCGTCATGCGTTTCACATTCACACCCGGTACGACGCATACACCTTGTCTGCTTGAATACACTCAGTTGCGAATGGTGCTTCACGAATTTGGTCACGGCTTGCAACACGTGCTGACTGGCGGTGTTTACGGAGATCTATCCGGACTAAAAGGGTTGGGGCATGACTCCCAGGAGTTTGCTAGCCAAGTCATGGAGCAATGGTGCTTTTGCAAAGAGTTCGTGCTCTGGATGTCCAGTCACTATCAGACAGGCGCATCGATACCTGAAGCGATGATTGATCGGCAGATGACGCTGATCCGCACCCAAACCAGCTGGGCTACCGCACATTTAATGCTGAACATGCTGTTCGATTTTGAGCTGCATCGCAGCTTTGGCGACGGTCGAACCATTCAACAGGTTTTTGATGAGTTAAGTGCCGAGGTCGGGCACTTGCACTGGCCGAGTCATACACATGCGAGCAACACCGCACAATTGATTGCCGCAACCCCGGGGGCCAGGACTTACTCTTATAAATGGTCGGGTGTTTTGGCCAGTGCAGCTTTCGAGCTATTTGTGGCCCGTGGAGTTTTCGACCCGGCTACAGGGCGGGCCTTTCGAGTTGCATTTTTCACACAGGGCACCTCTCGATCGCTGTTAACGTTACTGGAAGTATTCCTTGGAGATATCTACTCAAACCCTTTGATTAAGCTCCCTAACGGTAATGGTAAAGGCGCCTTGCAGGCTGATGGCGCGGTGGACGAAACCACCGTACATACGGAAAAAGTAAGCGCTTCACAACAATTGATGCTGCGTTTGAACAATGAATTTGCCCGGCCCTCGGACATTGCTACGCAGCACCTGAATGACTGGCTCAAGACCACATTCCCCTCAATGGGTCAGGACTTGAACGCAAGTGAACTATCACTGCGCACTTTCAAGAATGACCCCGAAGACCAAGCGAACAAACGTACGGTGACGCAATCCGTCCCCCTGATCACACTGTTTTGGCACGCAATTGCCGGCCATTTGGATACACGCACCCTTTTCCTCAATTTGGACGACATCGAGCTTGTTCATACTCAAGGTGACATAACGCAGGTTCCAGCGGTGCTTAACAGCAATGGCGCAAAAATAAAACTCGAGCGGTTGTTAGTCACAACGCTTGCTGTGTCATATCAACGACACGTCGAGAGGGCATTTAACGATTTCTGGGATTCACCTGCTGAGTACAGTCAGGAGCGCAGTGTCAGCGAGTGGCTAGCGCTTCAATTCAGTAGCCAACTAAGGGCTCAGGTAGATCTTCACCTGTTAGATACGGCGTTGAGCCCGGATATGCACAAAGCGGTCACGGACTATGCGCTGTCAGCCCCCGACGCACATCTGCGCAAAGAAATGACGGCCAGTATACGACCAGGGGTTTATCGCTTGAGCCATACACCAGAGGGTTGGGGGTTTAGCGTTCCCATACCCTGTGCGGTCGTGTTTACACAGCATGATGACGAGTCGGGCCAGGCGCTGCTGTACAGGCTGGGTGAAGCATTGGAGGTATACACACATCTGAATGAGCTGAAAATCGACCTTACGCAAGACGGTGATGATCAAGATCAGGTGCACATCGCGCCCCTGACAGATAACTTCCTCACCTGCCTGGTCAACGACTTGCGTAAAGAGCAAAAAGCAGCCATCAACCACGTGTTATTGCAGGGTCCGCAAACAGAAGAAGACATCCACACGTGGGTGGTTCGACTGGATGCCGCTGCAGACATCGGCACCCGGCTCGATTTGGCAGGCGCCATGGACGAACGCGAATTGCGCCTGAGTCAGAAAAAACAAAATGACTGGTTAAATGCCAATACCTACGTCACAGGTGCAGACCGTTTGGCCTGGTGGAAAGCGGTTCAGGACCTGCACAGCAGTGTGCAGGCCCATTCGACACTGCCACCAGACCCCGTGATGCTAGGGACCCCTGATGCCCTTCGCCAATGGACCCGAACATTATTGACGCGCCTGATCGCTGAAAAATATGACCCGGCAGACCCGGACCAAATATTAGTGGGCATCGAAAAAAACATAATTGACCCCCATGCGCCCAAAGGCAGCTCTCCCTTTGATTCAGGTGTGGCTTTGCACTCGGTTCCAACATTCTTTCAAGACCTGCGATCCATGACTGAATGGGCGATGTCAAACCTGACACCGGACGAACGCAATGCCTTGCACCCAAGCATAGAAGGGCCACTGAGTTTTGAGCAGATTGTCGACATCATCGAGCGCGCCAATGTCGGGGCTCGCCTGGCCTACACTCTGCCGTCACTGGCCCGAGAACGTCAGGCCGAATGGATGTCCCTCAAAGAGAAACAGATGCGGGCTCAACTGTGGTCAGCGCATATCTCGGGTGACCTGATCTACAACCGGGACAATACCGAATTGAATCTGGTGCTGGCAGCACTGGACAGTCCCTCCCCGCTTGGACGAAACAAAGTCAATGGGCACGAGGTGGTTGTCCACCAATTTAAATATGGCGCCAGCGTCATCAAGGACCTGATCGGGTTTGGCGTAGCCAGTGTGCCCAGCCGACCTTCACTGACCCTGTACACACCGCACGCCCCGGACGGCAAGATGTTCAGAACGGTTGAAGCCCAAAACACCCGAGGACTGCGCGCCAGCGTGGCACACGCACTGACTGCAACACCTGAAATGGCCCGCTGGATGATTTCGCATTTGCCTTTGACTGAACAGGCCGAGCCATTGATCAGCCTGACACGGTCGCCGGACTCACTCTCATTTGGCGAGAAATTAAAAACCGTTACTCAATCTATTTTCTATGCCGCAAAAAGGCGGTTCGAAGCTGACTTGGCGATAAAAATGGTCAGCGCCGTGGTTGAGGGTGATCTGTTTAAAACGCTGCACGAGACCCAGTTAGCTCACGCACTGCAAACCGCAGATGTACTGACCGTGACCAACGCCGAACGTAACAGCTCCGCGGCTCAAGAAGGTCGCATCCGGGGGGTCACCTTAATCACAGGTGTATTTTCGTTGTACCCCACAGGCCGGCTGGGTGGAATTTTGGCACGTTCTATCTTGCCCGTGATGGCTGGGGGCGCTGCGATTTCAGCAATCCAGGATGAAGGGGGCAGTTTCAGCCAATGGGCCAAGGATTTTATCAGTGGCCTGGGGGAAGTACTGGCTGAAGCGGGTCAGGATCTGATCATGGCCAAGGTCAGAGGTCGGCGTAGAAAAACACGCCCCCCACTTTCTCGCTTGGTCAACATGACCGATCCGCAGTTAAAGCCTTACCGGGTGGATACGAAACAGTGGCTTCCCAAAGACCCTATCCCTCTCGAAAACGGTATTTATCAAGAACGAAACGGGCTTCATCAGTATGTGAAGGCAGGAGCAGACTGGTTTTTAAGCCGCGTACCCGTTGGCGGCAAACGGATTATTTATCACCCCACAAAACATGGAGGTCTCGGCGTTGCGCGCGAACTTTTTCGAGAAAATGGGGCATGGCGACTCAAACCTCTGGAGCACCATACCCGAGGAGGTATGGGCGGCGTATTGGGACGAACACCGCAAACCCCCGAGCAGAAGACACGCAGTGCACTGTTGGAAGGCATATTGGCCAAACCGATGCGACGAAGTGCCGGTACTGTGCAAGCGGCAAGGGACCTGATTGATTCAATGCCCGACGAGCTGGTCACCCGCTTGCTTGAAGAAAGCATGGCGCAATTCGATACCCGCAGCATTGAGCGTTTTCGCCAATTAATCAGCGACCTTAATCAGGGCCGAACACGCTTCACTGCACATGAGCCAAGCCATAGAAATTTAATTTACAAATATGATGTGTGGCATGCCGTTGACTACCTGACTAAAAAAATCAAAGCCGAACTACCGGATGTAGACATTGCAGATGAAAGTCGAATCAAACTATTTGACTTGGCCCTCCCGCTTAAAAATACGTTTATTGATAAGAGCGGTAATTTTAATTTCGAAATGGGCATTTTGAACGACAAAATTTCTGGCGCGAAGGTCATTGTACTCACCGGCCAAAGCGGAAAAAGCAAAACAGAGCTCGGTAAATTAATACGCGATCAAGAAGAATTAAAGAACGCTACTGAAGCCAAAAGTACACAGGCACTCGTCACCCAGCTTCAACTGCCTGAAACGGCTACACAGGCCAGCCTTCAGGCAATCAATGATTATCTTGCAGTGCCTCAACACCAGGCTGAGCATCGACAGTTACAACGCCAGATTTTCCGAGAGGAAATGAGCGCCCGGAACAAACTGGGCCTGTTAACGGAAATCCGAAGCAAACAGCTGCCGTACTTCATCGTCAACAAAGGAATCAAACAGCCGAAACTTCAAGTCACCAGCAAAGAGGACGTCAACCATTTTTTCAATACGCTTACGAAATACACCGAGCCCTTTGAAACGCAAGCTTTGACTAAAACAACAACCCATAAAGTGACCGGCTCGACTCAAACGCCTGAGACGGTTGACACTTCTGCAACCTCCGCAACATCAGCCATTGAAAACACATTTAGGGTTGAAACCAGTGCGCTGGCCGATACACAGATGGCTTATGAAAATTTCCCGGAGGCGGCGAGAACCAAAGTTAATGAAGTGATGGAAGATATCCGTGCAGGCAGGGTAACGACCAAGAAAATTCGCGGTTATTACTGGTACGACATGGCTCAGCTAGATCCTGGCACAGGCAGAGGCGCCTGGCGGGCAGCGTTCGAAAGAAGGGGTAACACTTGGGAACTACAAGGTTTTTATGATTACCACAGGGATCAACCCGCCGCCATATGGGGTGAATAATAACTTCAAGGCCGTGATTTACATCATTGCCCCAGCGCCATAAATGTTTTGATCAATCGCAACTCTGCACGGCGCTCCATGCAACCGAGCATGTGCCGATTGATCAAACCCTCACCTTTTATCTGCACGGCCCTGACACGAGGGTCAGGGCTGGTTTCAGCCGACGATACAATTCCAATACCCAACTGGGCAGCCACGGCTTCAGTAACCGCTTCGCGGCTGTCCAGTTCAAGCAGGACCCTGGGCTTGACGCCTGCCTGGGCGCAAGCACTATCGAATGTGCGGCGGGTGATGGAAGTAGGTTCACGTAACACCATAATTTCCTGGTGCAATTGCCCAATATCAATGCCCTCCTCCAGCGACAGCCAGGTATGACCCACAGGGACGAGCACGCACACGCGAGACGCCTCCAGTAGCTGAAGCGTTAATCCTTGACGCGGCTCGACTTCGGTCAGAACAGCCACATCAACATGCTCGCAAAGCAGCGCAGCCAATGTCTCCTGTGCATTGCCCAAACGTAAATTGACGGTGACCCCAGGGTATTGCTCCCGCAGTCTGGCCAACAAGGGCATCACAAGGTGCGGCCCATCGGCAGCGACTTCAAGCCGCCCTGTGAGTAACTGGCGATTGGCCTCAAGCATCACCTGCGCTTCATCCACCAGACCAAACATGGCGCGAGTAATAGCGGCCAGTTTTGTGCCTTCTTCGGTCAACTCCACCCGCCGAGCCGTTCGCCTGAGCAAGGTGATCTGGTAATGCTCTTCAAGCGCTTTGACATGCCCGGTGACAGCGGGCTGACTGATAAACAGACGGGCAGCTGCGCGGGTAAAACTGCCTTCGCGCGCAACAGCGTCAAAAGCGCGCAATTGAAACAAATTCATATCTATAAGCCTCGCTGATGGCTGGCATAACAACAAACAATTTGATTGATATCAACTCAAACTGCAATTTATGCCGTGTATTCAGTAGCTATCCCCGCGTTTGAGGAACCACGAATGAGCACTGTAGCGCCGATCCTGCTGACCCCTGGCCCGCTGACAACCTCGGCCCGGACACGCCGCGCCATGATGGTCGACTGGGGATCATGGGATGACGGCTTCAACCAATTGACGGCCCATGTGTGTCAGCAGTTATCCGCCATCATTAACGCCGCAGACAGCCATCACTGCGTGCCCTTACAAGGCAGCGGCACCTTCGCGGTCGAAGCGGCCATCGGCACATTGGTGCCACGCGATGGTCATGTATTGGTACTGATTAATGGCGCATACGGGAAACGCCTGGCAAATATCTGTGAGGTACTGGGCCGTCGCTTCAGCACCTTTGAAACGGTAGAAGACCAACCCACCACGGCCAGCGACGTTGAACGCCTGTTACGGGCAAACCCAAGCATCACTCATGTGGCAGTGATCCACTGTGAAACCAGCACGGGGATGCTTAACCCGCTTGCAGACATTTCTGCTGTCGTCGCTCACCAGGGTAAAGGCCTGATCATCGACGCCATGAGCTCCTTTGGCGCCTTGCCCATCGACGCACAAAAAATCCCCTTCGACGCACTGATTGCTGCCTCCGGTAAATGCCTGGAAGGTGTCCCCGGGATGGGCTTTGTCTTTGCTCGCAAAACTTCACTCGCCAATGCTGCCGGTCATTCGCACTCATTGGCGATGGACTTGCACGACCAACAAGCCTATATGGCGAAAACCGGGCAATGGCGCTTTACCCCACCCACCCACGTGGTGGCCGCCTTGCACGAAGCGCTGGTGCAATACCACGAAGAAGGGGGTTTGCCCGGGCGTTTCAAACGCTATGCCAATAACTGCCAGACGCTGCTCGACGGCATGGCCAGACTCGGCATACGCAGCTTCCTGCCCGAAGCGATTCAGGCGCCGATTATCGTCACCTTTCACGCCCCACAAGATTCGCGCTATCAATTCAAATCATTCTACGAACGCGTCAAAGCCAAAGGTTTCATCCTCTATCCGGGCAAATTAACCGAGGTCGAGACTTTCCGTGTGGGCTGCATCGGCCACGTCAGTCAGGACGATATGCAGGCGGCCGTGAACGCTATTGGCGAGGTTTTACAAGAAATGGAAGTGCAGCACTTCTAATCGCATTGCCTATGTGCAAGTCATCTTTTTTCCGAACGGCACCGCCCGCTCACACAGGACTTACCGACATGAACTACACGAACCCCTGCAAGCTTCAAGCTGCCATCCTCGACTGGGCGGGTACTGTGGTCGATTTTGGCTCGTTTGCGCCGACACAGATTTTTGTCGAAGCCTTTGCCGAATTCGACGTGCACGTTTCAATTGAAGAAGCACGAGGACCGATGGGCATGGGCAAGTGGGACCACATTCGTACCCTATGTGACCAGCCGCAGATCAGCGAGCGCTATAAAAAGATATTCGGCCATGCGCCGACCGACGAAGACGTCACCGCGATCTACGAGCGCTTTATGCCGCTGCAGATCGAAAAAATAGCCGAGCATTCGTCACTGATTCCCGGGGCATTGGAAACCATCGCAGCCTTGCGTGAACAAGGCCTCAAAATAGGTTCGTGCTCAGGTTATCCGGCACAAGTGATGGCCAAAGTCGTCGAGTTGGCGGCTACTAACGGTTATATAGCCGATCACGTCGTGGCCACGGACGAAGTCCCGAATGGTCGCCCCTGGCCCGCTCAAGCATTGGCTAATGTGATCGCTCTGGGCATTGATGACGTGGGTGCCTGCGTCAAGGTCGATGACACGACGCCAGGCATCCTCGAAGGACGTCGTGCAGGTATGTGGACTGTTGCGCTGGTGTTTTCCGGCAACGCACTGGGCCTGACGTACGCACAATATCAGGCACTGGATGCCCAGACCCTTATCGCGGAGCGCCAGCGCATCCATGCGCTGTTCCAAAGTGCTCGACCGCACTATTTGATCGACACCATCACCGATCTGCCACGGGTGATTGCCGACATCAACCAACGGCTCAGCAATGGCGAAATGCCACAGAGCAGTTGATTTATAGGGGCAGCTACACGTTGCAAGCTTCAAGCTGCAAGTTTAAAGCCCGCAGCTCGCAGCTCGTAGCTCGTAGCTCGTAGCTTGTAGCTGCCCCCTCACCCCTTATGCTGGCGTTCAACCCACTGGGCGAATGCGTCGATGAATTTCTGTAGAAACGGTCGAGTTTTCTCTGACAATTTTCCTGATTCTTCAAAGGCTGCCCCCGCACCGCCCAGATAAGCCTCTGGTTGCTGCATGCACGGCACATCAAGAAACACCAGCGATTGGCGTAAGTGATGGTTAGCCCCAAAGCCGCCAATTGCACCCGGCGAAACACTGATCACAGCACCCGGCTTACCACTGAACGCACTTTGCCCATAAGGGCGCGATCCCACATCGATAGCGTTTTTTAACGCACCTGGCACAGAACGGTTGTATTCAGGCGTCACAAAAAGAACGGCATCGGCGCTGCGTAACTGATCACGAAAAGCGGTGTAAGCCGCAGGGGGTGGCGTGACGTCAATGTCTTCGTTGTACAACGCCAGCTCGCCAATTTCGACGATGTGCAGTTTCAGAGAGGGTGGAGCCAGTTCTGCCATCGCAAGGGCGACTTTGCGATTGATGGAATCCTTTCTCAAACTGCCGACCAACACGGCCACGCTGTAGACCTTGCTCATGGAAAACACCTAGTCTGTGGTTGTAGGACGTTAGTTATAGATGATCGGACGCATTTCTTGCACCCCATTTCACCCGAGTAGCCCGCAAGCCTGTAAAGTAGCCAGACAATTTTTTTCACATGGCTAAACTTCCCCTGCTGATCAACGGTCTACAGAACCGCAAATTGGGTGTTTATCTCCAGAGGTTCTCTACAAATGGCGGCAGTTCTAGTTGGGCAATTTCATGCAAGAGACGCGGAAGGTCGTGTCTATTCCGTGCATGAGTTTGAAAATTCCGAAGCAACAGGTGAACAACCCGCAATAACCTACAAACTGGCTATTGGCGATCGCGTTAAGAAGATCGATGAGGAGCATTACGAACTCGTTCAATCAGGCGTTACCCTGATCCGCGACCCGGCTCCAGTTATCACGGCTTAACCTGCTTGTCCGGCATAGCGCTGAAGTCACAGGATGAGACTTGGGTCAGGCTTCACAACGCTGAAACCTCATCGGCTGAACATGGACTTCACGCATGCGTTTACGCCATATCGAAGTGATACAGGCTATTTTGCAAACGGGCAGCCTCGCCCATGCAGGCGAGTTGCTGCAATTGCCGATAGCCACCGTCAGCGCTACGCTTCATGAGGCCGAGCAACAGCTCGGCCTCATGCTGTTCGCCAATGTCCGCGGCCGTCTTCAAGCCACCCGTGAAACGCTTCAACTACAACCCCTGGCTAACCAGCTTTATCTGGACTTCGAACCTTTGCGCCTGCTTGGCGATGCCTTGCGCCAACCCATGGAAGCACCCTTGCGCGTGGTCTGTAGCGAAACATTGACGCAACCCTTACTGCCTCAAAACATCGCTTCATTAAGACGCCGTTTTCCTGATACCCCAACGACCTTAAGCAGCCAGCCACTGACTGAAATCGTACGCCGCCTGCTGATGGATGAAGCCGATGTCGGTTTTAGCCTCACGCCCTGCAAGCATACGGGCATCGAACACCACACACTGGCTCAAGGCAAAGTGCAGCTGCTGGCTCCCCATGGCTGGTTATCCCCCAAGAAAAAGTACATTGCCTTGCACGATCTGGCCGGACAATCGTTGATCGGCTTGCTTGACCCCGACCCCCTGAGCCGTTTGCTCGACAGCAAGCTGCACGCGTTGCAACCCGTGCCGGTGATCAACATTAGGGTTCAGAGCTATCAGATGGTGCGCAGTATGGTGGAAGCAGGCGAAGGGCTGGCACTGGTCGACCCGTTTACTGCTGTAGGCGCTAAAGACAATGGGCTGGATGTTTGCCCACTGTCACCCGCCATAGCGGTCACCCTGTATGCACTGACAAGCAAAGACCGGGTTATCAGCCCCGCCCTGTCCGCATTGCTGGACATCACACGGCTTAAGGCAGAAAGCTTGCTGGCCGATCAGGGACTGGTGACGCTTTAATGATGGCGAACACCAACCCGTAATCGCTGTCGATGAACAAAGCCTGTGATCGAGCGCAAAGCGGTTGCGTAGACGCTCAGTCGAACAACAAATACCAAAAAATCGCCACTTCGCGAGTTTGCGGATCAATGCCTCGGTAGCGTAAACAATCAATACCGCCCACCTGATACCCGCAGCGTTCATACAAACGGCAAGCGCCAATGTTGTTGTTTTGGGTCTCAAGCATGATGCCCGGCAGGTTTTTCTTAAGACTCCAGAACTTGACCACATCCAGCAATGACTTGGCCACGCCATGGCGGCGGGCACGGGCCGCAACAGCTAATTCATCAACATGGGCAAAGCCATTCCAGTTGGTGCTGACCACCACATGCCCCACTGCCTGGTTGTCCAGATAGGCCATGAAAATCGCGCTGTCAGAGCCACCGAGATAAGCCGCAAACTCATCAGGGTCAATGCCGTAGCACTTGCGGTAAGGCGTGATCATCTCCAAAGGCCAATGCTCGACCTTTTTACCCTGATCAACCTGTGCATAGGCTTTCACATCAAAGCTGAAATCATTGCCCCACACATAGGGGGCAAACCCTTCATCTGCCAGCCGTACCGAAACCTCAGGGTCCTTAGGGTGCATAACGAGGTACATGAACAATCCTTTTCTGTCGCCAAACACGGCCCTGCATTCAGATCAAGGCTATTGCAACGGTTGCCCCTTGGCATCGAGAAGTTGAGTCCATAACGAAGGCGCACCCGCCGATTTTTCAATTACAGCGAGACGTGCTGCATGTTCCGCCAGCTCCGCTTCGCTTGCACGAATGATCCGACCCGGCTGACGATCGGCCGCCAAGCGGCGAATTTCAGTGGCCTGATTGCCCGAACCCTCGCCAGAACCATTACCGTCAGAGGCGTTACCCGCCAGCGACAGGCTGGTTTGGCCACCCGTCATGGTCAGGTAAACGTCTGCCAGAATTTCGGAGTCGAGCAAAGCGCCGTGCAGTTCACGGCCCGAGTTGTCGACCCCATAACGCTTGCACAACGCATCCAGGCTGTTGCGCTGCCCTGGGTGTCGCGCTCGCGCCATCATCAACGTGTCGAGGATGGTGCAGTGCTGAGTGAGGTCAGCGCGGTCGGTCTGACCGATCAGGGCAAATTCGTTATTCAGAAAGCCCACGTCAAACGCAGCGTTATGAATGATCAGTTGCGCGCCTTTGATGAAATCAAAAAACTCGTCGGCCACTTCAGCGAATCGCGGTTTACCCACCAGAAACTCATTGGTAATACCGTGAACGCCAATCGCCCCCTCGTCGCTTTCGCGGTCAGGTTGCAGGTACACGTGGAAGTGCCTGCCTGTCAGGCGGCGGCCCATCAACTCGACACACCCGATCTCGATCACCCGGTGGCCATCGGTAACCGGCATACCGGTGGTTTCGGTATCGAGTACAACACTACGCATGCTTGATGCCCCTCATCTCGTCCACACCGCGATTGGCCAACTGGTCTGCACGCTCGTTGCCGTAATGGCCAATATGACCGCGCACCCACTCCCACTTCACAGTATGACGATTGACTTGCTCATCGAGCAGTTTCCACAAATCGGCATTTTTAACCGGTTCTTTGGCGGCGGTTTTCCAGCCACGCTTTTTCCAGTTGACCATCCACTCGGTGATGCCTTTCATCACGTACTGCGAGTCGGTCACCAGCAATACTTCGCACGGACGCTTGAGTTCTTCAAGGCCACGAATGGCTGCCATCAGCTCCATACGGTTATTGGTGGTGTTAGGTTCGCCGCCCCACAATTCTTTCTCAACGCCCTGACACACCAGCAAAGCCCCCCAACCCCCGGGGCCGGGATTGCCCTTACAGGCACCATCGGTGAACATTTCAACACTATTGCTCATTACAAACTTTCCAGAAAAGGCTGCTACGGCCTGCCAATCAAGGATCAGCAGCACCCGGGGCCGAGTGAATTCGACCCGACATAAAATTAGGGTTCAGTGTGACGCCGAGTGACTTTGGCCATCGGCAGCGGAATCAGCTTGCCCATCGGCTCACGGCGCATCGGATTGACCGGACGCAGGCCCACCACTATTTTGCGCGCGACCAATACATAGAAGCCGCCACCGGCCAATTGCCAGCCTCCCGCCTTGCGCTCCCAGCCCGCCAAACGGCTTTGCCAGGCAGCAGATGCCAGCGGCGGACGATAGCACCCGAAGCGCCGTTTCTCCAGCGCAAAGCCCAGCAAATTCAGCCAGTCCGCGACCCGAGAAGGCGAAATACAACGCGCTTTGGACAACGCATCCTTGGCAAAAACATGCCGCAGACCCCAACTGCTCCACGGGTTTATGCCCACAATCAACAAGTGCCCGCCAGGTCGCACACTACTGGCGGCTTCACGCAACAAGCCATGGGGCGACAGGCAGAAATCCAGGCCATGCTGCAACACCACGACATCGGCAGCATGCTCACATAACGGCCACGCTTGCTCTTCACAGAAGATTTCGACGCCGGGCAGCGGCGCGCCCAAACGCACATTGCGCTGCACTTGCGGTGCCTTGGGCGGGGTGTCGGCACCGGGGCCGTAATGCACCAGATAACCGCCAAAAAACCGCCCCAGTTCGTCCTCCAACACCCGCTGCTCGTCTTCGAGCAGCAACTGCCCGTGCGGGCCGGACAACCATTCTCGCGCCGAGCTGATCAGCGCCAGCCATTCCGGATCGGCCTGAGCCAATACTTTATCGGTCATTGCTCCTCCAACTCGCCATGTGGGTATCACAGGACCTAAGATGCGCCTTTGTTTCGAACATTGGAATTGCGCCATGTTACAGATCGACGCCCTACCCGCCTTCAGCGACAACTACATCTGGTTGTTACAAGACACAACGAATCAACGTTGCGCCGTGGTCGATCCGGGTGACGCCGCACCTGTTCTGGACTGGCTGGCCCTGCATCCGGATTGGGTGCTCAGCGACATTCTGATCACCCACCACCACGCCGATCATGTGGGCGGGGTGTTGCCACTTCTTCAACACACTAACGCGAAGGTCTGGGGGCCGGCACTTGAGAACATTGCGGGCCGACAAGTGGCGCTCAATGACAATGATTCTATTGAAGTGCTTGGCCTTAAGTTCGACGTAGTGCTTGTTCCGGGCCACACACTGGGTCATATCGCCTATTACCACTACGATGCATCGACTCCCTTATTGTTCTGCGGAGACACCTTGTTTGCAGCAGGCTGTGGTCGACTGTTCGAGGGCACTCCCGAGCAAATGTATCACTCGCTAAGCCGCCTGGCTTCACTGCCTCCGCAAACTGCGGTGTTCTGCGCGCACGAATACACACTGAGCAATCTGCGCTTTGCCCAAGCAGTAGAACCCGACAACAAAGACATTGCAGCGCGTACCCTGGAAGTCCAGCAATGGCGAGATCAGGGCCGTACCAGTCTGCCATCATCTATTGCACTCGAATTACGCACTAATCCATTTCTACGGATCAACGAAACATCTGTTAAAGAAAAAGCTGACGAGTGGAACAAGCGCAACAACAACTCGCCCAGTGCGGTATTTGCCAGCTTGAGAAGCTGGAAAGATAAGTTCTGATCATGCCCGCGGTTAACCCATAAATTCTGAACAGTTGACCGCGCCCCACCTGCTTTCTAGAATCGCCCGACATTTTTGCCCGAACTTTTCTTTAGCCAATGTCATCATTCATAGGTAACTCCATTAATTCAGATGCATTGACGCGCTTGGTTAAAGCCATCGCGGTAGCTGTATCCGCCACCCTCGCGGGCTGCCAATCCATGGATCACTCGGCCCAACCTGCCGAACGGGCCAGTCTTAAAATAACTAAACGTATCCCTCAAGAGCCCCTCTGGCTCAGCGCCAAACCCAGCCCCGTAGCGCCACAAGATGTGTGGGAGCGGATGCGCCAGGGTTTCAAATTGCAAGATGGCCAAAACGTTAACCCCCGCATCGAACAACAGCGCCTTTGGTTTGCCAGCAACCCCTCTTTTCTCGAAAACGCTGGCGAACGCGGCAGCCTCTATATTCATTACATCGTTGAGCGCCTCGAAGAACGCAACATGCCGCTGGAGCTGGCCTTACTGCCAGCCATCGAAAGCGCCTACAACCCAATGGCTTACTCCCACGCCAATGCCGTCGGGTTATGGCAGTTCATCCCCTCAACGGGGCGCTACTTCAATTTGCGCCAGACCCGCGCCTACGATGGCCGTCGTGATATTACCGCCTCGACAATCGCCGCTCTGGACTACCTGAACCGCCTGCACGACATGTTTAACGGTGACTGGTTGTTGGCGCTGGCAGCTTACAATGCAGGTGAAGGCACGGTCAGCCGAGCCATTGAACGCAACGAAAAACTGGGTTTGCCGACTGACTACTGGAACCTGCCTCTGCCGCAGGAAACCAAAGACTACGTCCCCAAGTTACTGGCGCTCTCCCAAGTGGTTCTGGCCCCTGAGGCCTATGGCATCAACTTGAACCCGATTGCCAACGAACCCTACTTTGAAATGGTCGAAATCAAACAGTCGATGGATTTGTCGCGTGTTGCTGCGCTGGCCGAGATCGACGAAGACGAGATGTTTCAGCTCAACCCGGCCTACAAACAACGTGCAACCACCGAGGGCCCACAGCTTTTGCTGGTGCCCACAGCCAAAGCCCAGTTGCTAACGGCCAGCTTGTCCAACCTCAGCTCCGACCAGTTGGTCAGTCTGCGTCCCAACAAACCGGTGTTCGACAAAGTTGTGAGCACATCGACCGCGCGCCTGAACCGCAAGTACCGGGTTAAAAGCGGCGATAACCTGACCCTGATTGCGAAAGCCAACAAGGTCAATGTCAAAGACTTGCAGCACTGGAACAAACTCAGCGGCAACAACCTCAAGGCCGGCCAGATTCTGGTCATGCAAGACACACGCAAGCCAGCCACCAAAAAACCGACGCAGTACAAAGTTAAAAAAGGCGACTCGCTGTACATCGTTGCCAAGCGATTTAACGTTCAGATGCAACACCTCAAACGCTGGAACCCGAACAGTGCCAAAGCCCTTAAGCCCGGACAAATGCTGACGGTATCCAAACCGCGCTAAGCCGACAGTTGGGCCCCCTACGGGTAAGTAGAGTCCTAATAACAATCAGGACGTTACTTACCCGTAGTGCTTTCCAGAGCAGCCTTTTTCCTACAGATACAAGCTGTTACTGTACGGAAACCCTAAGCCCAATGCCTGGATCGGATCTCTGCCTTGATGCGTCCCCTCCTCCCGCTATTTATCAGCCTGGCCTTGAGCTTTCCCGCAGGCGCTGCCCTCAGCGAAAGCCACGGCTATGCGCAGTTCGGCACACTCAAGTACCCGGCCACCTTCACCCATTTCGACTGGGTGAATCCCGACGCCCCAAAAAGCGGGACGCTTAAGATCATGGCGTTTGGCACCTTTGACACCCTCAACCCCTATACCTTTAAAGGCACGAGCCCGGTTTCGACTGCCAATTTCCTGCAATACGGCGTCAACGAACTGAACGAGACCCTGATGGCCGGCACCGGACAGTACGCCCCTTCAGGGGACGAGCCGACCTCCAGCTACGGCCTGATCGCACAATCGGTGGAATACAACGAGGACCGCAGCTGGGTCGTATTTAACTTACGGCCTGAAGCGAAGTTTCACGACGGTGCTCCGATTACCGCCTACGACGTAGCCTTTTCATACAACCTCCTTCTCAAAGAAGGCCATCCGCAATACCGGACCAACCTTCAAGAAGTTCAGCGCGTGGACATTCTGGGGCCCAAGCGCATTCGCTTTGTCTTCAAACGCTCCGGCAATCCGCTGTTGATTTTACGCTTGGGCGAATTGCCGGTTCTGCCTCAGCACTACTGGGCAACGCGTGACTTCAAAGCCACAACGTTTGAGCCACCGCTAGGCAGTGGCCCTTACCGTATTACCAAGGTTACGCCGGGACGACAGCTGGTTTTTGAACACGTCAAAAACTGGTGGGGAGCCAATCTGCCGGTCAATCGCGGCAAATATAACTTCAGCCGTGTGCAGGTTGAGTTCTATCGCGACAGCGATGTGGCGTTCGAAGCATTCAAGGCGGGTGAATTCGATATCTATATCGAGCATCAGGCCAAGAACTGGGCCAATGGCTATAAATTCCCGGCCGTGCGCCGAGGAGATGTCATAAAAGCCGAAATCACCCACCAGATTCCGACGCAAACCCAGGGGCTGTTTATGAATAGCCGACGCAGCACCTTTGCGGACACAAAAGTACGCGAAGCACTGGGCTTGATGTTCGATTTTGAATGGACTAACCGCGCGCTGTTCAACGGCGCCTATAAGCGCGCCATCAGCTATTACCCAAACAGCGAATTCTCGGCCAGCGGCCTTGCTCAAGGTCACGAGTGGTTAATGCTGTCCCCGTGGCGTAGCCAGCTGCCACCCGAGCTGTTTACACAGGCATTTGCCTTGCCGCGTACCGAAGGTCAGGGCATCCCCCGTGAAACCCTGCGCCATGCCTTGAAACTGCTGAATGAAAGCGGCTGGAAGCTGTCAGAACAACGCTTGCTCAACAGCGACGGCACCCCGTTGCGTTTCGAAATACTGCTGGTAAACCCCAACCTTGAGCGCATATTGCAGCCTTACGTTGAAAACCTGGCCAGTATTGGTATTGATGCACGACTGCGTACGGTGGATCGCGCCCAGTACAAACAGCGACTCGATCAGTTCGACTTCGACATGATCTTGATGACCCTCGACCAAACCTTGAGCCCCGGCCTTGAACAGTGGCAGTACTTCCACTCAAGCCAGGCCAACGTCAAGGGCAGTAAAAATTATGCAGGCGTTGCGAGTCCGGTCGTCGATCAACTGCTTGAACGCCTCTTGGCCGCACAAACCCGCGAAGAACAATTGGCCGCGGGCCGGGCGCTGGATCGCGTTCTGCTCTGGCAGCACTACAGCATCCCTAACTGGTATCTGAATTATCACCGCCTGGCGTACCGCAACCGGCTCGCCTTCGTGACTACGCCGCCCTATACATTGGGCCTCAGTGCGTGGTGGCTAAAGACTACGGAGAAAACCCAATGATGCCTTTGCGTACGTTGCTCAAACCGTTGAGTGGCCTGCTATTGGCCAGCCTTGCCTGTGCGGCACTGGCGGCCCCACAGCATGCGTTGACACTCTACGATGAGCCGCCCAAATACCCGGCCAACTTTAAGCATGTCGATTACGTCAACCCGGATGCGCCCAAAGGGGGAACCTTTCGAAAATCATCGCTCGGCAGCTTCGACAGCCTTAATCCGTTTATCAACAAAGGCGTTCCGGCAGACGATATTTCGCTAACGTTCGACACGCTGGCCCGGCAAACCCTGGATGAGCCTTTCACCGCTTATGGTCTGATCGCCGAAAAAATTGAAAAAGCCCCTGACAATAGTTGGGTGCGCTTTTACCTGCGTCCAGAAGCCAAGTTTAACGATGGCCATCCAATCCGCGCCGAAGACGTTGTCTTCAGCTTTGACACCCTCATGAAAAATGGCTCGCCCCTGTTCAAGGGTTATTACAGCGACGTTGATCAAGCCATCGCAGAAAATCCGCTCCAAGTGAAGTTCACCTTCAAGCACACCAAAAATCGCGAATTACCGTTAATTCTTGGCCAGCTTCCCGTGCTGCCCAAGCACTGGTGGGAAACACGCGACTTTACCAAAGGCAACCTTGAAGTTCCGGTGGGTAGCGGCCCTTACACCATCACCGAGATCAAGCCCGGACGCTTTATTCGTTATGAGCGCAACAAGGATTACTGGGGCAAAGACCTGCCCATCAACAAGGGCTTGTACAACTTCGACACGATCACCGTCGATTACTTTCGCGACAATAGCGTGGCCTTTGAGGCACTCAAGGCCGGGCAGTTTGATTATTGGCAAGAAATCAGCGCCAAAAATTGGGCCAGCGCCTACAACGCGCCGGCCTTTACTCAAGGTCGCTTGAAAAAAGAAGAAATCCGCAATTACAACCCGACCGGCATGCAGGGTTTTGTGTTCAACCTGCGCAAACCGATGTTCCAGGATGTGCGGGTGCGTGAAGCGCTTAGCCTGTTGTTCGACTTTGAGTGGGCCAATAAACAACTGTTCAGCGGCGCTTACGCACGCACCGGCAGTTATTTTGAGAATTCAGAAATGGCGGCCAAGGCACCGCCCAGCGAAGCAGAGCTGGCGATTTTGAAACCTTTGCGCGGGCAGATTCCTGATCAAGTGTTCACTGACGTATTCAAACCCAATGTCACCGACGCCAGCGGCATGATCCGTGACCAGCAACGTCGTGCTTATCAACTCTTGCAAGAGGCCGGCTGGCGCATCGTCGACGACAAAATGGTCGATGCGCAGGGCAAACCGGTGAAAATCGAGTTCCTCTTGGCGCAAACCGAGTTTGAGCGAATCCTGCTGCCCTACAAACGCAACCTCAGCGACCTGGGTATCGACCTGCAAATTCGCCGGGTTGATACCTCTCAGTACCTCAACCGTCTGCGCTCGCGCGATTACGACATGATTGTCGGCAGCTTCCCGCAATCCAGTTCACCCGGCAGCGAACAACGTGAATACTGGGAATCGCAGAGTGTCGACAAGCCCGGCAGTCGAAACTTCATCGGCCTCAAAGATCCGGCCATTGATCAATTGACTGAAGGCCTGATCAATGCCGAATCCCGACAAAGCTTGATCAACCATGCCCGCGCACTGGATCGCGTCCTGCAATGGGGCTTCTATGTCATTCCCAACTGGCACATCAAGACCTGGCGCGTAGCTTATTCCAGCCATATCGGTCATCCCGAGATCACACCCAAGTACGACATCGGCACTGAAACCTGGTGGGCGAAACCTGATTCACAACCTGCGAAACCCCTTCAACCTGAAAGCGCGAGCCAGGAGCCTTAAATGCTGGCTTATATCATCAGGCGACTGCTGCTGATCATTCCGACCTTGTTCGGGATTCTACTGATTAACTTCATCATCATTCAGGCCGCACCTGGCGGCCCGGTTGAACAGATGATTGCCAAACTCGAAGGCTTTGATGGCGCCACCAGCCGTATCGCGGGCGGCGGTTCTGAAGTCTCGGTGGCGGGGGCCAATTACCGGGGCGCACAAGGGCTGGATCCGGAGCTGATCAAAGAAATCGAAAAGATGTACGGCTTCGACAAATCGGCCCCGGAACGCTTGTGGATCATGATCAAGAATTACGCACAGCTGGACTTCGGCGAAAGCTTTTTCCGGGATGCCAAGGTGATCGACCTGATCAAGGAAAAGATGCCTGTCTCGATCTCGCTGGGGTTGTGGAGCACGCTGATCATGTACCTGGTGTCGATTCCGCTGGGCATAGCAAAAGCCACACGACACGGCAGCCGCTTTGACGTCTGGACCAGTTCGGCGATCATTGTCGGGTATGCGATCCCGGCATTCCTGTTCGCCATCCTGCTGATTGTGGTGTTTGCCGGCGGCAGTTACCTGGACTGGTTTCCACTGCGCGGTCTGACCTCCAACAACTTTGACGAATTGAGCCTGACCGGAAAGATTCTCGACTATTTCTGGCACTTGGTATTGCCTGTTACCGCGCTGGTGATCGGCAACTTTGCAACCATGACTTTGTTGACCAAAAACAGCTTTCTGGATGAGATCAACAAACAATATGTGGTCACCGCCAAGGCCAAAGGGCTGACCAATCACCGCGTCCTGTACGGGCATGTGTTTCGCAACGCCATGCTGCTGGTGATTGCAGGTTTCCCTTCCGCCTTTATCGGGATTTTCTTTACCGGCTCTTTGCTGGTTGAGGTGATTTTCTCGCTTGACGGTCTAGGCCTCATGAGTTTTGAGGCCGCAATCAATCGCGATTACCCGGTGGTATTTGGCACCTTGTTTATTTTTACGCTGGTCGGCCTGATCGTGAAATTGATCGGCGACCTTTCTTACACCTTGGTAGACCCGCGTATCGACTTCGAAAGCAGGAAGCATTGAGATGAAATTGTCCCCGCTCAATCGACGACGTTTCGAACGTTTTAAAGCCAACAGACGCGGCTGGTGGTCGTTATGGATCTTTCTTGTGCTGTTCGGGCTGAGCCTCGGTGCGGAACTGATCGCCAACGACAAACCATTGGTTATCCACTATGACGGTGAATGGTTTTTCCCGGCCGTGAAACGTTACCCGGAGACAGACTTTGGCGGTGAGTTCCCACTCGAAGCCAACTACAAAAGCCCGTACATTCGTGAACTGCTCGCCAAAAAAGACGCTTGGGTGGTGTGGCCGCCAATCCCGTACAGCTACCAGAGCATTAACTACGACCTGAAAGTCCCGGCCCCGGCCCCGCCTTCTGCCGAAAACTGGCTGGGCACTGACGATCAGGGCCGGGACGTGCTCGCACGGGTTATTTACGGCTTTCGAATATCGATTCTGTTCGCCCTGACGTTAACCGTACTCAGTTCAATTATTGGCGTGATCGCCGGAGCGCTTCAGGGCTTCTATGGCGGCTGGGTTGACCTTGCCGGTCAACGCTTTCTGGAAATATGGTCCGGCTTACCCGTACTGTATCTGCTGATCATCCTCGCCAGCTTTGTGCAACCCAACTTCTGGTGGCTACTGGGGATCATGTTGCTGTTCTCATGGATGAGCCTGGTCGATGTGGTACGCGCCGAGTTCCTGCGTGGGCGCAATCTGGAATACGTGCGCGCCGCTCGAGCGCTGGGCATGAAAGACATGGCCATCATGTATCGCCATATCCTGCCCAACGCGATGGTGTCGACCATGACCTTCATGCCATTTATTTTGACCGGCGCCATCGGCACCCTGACGGCATTGGACTTTTTAGGCTTCGGTCTGCCGCCGGGAGCGCCGTCATTGGGCGAACTGGTTGCACAGGGCAAATCCAATCTGCAAGCGCCGTGGCTGGGCATCAGTGCCTTTGCCGTGCTGGCCATCATGCTCAGCCTGTTGGTGTTTATCGGCGAGTCCGCTCGCGATGCGTTCGACCCGAGGAAATGAGATGACGCAGGAAAATCTGATTGAAGTGCGTGATCTGTCCGTCGAGTTTGTCAGCGGTGAACACCCGCATCGTGTGGTCAAAGGCGTCAGTTTTGACATCAAACGAGGTGAAACCCTGGCACTGGTCGGCGAAAGCGGCTCAGGTAAATCGGTCACCGCACATTCGATTTTGCGCTTGCTGCCCTACCCGCTTGCCCGCCATCCAACGGGCAGCATTCTGTATGGGGGACAAGATCTGTTGAACCTCGATGAGAAAAAGCTTCGGCATGTACGCGGCAATCGCATCGCCATGATTTTTCAAGAGCCCATGACCTCGCTCAACCCGCTGCACTCAGTTGAGAAACAAATCAACGAAGTACTCGGGATTCATAAAGGAATAACCGGCAAGCAAGCCACTGCACGCACGCTGGAGCTGCTTGAACTGGTAGGCATAACTCAGCCTCACAAACGCCTGAAAGCCCTTCCACACGAGCTGTCAGGCGGGCAGAGACAACGCGTCATGATTGCGATGGCCTTGGCCAACGAGCCGGAACTGTTGATCGCCGACGAACCGACCACTGCACTGGACGTTACGGTGCAGTTGAAAATCCTCGATTTGCTAAAGGATTTACAAGCCCGCTTGGGCATGTCCCTGTTACTGATCACTCACGATTTGAACCTGGTTCGACGAATTGCGCACCGCGTATGTGTCATGCAGCGAGGTTCAATCGTCGAACAAGCATCGTGTGAACAGCTGTTCCGTTCACCGCAGCATCCATACACACAGGAGCTGCTGAATGCGGAGCCCAGCGGAGACCCGGCCAACACTGTGGCGGGTCCAACATTGCTGGAGGTCGAGGACCTGAGAGTCTGGTTCCCGATAAAAAAAGGGCTGATGCGTAAAACCGTTGATTACGTGAAGGCCGTCGACGGCATAAACTTCAGTCTGCGTCAGGGTCAGACCCTGGGTATCGTAGGGGAAAGCGGATCAGGCAAATCGACACTCGGTCTGGCAATTTTGCGTTTGATTGCCAGCAAGGGCCTGATCCGCTTTGAAGACAAACGGCTAGACTCCATGTCTCAGCAAGAAGTCCGCCCCTTACGACGGGAAATGCAGGTGGTGTTCCAGGATCCGTTTGGCAGCCTCAGCCCACGCATGAGCGTCAGCGAGATTGTCGGTGAAGGCTTGCGCATTCACCGAATGGGCACTGCCGAGGAGCAGGAAATCGCAATTATTGAAGCCTTGCGAGAAGTAGGTCTGGATCCGGAAACCCGGCACCGCTACCCTCACGAGTTTTCAGGTGGGCAACGGCAGCGAATCGCCATTGCCCGTGCACTGGTTTTAAAACCGGCGTTGATTCTGCTGGACGAACCAACCTCAGCGTTGGATCGGACCGTACAACGCCAGGTTGTTGAGCTTTTACGCTCACTGCAACTCAAGTACAACCTGACGTATTTGTTTATCAGCCATGACCTGGCTGTCGTCAAAGCGCTGAGCCACCAGTTGATGGTGGTCAAGCATGGCCAAGTGGTCGAACAGGGTGATGCGCAAAGTATCTTTGCCTCACCGCAACATCCATATACACAACAGCTGCTGGAAGCCGCCTATTTGGCACCAGTGGCTGTCGATTAATCTGATAGAGGAACAACACATGGGTTTTCTCGCCGGTAAGCGCGTCCTGATCGTCGGTGTCGCTAGCAAACTGTCCATCGCTTCAGGCATTGCTGCCGCCATGCACCGTGAAGGCGCTGAACTTGCTTTCACTTATCAGAACGAAAAGCTTAAAGGCCGCGTTGAAGAGTTCGCAGCAGGCTGGGGCTCAAACCCTGAACTGTGCTTCCCTTGCGACGTTGCCAGCGATGAAGAAATCGCCAAGGTCTTCGAAGACCTGAGCAAAAAATGGGATGGCCTGGACTGCATCGTTCACTCCGTAGGTTTCGCCCCGGGCGACCAACTGGACGGCGACTTCACCGACGCCACCACCCGTGAAGGTTTCCGCATTGCTCACGACATCAGCGCTTACAGCTTCGTGGCCTTGGCCAAAGCTGGCCGCCCAATGATGAAGGGCCGCAATGGCAGCCTGCTGACCCTGTCCTACCTGGGCGCAGAGCGCACCATGCCGAACTACAACGTGATGGGCATGGCCAAAGCCAGCCTGGAAGCGGGCGTACGTTACCTGGCAGGCAGCCTGGGCCCTGAGGGCACTCGCGTTAACTGCGTATCGGCTGGCCCGATCCGCACCCTGGCAGCTTCGGGCATCAAGAACTTCCGCAAGATGCTGGCGGCCAACGAAGCACAGACGCCTTTGCGTCGTAACGTCACCATCGACGAAGTCGGCAATGCCGGCGCCTTCCTGTGCTCCGATCTGGCATCGGGTATCAGCGGCGAAATCATGTACGTAGACGGCGGCTTCAACACCACCGCAATGGGCAGCCTCGAAGAATAAACCTTCGTTAAAGCCGCTTCTCAAAACGCCCGGTGCAGTCTATGCACCGGGCGTTTTGCATTTATCAAACGCTTCCACGTTACTCCTCGTCCCGGCTACAGGAATAAGGGCAAAAGCGTGCAAAAAAAATGGCCGCTCAAAGAGCGGCCATTTTCAGTGAAGCTGGCGATCTAACGCTTAGTAGCGCTCGACCTTAGCCTCGTTTTCCAACTGCTTGCGGTACGCAGCAAAGTCTTGCTGACCTGCACGCGAGGAGAGGTAGCGACGGTAATCTGCTTTCTCTTCTTCAGTCGGCTTCGCAGCATCGTTGACGCCATTCAGGCGTAGCACAACAACAGTGCCATCGGCCAACGTCACACTGGCAAACGTAGGCTTGTCAGCGGCGACAGGCTTAGGCATCCGGAAGACAGCTTGCAGTACAGCCGGGTCAATCCCCTCCTGTGCCCGCGCAACGGCTTCCTGAACCTTCCACGATTGACCATCAACAGGCTGATTCAAAGGCAGCTTGCCTTCGCGTAGCTCTTTGATGATTTCATCAGCACGTGTTTTCGCTGCCGAGCTGGCGCGCTCTTTGACCAATTGTGCACGTATGCTTTCAGACACGGCTTCAAGAGGCAATTGCTCAGGCTTGCGATGCTCTTTGACACGCAACACTACGACAGTCTCAGGATCGAGTTCGATCGCTGTGCTGTTGGCGCCCTCATCCATCACCTCAGTGCTGAAAGCAGCCTGAATGACGTCACGATTGGCTGCAATGCCCTTACCACCCTGACGACCAAACGGTTCGGAGGTGTGCACGGTCAACTTGAGTTCTTGTGCTGGCTGAACCAGGTCAGACGCTTCAAACGCAGAGTCTTCCAACTGCTTGGTCGCATCCACAAAGAGGCGCTCAACCTGCTGGGTTTTCAAGTCACGCGTCAGCTTGTCTTTCAGGCTGGCAAAGCTTGGAACCTCAGGCGCTTCAACGCCCAGCAACTTGATCAGGTGATAGCCAAAGCTGGTGCGAACCGGCTCCGACACCTGGTCCTGTTTCAACGCATAAACAGCAGCTTCAAACTCAGGATCGTATACGCCTGTCCCCGCGAAGCCCAAATCACCGCCATTGGCAGCTGAGCCCGGGTCTTGCGAGAACTCTTTGGCGAGAGCCTCGAAGCTTTCACCCTTGGCCAGACGCTGCTGAATCTCAGCGATCTTGGCTTTAGCTTGTTCGTCGCTCACCTTGTCATTGACTTCGATCAGGATGTGCGCGGCGCGGCGTTGCTCAGCCAGGTTGGCAATTTCCTTCTGATAAAGTGCTTGCAGCTCATCATCCTTGACCGTTACCTGATCAAAGAAGGAAGACTTCTTCAACTCGATGTAGTCAATCACGACCTGATCGGGCGTCATGAACTCCTTGGCATGCTCGTCGTAGTACGCCTTGATTTCGTCGTCGCTCAGTTTCACCGCAGCCGGGTCGGCCTTGATGTTCAGCGAAGCGAAATCACGGGTTTGTTTATCGAGACGGGCGAAAGCGTTCACTTGCTCATCGGTCACAAAACCACTGCCGGCCAAACCGGCACGCAGTTGACCAATCAACATTTCCTGACCCAGCATTTCGCGGAATTGCAGACGACCGTAACCCAACTGACGAATCACCTGATCGAAACGCTCAGGGCTGAACTGGCCGTTTTCCTGAAACTCAGGCGTCTGCAGGATAACTTGATCCAGAGCCGCTTCAGAAAAGGAGAACTTCGCGTTATTAGCGCCCTGCAACAGCAGCTTGCGATCGATCAACCCTTTAAGGGCAGCTTCACGCAGCATTTTTTCATCGAGCAATGAAGCATCGAAATCCTTGCCAAGCTGTTGCATCAACTGACGACGTTGCATGTCTACAGCCTGACTCAGCTCTACCTGCGTGATCTCTTCGCCGTTAACCTTGGCCGCATCCTTGCTGGTTGAGGTGGCTTGAAAAATGGCATCGAAACCGGTCAACGCCATTAACGCGACGATGACTCCGATGATCGTTTTGGCAATCCAACCTTGTGAATTGTCCCTGATATTTTGCAGCATGCTTCCCCCAGAAACGGTCTTGCACAATGAGCAACCGTGGAGCGTGGGTAGAGTCCGGATAGAAGAAAGGCGCATCCGAGGATGCGCCTTTTCTTAACTGGCGGAGCGGACCGGGCTCGAACCCGCGACCCCCGGTGTGACCTGCTGATGTTGCCATCAGCTGCACTACCGCTCCGCTGCCAAGCCTGGCGTGCGCCTGACCCGGTTGGGTAAAAAGTGTTACAGAAACTTAGTTAACGGCTTCTTTCAGTGCTTTACCGGCTTTGAAGCCTGGTTTTTTGGCAGCTGCGATTTTCAGCGCTTCGCCAGTCTGTGGGTTACGGCCTGTGCGAGCAGGACGATCGGTCACAGAAAAAGTACCAAAACCAACCAGTACCACAGAGTCGCCAGCCTTAAGAGCGCCAGTGACGGATTCGATTACTGCGTCCAGCGCACGGCCGGCTGCAGCTTTCGGGATATCAGCAGATGCAGCGATAGCATCAATCAGTTCCGACTTGTTCACTCTAAGTCCCCTTATATCTATTTGAGTATGTGTCTAAAGTTTTTGGTAAAAGCAAGACGACTGCTGAAGCACTTGTTGAGACTGCATGAGCCGCTTTATAACAAGGGCTCTAAAAAGCGTCAACAAGCCCTTCAGGCAAAGCCATATTAATGCGTGCTAATTCTTTCCTTAGAGTCAGACTCTCGCTTATCGTCCTTGGCAACAATCTCGGGAGCCACATCCGGCAAGGGCTCCGGCGCGTATTGCAGCGCAATTTGCAGGACCTCGTCAATCCATTTAACCGGTTTGATCTGAAGATCCTGTTTTATGTTGTCAGGAATTTCCTTCAGATCACGGACGTTCTCTTCAGGAATAATCACTGTTTTAATCCCACCACGGTGAGCAGCCAGCAATTTTTCCTTCAAGCCTCCGATAGCCAGAACCTGGCCCCGCAGCGTAATTTCACCCGTCATCGCGACATCGGCACGTACCGGAATTAGCGTCAATGCAGAGACTAAAGCCGTACACATACCGACGCCCGCACTCGGGCCATCCTTAGGTGTCGCGCCTTCTGGCATGTGGATGTGAATATCGCGTTTCTCGTGGAAATCCAAAGGGATACCCAAGCTTTTTGCACGGCTGCGAACCACAGTCAGTGCAGCAGTAATGGATTCCAGCATGACATCGCCGAGCGATCCGGTCTTGATCAACTGACCTTTACCCGGCACAACTGCGGCTTCGATAGTCAGCAATTCGCCGCCCACCTGTGTCCACGCCAAGCCGGTCACTTGACCAATCTGGTCTTCCTGCTCGGCCAAGCCGTAGCTGAATTTTCTTACACCTAGGAAGTGCTCCAGAAGCTCAGGCGTCACCGTGACGGCGAAGCGTTTTTCCATCGCATGCTCTTTGACTGCCTTACGGCAAATCTTCGCAATCTGGCGCTCAAGACCTCGCACACCCGCTTCACGTGTGTAGTAACGGATGATGTCGCGTATGGCTTCGTTATCGAACGCCAGCTCGCCTTTTTTGAGGCCGTTGGCTTCAATTTGCTTGGGCGCGAGGTATTTGACAGCGATGTTGATTTTTTCATCTTCGGTGTAACCCGGCAGTCGAATGACTTCCATCCGGTCCAGCAACGCCGGCGGAATATTCATCGAGTTCGAGGTACACAGGAACATCACGTCAGACAGGTCGTAATCGACCTCAAGGTAATGATCGTTGAAGTTGTGGTTCTGTTCCGGATCAAGCACTTCAAGCAATGCAGAAGCTGGATCGCCGCGCATGTCGCTGCCCATCTTGTCGATTTCATCGAGCAAGAACAGCGGATTGCGCACGCCTACTTTTGTCATTTTTTGAATCAATCTACCCGGCATCGACCCTATGTAGGTACGACGATGGCCACGTATTTCGGCTTCATCACGCACGCCACCCAAAGCCATGCGTACAAACTTTCTGTTTGTTGCGTGGGCAATAGACTCGGCAAGCGAAGTTTTACCGACACCAGGAGGACCCACAAGGCACAGAACAGGGCCACGAATTTTCTTCACGCGCTTTTGCACCGCGAGGTATTCGAGAATCCGCTCCTTAACTTCCTCCAAACCATAATGGTCGGCATCAAGAATGTCTTCGGCACGCTTGAGATCAAGGCGAACCTTGCTCTGCGCCTTCCACGGCACCTGCACCAACCAATCGATGTAGGAACGCACCACAGTGGCTTCAGCGGACATTGGCGACATCTGCTTGAGCTTGTTCAGCTCAGCCTGAGCCTTGGCCATAGCGTCTTTAGGCAAGCCTGCAGCATCGATGCGCTTTTTCAGCTCTTCGATTTCATTGTGACCTTCGTCACCGTCACCCAGCTCTTTCTGAATGGCCTTCATCTGCTCATTCAGGTAGTACTCGCGCTGGCTGCGCTCCATTTGCTTTTTGACACGACCACGGATGCGTTTTTCAACTTGCAGTAAGTCGATTTCAGCGTCCAGCAACGCCAGGACATGCTCGACCCGGGCTTGCAGATCGATGATTTCAAGGATTTCCTGTTTCTGTTCGATCTTCAGCGCCATATGGGCAGCCATCGTATCGACCAGACGGCTCGGCTCATCGATGCTGTTGAGCGATGACAGCACTTCAGCCGGGACTTTCTTGCCCAGTTGCACGTACTGCTCAAACTGAGAGATCAAACTGCGGACAAAGACTTCGGATTCACGCTCAGGGGCAGCCACTTCATCTATCAAAGAGACTTGCGCGCTCAGATAGCCGTCAGCCTGACCAAATTGCTCCACAGCTCCACGCTGCTCACCTTCAACCAGCACCTTAACCGTGCCGTCAGGAAGCTTGAGCAATTGCAAAACGGTAGCAATGGTACCGACACGATAGAGTGCGTCTTCACCCGGATCGTCGTCAGCAGGATTTTTTTGAGCCAACAGCAAAATTTGCTTGTCGCCCGTCATCGCAGCCTCAAGGGCCTCGATCGATTTCTCGCGTCCCACGAACAGTGGGATCACCATGTGCGGATAAACCACAACATCACGCAATGGCAGGAGAGGCAATTCGATGGTTGTCTTCATGATTTCGCCTCTACGGCGGCCATAAGGCCGTAATCAGATGGATATAAGCTTGAAGCCAAGATGGGGGCAGTTCCGAAAAAAAACAAGCGTTTAGCGACACGAAAAACAAAGGGGCCCGTAGGCCCCTTCGTCAACACGTTACGTGCAATAAGCAGTAATACAATTACGCGTCAGGTGCAGCCTTGGCAGTCGCTTCGTTGTTTTCGTAAATCAGCAACGGTTTGGACTTACCTTCAATAACGCTTTCGTCGATCACAACTTTACTCACCTCGGACTGCGAGGGGATTTCATACATGGTGTCGAGCAGTACGCCTTCAAGAATCGAACGCAGGCCCCGCGCACCAGTCTTACGCTCAAGCGCACGCTTGGCCACAGCTTTCAAAGCATCAGCACGGAATTCGAGATCAACGCCTTCCATCTCGAACAGCTTGCCGTACTGCTTGGTCAGCGCGTTCTTGGGTTCAGTCAGAATCTGCATCAACGCTTCTTCATCCAACTCATCCAACGTCGCCAACACAGGAAGACGACCGACAAATTCAGGGATCAGACCAAACTTGACCAAATCGTCAGGTTCGACTTCACGCAGAGACTCGCCAACCTTCTTGCCTTCTTCCTTGCTGCGCACTTCAGCACTGAAACCAATGCCACCACGCGTGGAGCGAGCCTGAACAACTTTCTCAAGGCCGGAGAATGCACCACCGCAGATAAACAGAATATTGCGGGTATCAACCTGCAAGAATTCCTGCTGCGGGTGCTTACGACCACCCTGAGGCGGTACGGAAGCCACTGTGCCTTCGATCAGTTTCAGCAATGCTTGCTGCACACCTTCACCAGAAACATCACGGGTGATGGAAGGGTTATCAGACTTGCGCGAAATCTTGTCGATTTCATCGATGTAGACAATGCCCATCTGAGCTTTCTCTACGTCGTAATCGCATTTCTGAAGCAGCTTCTGAATGATGTTTTCCACGTCTTCGCCAACGTAACCCGCTTCAGTCAGCGTGGTTGCATCGGCAATGGTGAACGGTACATTCAGCAGACGCGCCAAGGTCTCTGCCAACAGGGTTTTACCCGAGCCGGTAGGGCCAATCAGCAAAATGTTACTTTTGCCGAGTTCGACGTCGTCGTTCTTCTTGTCGCGTTGGTTGAGGCGCTTGTAGTGGTTGTACACCGCTACAGCCAAAACCTTTTTGGCACGTTCCTGACCAATGACGTATTGATCAAGGATGCCGCTGATTTCTTTTGGCGAAGGTAATTTATGCGCGCTGCTTTCGGCCTGAGCTTCCTGCACCTCCTCACGGATGATGTCATTGCACAGGTCGACGCATTCGTCGCAGATAAAGACCGAGGGGCCGGCAATCAATTTGCGCACTTCATGCTGGCTTTTGCCACAGAAGGAGCAATAGAGCAATTTGCCGTTGTCCTCGCCGTTGCGGGTGTCAGTCATTCGATCGATCCAAATCCGATAGGCTTGCAACACAAGATGAAGGCAACTGCGGGCTTTTTCAAGTCCGCAGGTGGCCGGTTATTCCAACCACCTACATTTGAGCTACTTAAGCGGGCATTTGACGCTTGCTGAACACAGAGTCGATCAAACCGTATTCGGTTGCACGCTCAGCGCTCATGAAATTGTCACGCTCGGTGTCACGCTCAATAGTCTCCAGAGGCTGACCGGTATGGTGAGCCAACAGCGAGTTCAAGCGATGACGGATGTTGAGGATTTCCTTGGCATGAATGTCGATATCCGACGCCTGGCCCTGGAAACCGCCCAACGGCTGGTGAATCATCATGCGCGAGTTAGGCAGGCAGTGACGCTTACCCGGCGCGCCGCCAGCCAGCAGGAAAGCACCCATGCTGCAGGCCTGACCAATACAGATGGTCGACACGTCCGGCTTGATGAACTGCATGGTGTCGTAGATCGACATGCCCGCAGTCACCGAACCGCCCGGTGAGTTGATGTAGAGATGGATGTCCTTGTCCGGGTTTTCGGCTTCAAGGAACAACAGCTGCGCCGCCACCAGGTTGGCCATGTAATCTTCGACAGGGCCTACCAGGAAGATGATCCGCTCCTTCAGGAGGCGCGAATAAATGTCGTAGGAGCGCTCGCCACGGGCAGACTGCTCAACAACCATCGGGACCAGGCCGCCAGCGGCGTGGATGTCAGAGTTCTGCTGAATATAAGAATTGCGGGACATGTCCGGCAGTCACTCCCAAATAGTCTTGTCTGAAATACGCATAAGCCAGCTCGAGGCTGGCTTATGGTTGTGTTTTCTAACGAGTCAGAAATCAGTCGGCTTGTGGTGCTTCTACCGGCTTGACTGCTTCTTCGTAAGAGACCGCTTTATCGGTCACCTTAGCCTTCTGCAGAACAGTATCCACAACTTGCTCTTCCAGCACAACCGAACGAACCTCGTTCAATTGCTGATCATTTTTGTAGTACCAAGCTACAACCTGCTCAGGCTCCTGGTAAGCGGAAGCCATTTCCTGAATCATTTCGCGAACGCGATCTTCGTCAGGCTTGAGGTCGAATTGCTTGACCACTTCAGCCACGATCAGGCCCAGCACTACACGGCGCTTGGCTTGTTCTTCGAACAGCTCAGCCGGCAGTTGATCAGGCTTGATGTTGCCACCAAACTGTTGAACAGCCTGAACGCGCAGGCGATCAACTTCGCTCGACAGCAGTGCTTTTGGCACTTCAATCGGGTTGGCAGCCAACAGGCCTTCCATTACCTGATTCTTGACCTTGGATTTGATTGCCTGACGCAGCTCACGCTCCATGTTCTTACGAACTTCAGTGCGGAAACCTTCCAGACCTGTTTCCTTGATACCGAACTGTGCGAAGAACTCTTCGTTCAGCTCAGGCAGCTTAGGCTCGGAAACAGTGTTCACCTTAACAGTGAACTCGGCAGTTTTGCCGGCCAGATCAAGGTTCTGGTAGTCCTCAGGGAAAGTCAGGGTCAGAACGCGCTCTTCGCCCGCTTTAGCACCTACCAGACCCTCTTCGAAGCCAGGAATCATGCGACCCGAACCCAGAACCAGCTGAGTACCGGTGGCGGAACCGCCAGCGAAAACTTCGCCATCTACCTTGCCAACGAAATCAATGTTCAGTTGATCTTCGTTCTGAGCAGCGCGATCAGTGACTTCAAAGCGAGTGTTCTGCTTGCGCAGTACGTCCAGCATTTTGTCCAGGTCGGCATCAGCCACTTCGGCGCTCAGGCGCTCGACAGCGATAGTGTCCAGACCGGTGACTTCGAATTCAGGGAATACTTCGAAAGTAGCAACGTATTCCAGGTCCTTGCCCTTCTCCAGCACTTTCGGCTCTACCGAAGGCTGGCCAGCCGGGTTCAGCTTTTGCTCAACAACGGCTTCGTAGAAGGATGCCTGGATGACATCACCCACGGCTTCCTGGCGCGCATCAGCTTCATAACGCTGACGAATCACGCTCATAGGAACTTTGCCCGGGCGGAAGCCCGCGATCTTGGCCTTTTGGGCAGTCTGCTGCAGACGCTTGTTGACCTGGGTCTCGATACGCTCAGCTGGCACGGTGATGCTCATGCGGCGCTCAAGAGCAGAAGTATTTTCAACAGAAACTTGCATGGATATTCCTCGTTGCACAGACATTAGCCGGCCGTTTCCGACCCCATAATCAAGGGCATGCATTCTAGTGGGTCGAACTCAAGAAGTCACCCTACCGCATTCATACTCAGAAACAGCCGGCACATTATTAAGCGCAAGCAATGATTTGCTTAAACACCTTAATACACAAAAATCTTTATACGACCCCTTCAGAGCCTTTCCCTCTTATATAGAAGCCGGAAAAAATGTCGCCATTTCGAGAAAGGGGAAAGATCCAGGGTGCGCATTATCTTGCAACACAGTGATGCTGCGCGGCTGATAAACACCTGAACGACGAAAACGCACCCTTTTCGGGTGGCGCGATTGTTTAAACAGGAGGACGGTAACTGGAGGGAGAACAGACAGAGGAGGCTTGAGCGCTCACTCTTAAAGACGCTGAAACCCAAATCCAGTGCGGCAACTCATCCCACTGCATCTACATTTCAAATTTTTGATGCAAAAACGCCAGATTATTAATCTGGCGTTTTTTAAATATGGGGTGGACGAAGGGGATCGAACCCTCGACAACGGGAGTCACAATCCCGTGCTCTACCAACTGAGCTACGCCCACCATATTGCATGAATCTTTAAAAGAACAAAGCCGCTACAGCGGCTCTATTCCGCAGACCTGTAACGCAAAAAACGCTACAAACCCATATTTGGTGCGGACGGAGAGACTCGAACTCTCACACCTTTCGGCGCTGGAACCTAAATCCAGTGTGTCTACCAATTCCACCACATCCGCATTTCAAACACTTGAAGCAAAGACGCCAGATTATTCATCTGGCGGCTTTCTAAATATGGGGTGGACGAAGGGGATCGAACCCTCGACAACGGGAGTCACAATCCCGTGCTCTACCAACTGAGCTACGCCCACCATATTGCCTGTACCACTTTACTTGTGCCAAAGCTGCCTAATGGCGCACCCGGCAGGACTCGAACCTGCGACCATCCGCTTAGAAGGCGGATGCTCTATCCAGCTGAGCTACGGGCGCCTTAATAATCTGTACTCTGTGACGACTACAAACTAAGTGCTTTCAGTATCACCAAGCTGGACAACAACTTCGCTCTACTTTCATAACCAGTGCTAGGCTGTGCCCGACAAGTGCGACGAATCTTATAGACGACCCCGTAGGTCGTCAACTCTTTTTTAAAAAAAGTTCAGAAATATAAAGGAGTTAGGGGAATAAGCAGACCAAGCGCCTTTGCCCTCAGGCCACGGCATGCGAGAATGCTCGTCCTTTTTCCACCCTTTACGATGGTTAATCACGCGTAATGACTGCACAACTAATCGACGGCAAAGCGATCGCCGCCAGCCTGCGCCAGCAGATTGCCAAACGTGTTGCCGAGCGTCACGAGCAAGGCCTGCGAACGCCCGGCCTGGCAGTGATTCTGGTCGGCAGCGATCCTGCTTCCCAGGTTTATGTTTCGCACAAGCGTAAAGACTGCGAAGAGGTAGGCTTTCTCTCTCAAGCCTATGACCTGCCTTCAGACACGACACAGCAAGCGCTGACCGACTTGATCGACCGTCTTAATGAAGACGCGAACATCGACGGCATCCTGCTGCAATTGCCTTTGCCCGAGCATCTTGACGCCTCCAAATTGCTGGAGCGCATTCGCCCGGACAAAGACGTTGACGGGTTCCACCCCTATAACGTCGGCCGCCTGGCGCAACGCATCCCGCTGCTACGCCCCTGCACGCCAAAAGGCATCATGGCGTTGCTGGAAAGTACCGGTCAGGATTTGTACGGGATGGACGCGGTCATTGTTGGCGCCTCCAATATCGTAGGCCGCCCCATGGCCATGGAGCTACTGCTGGCAGGCTGCACCGTGACCGTGACCCACCGCTTTACCAAGGATCTGGCTGGCCACGTTGGCCGTGCCGACCTGGTGGTTGTGGCAGCTGGTAAGCCGGGCCTGGTTAAAGGCGAATGGATCAAAGAAGGTGCCATCGTGATTGATGTCGGCATCAATCGTCAGGCAGATGGCAAGCTGGTAGGCGATGTGGTCTACGAGACCGCCCTGCCCCGCGCCGGCTGGATCACGCCAGTTCCAGGCGGCGTAGGCCCTATGACTCGCGCGTGCCTGCTAGAAAACACCCTGTACGCGGCCGAAACACTGCACGATTAAAGCGTAAAGCCCGCACACAAAACGGCGCCCACGGGCGCCGTTTTTATGCCTGCAAACACTACCGGACAAACAAAAGCCCGCACGAGGCGGGCCTTTGTTCACGCAACAGACAACCTAGTCAGCCAAGCGCCAGGTTGTGCCACCTTTACCATCTTCAAGCACCACACCCATTGCGGTGAGCTGATCACGAATACGGTCCGACTCGGCCCAATCCTTGCCAGCACGGGCTGCCAAACGCGCAGCGATCAATGCTTCGACTTCAGCAGCATCCACTTTGCCTTCAGCGCCCGCCTGCAAGAAATCATCGGCTTCAAGCTGCAAAATACCCAGCACATCAGCGAGTTCCTTGAGACGCGCAGCCAAACCGGCAGCTGCTTGCACATCGCTGTCACGCAGACGATTGATTTCACGCACCATTTCGAACAGCACGGCACACGCTTCTGGGGTACCGAAGTCGTCGTTCATGACTTGAGTGAAACGCTCAACGAACGCTTCGCCGCCCGCTGGGGCCGCTTTCGGCAAACCTTTGAGGGCGTGATAGAACCGCTCAAGAGCCGCTTTCGCATCCTTGAGGTTGTCTTCGGAGTAGTTGATCGCGCTGCGGTAGTGGCTGGACACCAGAAGATAACGCACCACTTCCGGATGATATTTCTCCAGCACATCGCGAATAGTGAAGAAGTTGTTCAAGGACTTGGACATCTTCTCGCCATTGATGCGAATCATCCCGCAGTGCATCCAAGCATTGGCGTAGGTTTTACCCGTCGCCGCCTCGCTTTGGGCAATTTCGTTCTCATGGTGCGGAAACTCAAGGTCACTGCCACCCCCATGAATATCGAACGTCTCACCCAGGCAGCAGGTGGACATTACCGAGCATTCAATGTGCCAGCCCGGACGACCCGGGCCCCACGGAGACTCCCAGCTCGGCTCGCCCGGCTTGACGCCCTTCCACAGCACGAAATCCAGCGGGTCTTCCTTGGCCTCATCGACTTCAATGCGTGCGCCGATGCGCAGATCTTCGATCTTTTTGCGCGACAGCTTGCCGTAGCCCATAAATTTGGCGACGCGGTAGTACACGTCACCATTACCCGGCGCGTAGGCATAGCCTTTGTCGATCAGGGTCTGGATCATGGCATGCATGCCGGGGATGTGATCGGTGGCACGCGGCTCCATATCCGGCTTGCGGATATTGAGTCGGGCTTCATCCTCATGCATCGCGGCGATCATGCGCTCGGTCAGCGCCTCGAACGCCTCACCGTTTTCACGAGCGCGATTGATGATCTTGTCGTCGATGTCCGTGATATTGCGCACGTAAGTCAAATCGTAACCACTGAAGCGCAACCAACGGGTCACCAGATCAAAGGCAACCATGCTGCGACCGTGGCCCAAGTGGCAGTAGTCGTACACGGTCATGCCGCACACGTACATACGCACCTTGTTGCCATCCAGCGGCTTGAAAACTTCTTTGCTCTTGGTGAGCGTGTTGAAAATCGTTAGCACGGCGGCTTCCTTTAAAACTTGATCACTGGCCCCAGGAGTCGCGCAGGGTCACGGTACGGTTGAATACCGGGTGACCGGGCTTCGAGTCCTTGATGTCGGCGCAGAAGTAGCCTTCGCGCTCAAACTGGAAGCGGTCTTCCGGCTGTGCATTGCCCAGCGAAGGCTCAGCACGACAACCGGTCAGCACCTGCAACGAGTCAGGGTTGATGTTTTCGAGGAAACCCGCGCCGTCTTCAGCCTTTTCAGGATTAGGCGAGCGGAACAGACGGTCATACAAACGCACTTCGCACTCGACGCTGGCCGCAGCTGGCACCCAATGCACCACCCCTTTGACCTTGCGACCTTCCGGATTTTTACCCAGGGTTTCAGGATCGTAGGAGCAATGCAGCTCGATGATGTTGCCATCGGCATCTTTGATGGCTTCATCAGCCCGGATCACGTAGCTGCCACGCAGACGCACTTCACCCGCTGGCTCAAGACGCTTGTAGCCTTTTGGCGGCTCTTCCATGAAGTCATCACGGTCGATGTAAATTTCACGCGCGAAAGGCAGTACCCGTACACCCATGTCAGCTTTAGGGTGGCAAGGCAGCTCAAGGTGCTCGACCTTGTCCTGCGGGTAGTTGGTGATGATCACCTTCAACGGACGCAGCACGCACATCGCACGCGGAGCGCTGTGGTCCAGGTCGTCACGGATGCTGAATTCCAGCATGCCAAAGTCCACTACGCCGTCTGAACGGTTGGTGCCGACCATGTCGCAGAAGTTGCGAATCGATTTAGGCGTGTAACCGCGGCGGCGGAAACCCGACAACGTCGACATGCGCGGGTCATCCCAGCCGTTGACGTGCTTTTCATCGACCAGTTGCTTGAGCTTGCGCTTGCTGGTGATGGTGTAGTTGAGGTTCAGACGGCTGAACTCGTACTGACGCGGGCGCGACGGCACTGGCAGGCTGTCGAGGAACCATTCATACAGAGGACGGTGACTTTCGAATTCAAGGGTGCAGATCGAATGCGTAATGCCTTCGATAGCATCCGACTGACCGTGGGTGAAGTCATAGTTCGGGTAGATGCACCATTTATCACCGGTCTGGTGGTGATGGGCATGACGAATGCGGTACATGATCGGATCGCGCAGGTTCATGTTAGGCGACGCCATGTCGATCTTGGCACGCAGAACACGCTTACCGTCTTCAAACTCACCGGCCGTCATGCGCGCGAACAGATCCAGGTTCTCTTCGACACTGCGGTCACGGAACGGGCTGTTCTTGCCTGGCTCGGTCAGGCTGCCACGGTATTCCTTGGCTTGCTCCGGGGTCAGGTCGCAGACATAGGCTTTACCTTCTTTAATCAGGTAAATCGCCCACTCGTGCAGTTGATCGAAGTATTGCGACGCGTAACGCACTTCTCCGGCCCACTCGAAGCCCAGCCACTTGACGTCGCTTTCGATGGCGTCGATGTATTCCTGGTCTTCTTTTGCCGGGTTGGTGTCGTCAAAGCGCAAATGCGTCACGCCGCCGAACTCTTGAGCCAGCCCAAAGTTCACACAAATGGATTTGGCATGACCGATGTGCAGATAGCCGTTTGGCTCCGGCGGAAAGCGGGTCACGATCTGTGTGCATTTGCCCGAGTCTAGGTCCGCCTGAACGATTGGACGCAGGAAGTTAGCCGGGACAGCAGGGCCAGCCTTTGAATTCAGAGTGGGGTCGACAGTGGGCTTGCTCATAGGATCCTTGAACGTAACAGGTGCGCGGCCTGGGTCGGCCGACTAAATCAAAGCGCCTATCATAGCCGATGCTGTCAAGTCCCTGACAGAGCAGGTGTTCAATCAAAGCGATTGAAATGCCGGCTTTTAACCCCCATATGGCAAAAACACCATCGAAATGCACTGCGAGCACGCTAAACTCTGCCCGCGGCTGTATCTACCCAGCCAGTCCGGGACCCGATGCGCGCATCCCCCAGACCTTACGAATTCCCTGATAGAGCGATATTGATCATGACCCAAGTAAAATTGACCACTAATCACGGCGAGATCGTGATCGAACTTAACGCTGAAAAAGCACCGATCACCGTTGCCAACTTCATCGAATACGTGAAATCCGGCCACTACGAAAACACCATTTTCCACCGTGTCATCGGCAACTTCATGGTTCAGGGCGGCGGTTTCGAGCCTGGCATGAAAGAGAAAAAAGACAAGCGCCCAAGCATCCAGAACGAGGCTGACAACGGCCTGTCGAACGACAAGTACACCGTTGCCATGGCCCGCACCATGGAGCCGCATTCGGCTTCCGCGCAGTTCTTCATCAACGTGGCTGACAACAGCTTCCTGAACCACAGTGGCAAAAACACCCAAGGCTGGGGCTACGCCGTGTTTGGCAAGGTTGTTGAAGGTCAGGACGTTGTAGACAAGATCAAAGGCGTTAAAACCACGTCCAAAGCTGGCCATCAGGACGTGCCTGTTGAAGACGTGATCGTCGAGAAAGCCGAGATCATTGAGTGAAACTGCTGATTTCAGATTTGCATCTGGAAGAGGAGCGCCCGGACATTACCCGGGCGTTTCTGGATTTCCTGACCGGGCGCGCGCGCTCGGCTCAGGCGCTGTACATTCTGGGCGATTTTTTCGAAGCCTGGATTGGCGACGATGCGATGACACCCTTTCAGCGCTCAATCTGTGAAGCGCTGCGATCATTAAGCGACAGCGGTACTCAGATTTATCTGATGCACGGCAATCGCGACTTCTTGCTTGGCCAGGCGTTTTGTAAAGCGGCTGGTTGCACGCTGATCAAAGACCCCAGCGTGGTGGATTTCTATGGCGAGCCGGTGTTGCTGATGCACGGCGACAGCTTATGCACCCGCGACGAAGGTTATATGCGTCTGCGACGCTACCTGCGCAACCCTGTGACGATGTGGGTGCTGCGCCATCTACCCCTGAGCACACGCCATAAACTGGCCCTCAAGCTGCGCAGCGAAAGCCGCGCACAGGTCCGCATGAAAGCCAATGACATTGTGGATGTGACGCCCGAAGAAGTGCCACGGATCATGGCGCATTTTGGTGTGCACACCTTGATTCATGGCCACACCCACCGCCCGGCGATTCACAAGTTGCAAATCGGCGAGCAGGCCGCCAAACGTATTGTGCTAGGTGACTGGGACAAACAAGGCTGGGCCTTGCAAGTGGATGAGCACGGCATGCAACTGGCGCCGTTTGATTTTGCGCCGCCCCTGGCGTTGCCGTCGGCCTGAAAGCCCCCCACCCTAGCCTTCTCCCAGAGGGCATAGGTATCTACACAACTCTGAAGCGATGCATTAATCCTTTGTGGGAGCGGGGTTGCCCGGGATTGAAAGGCTGCTGGGCTGGGTACCTATCCGTTGCTGCGGTAACGGCTACTTAAGGTTGCGCCCTTACGGCACGTCCCTTTTGGAAGGACCCAAAAGGAACCAAAAGGTCCCTGCCCCTCCACTCGGTGCCTCGCTGTGGCTCTGCATGCCCGCAGGCAGGCATTGCTCCGTGGGCCCGCCGCGATCGGCCATCCATGGCCGTGTGGCGGCTAACCCGGCGTCCTGCCGGGTTACCCACTGCGCAATACCCGCCTGCGGCCAGCGTGGTTTAACGGGGCGTCTTAGATCAAAAGCAAATCAAAAGCTCGGCGACCAGCCCACTTTCGTTGAAGCTGGCGCAATTAGTGATCTTTCAAAACCCCTCACCCTAGCCCTCTCCCGAGGGAGAGGGAACTGACCGCATGCAGACTCAAGAACACCACTCATCTATCCCCTCTCCCTTTGGGAGAGGGTTAGGGTGAGGGTGCTCCGTCAATGCCCGCTTGCTGCCGGCCCGGCCTTCGCAGCAAACGGGGGTTTGGCCAGCCATACCAGCAAAATCAAACCCATAAACAGCCAGCCCATCATGGTGAAGTAATCCACGGTGGAAAACATATACGCCTGACTGGTCAGAATCTTGTCCATCTGCGCATAGGCCGGTGTACTGGCGCCCCCCAGACTCTCCAGCATATGCCGAGTGACCGGGTCATAAGCACTGATGCTTTCGCTTAAGTAGGCATGATGCTGATCCGCCCGGCGAATCCAGATCCAGGTGGTCAATGACGCCGCAAAACTGCCGCCCAACGTACGCAAGAACGTGGCCAGCCCCGCGCCGTCGGCAATTTGCTGAGGCGGCAAGTCCGACATCAAAATACTCAGCGTCGGCATAAAGAACAGCGCCACGCCAATCCCCATAAAGAGTTGCACCATCGCAATATGCTGGAAGTCCACCTCGTTGGTGAAGTTCGCACGCATAAAGCAGCTCAGCCCGATGGCCAAAAATGCCAGCCCCGCCAGCAGACGCAAATCGAATTTGTGCGCGTACTTGCCGACAAATGGTGACATCAGCACTGGCAAGATGCCAATTGGCGCCACCGCCAGTCCAGCCCAAGTGGCGGTGTAGCCCATCTGTGTCTGCAACCATTGCGGCAAGATCAGGTTAATACCAAAGAAACCGGCGTACCCCAGAACCAGCACAATGGTGCCAATGCGAAAGTTGCGGTAAGCAAACAGGCGCAAATTGACGATGGGGTGTTTGTCGGTCATTTCCCAAATGACAAAGGCCGCCAGGGCCACCACCGACAATGCCGTACCCAGCAGAATGAAGTTGGATTCAAACCAGTCAAGATCATTGCCTTTATCGAGCACGATTTGCAGCGCGCCTACGCCAATGATCAGGGTAATCAGCCCCACATAATCCATCGGTTGACGGGTGATCACCACAGGACGAGCTTTTAATTGCTGGCGAACCACCATGACCGCAAAGATGCCAATCGGGATATTAATAAAGAAGATCCACGGCCAGCTGTAACTGTCAGTGATCCAGCCACCCAATATGGGCCCGGCAATCGGCGCAACCACCGTGACCATCGCCAGCAGCGCCAATGCCATCCCCCGTTTTGCCGGCGGATAGACAGCAATCAACAGCGTTTGCGTCATCGGGTAAAGCGGGCCGGCCACCAACCCTTGCAGCACTCGAAAGCCCACCAACTCAGGCATGGACGTCGAAATGCCACACAGAAACGAGGCCAGTACAAACAGAATCGTGGCCCACAGAAACAACTTCACCTCACCAAAGCGCCGGCTCAACCAGCCCGTCAATGGCAAGGCAATGGCATTACTCACCGCAAAAGACGTAATAACCCACGTGCCCTGCTCTGAACTGACCCCCAGATTGCCGGAGATAGTCGGCAAGGCGACGTTGGCAATGGTGGTGTCGAGCACCTGCATAAAAGTGGCCAGCGACAGACCAATGGTGGCGAGGACCAGGCTGGGCGGAGTGAAAGACGCGTTTGTACTCATCGCTAATCCTTTAAAACCGGGTGTGCAGCCTCGCCTGTTGAGCGAGGCTTATGGATTGGCGAATCAGCGCTGAGCGGTAGCGGCGCTGTTGCTGTCAATCAAACGGGTGATAAGCGCTTCGGCTTCAGCCAATTGCTGCTCGTAGACATTGGTTGTGAACATGGCTTTTTGCGGCGGCTGCTGCGCCAATACCGGCCCACTCTGGTCATGCAGGTTCACCTCGACCGTGGTCGACAGGCCAACTCGCAGCGGATGCTCGGCCACTTGGTCGGCATTGATATGAATGCGCACCGGCACACGCTGGACGATCTTGATCCAGTTGCCCGTGGCGTTCTGCGCAGGCAATAAGGCAAACGCGCTGCCGGTGCCCGCTCCGATGCTGTCGACGGTGCCGCTGTATTTCACGTCGCTGCCGTAAATATCCGACTCTATGTCCACCGGCTGGCCGATGCGCATCTGATGCAGCTGGGTTTCCTTGAAGTTGGCGTCGATCCACAGCTGATTCAGCGGAATAACGGCCATCAGCGCCGTGCCCGGCTGCACACGCTGGCCCAATTGCACGGTACGCTTGGCCACATAGCCAGTGACCGGGGCAATCAAGGTGGTGCGCGCATGCTCCAGATACGCCTGGCGCACTTTCGCAGCCGCAGCCATCACATCCGGGTGGCTGGCCACAGCGGTGTTATCCACCAAGGCGCTGGTGGTATCGAGTTGTTGCTCGTTATTGCGCAAGGCGCTCTGCGCCGAGGCCAGATCATCCCGTGCATGGGACAGTTCTTCCTGGGAAATTGCCCCACCCACTGCCAAACTTTTACGACGGTTGTAGTTGTCTTGCGCTTTCTGCACTTCGATTTTCTGTGCGGCCACTTGCGCCTTGGTGCCGTTTACATTGCTGAACAGCCCGCGTACTTGACGCACGGTGCGCGCCAGATTGGCCTCGGCGCTCTGCAAACCTACCAGCGAATCGCTAGGGTCAAAATTGAGCAGCACCTGCCCTTCGTGAACCAGGTCGCCATCATCCGCGCCAATGCTCACCACGGTGCCCGTCACCAGTGGCGTGATTTCCACCACGTTGCCATTTACATAAGCGTCGTCGGTGCTTTCGCTCCAGCGGCCGTACATTTCGTGCCAGCCCCAGACGCCCAGACCAACGAGAATGACCAACAGCGCCAGAGCGCCCAGCCAGAGTTTGCGTTTACGCTGATTACCAGCGTCCTGATCGTTTTGCGCTTGATTCGGTGTGTGTTCAGTAGCCATGACAAGTACCTAAATTATTCTGCCGGCGAGGCTTGAGTGGGAACGGCCGCAGCCGTGTTGTCGGGCTCATAGCCGCCGCCCAGGGCTTGCATCAGTTGAATCGAAAGGTCGATCTGCTCGGCATTCAGGTCAGCCAGCTGACGCTGGGCCTGAAGCAGTTGCTGCTCAATGCTGAGCACATCCAGGTAGTTACCGACACCCGATTCATAGCGCTGTAATCCGCTGTTGTAGGACTCTTGAGCAATATCCGCAGCCCGCTGCTGAGTGCTGATTTGCCGACCCAGAGCACTGAGCTGCTCAAGGCTGTCACTGACATCACTCAATGCAGCCACCAGGGTCTTGTTGTACTGCGCGACGGCCAGATCGTAGTTGGCATCCTCGGCATCCAGCCCGGCGCGCAAGCGACCGCCATCAAAGATCGGCAGCGACACTGCTGGCGCGATATTGAAGAAGCGGCTGGCTGAACCAAACAGCGCATCCCCTAACAATGACTGAGTGCCTGCAGCGGCGGTCAGGTTGAGGTTGGGGTAGAAGCGGGTTTTAGCTGCGGCAATATTCTTGCTCGCCGCTTCGACTCTCCAGCGTGCGGCGATGAGGTCGGGACGACGCCCTAACAACTCGGCGGGCAATGTGCTGGGTACGGCGACTGCTGCGGGCAGCAAAACGTTGGGCCGAGCGATATCAGCGCCGCGATCCGGCCCCTTGCCCAGCAAAACGGCCAGTGCGATGCGTGCGCTTTTCAATTGCTTTTCAGCGTTGATCAACTGTTCTAGGGAGCTGGCTTCAAGGCTTTCGGTTTGCTGGTACTGGTAGTGACTGTCGATACCGGCTTGCAGCCGACGCTGGCTCAGCTCAAGCATCTGCCGAGTGCGCTTCAAGTCATCATTGGCCAGATCGCGAACGCTATAGGCGTGCGCCAGATTGCTGTAGCCGCGCGCCACATCGGCCGCCAGCGTCAGCCGCGCCGCCTGACTGTCGACTTCAGCTGCTCGGGCCTGACCCAAAGCCGCTTCCCAGGTGTCACGCTGGCCGCCCCAGAGATCGAAGGTGTAATTGAACGTCAGATTCAGGTCCCGCTCAGTGCTGTAACGTCCGCCCTGCCCCGCAGGATCTTGCGCGCGCGCCAGACGCGAACGCGAGACATCGGCCCCGGCATCCAGCGTCGGCATACGCGCAGCATCCGCTGCACCCGCCGCCGCAGCGGCCTGATGGGCGCGGGCGGCGGCCATTTGCATGTCCGGGCTGTCGCGCAAAGCCTCTTCAATCAAACCGTTGAGCCGGGTATCACCCAAGCGTTTCCACCAATTCTTTTCGGGCCACGCGGCTGGCGTGATGTTTACGCCTTCGAGCGATTGCGCCGCCTTGAGGTTTTTCTCGTCAAGGCGCTGAGCGTCGGGGCTCAGACCGCTATAGCTGGCGCAACCTGCCAACACCATGGACACAAACACCAGGCTCAGGCCTGTACTTAGCGTTTTGTTGCTCATTTTTCACCCAAGCGCATGATGGTGATGGGATCACCCGCCGCCAGCAGTATTTTTTTGAGAATCTGTTCCAGGCTCTTCAACTCTTCGGGGCTGATATCACCCGCCAACTGGTTCATGGCATCAGCCCCTATTTGCGGCAGCAGGTTTGCCAGCGCTTGCCCGTCTTCAGTCAGAACCAGACGTACTTGGCGCCGGTCGGCCTCGGAACGCTGGCGAACCAGCAGGTTCTTCTGTTCAAGCCGATCGAGCATGCGGGTCATTGCACCGCTGTCCAAAGACAGGTGACGGCACAGCTCGGCCGGGGTATCCACAGCAAACTGAGCCATGATGATCAGCACTTTGAATTGCGCCGCTGTGATGCCGTAAGGCTCCATATGGCGGTCAATGATGCGATCTTTGAGCATTGCGGCACGGCCCAATAACAGGCCCAGCGTGCAGTTTTGAAAATTATCGGGATGGAAATGCTTCATTTGGCCACCAGAAAGCTGCCAAGGCAGTAATGTTTCAAGATATTACTGCTTAGGCAGTTAATGTCAAGATGAACATTAGGTGGCTATCTATTGGGTCGCGGATTCGGGGGGAATGGGGCTCAATACGTAGCAGCCGAAGGCCGCATTCGAAGGCATAGCCTTCGTGAAATCGGGGTGTGCGATCCTTCAGGAAGACCGCATTGACCTGTTTTACGATTACTTCGCAACCGGACGCAGCTTCGGCAGCGGCTACGGACGCTTAAGCGGCAGTGGGCACGCCACTGTGAAAACGGAATTCCACATCGGGGGACTCAATCAGTTCTTGCTCGGCAGCCCTGACCCGCTCGATCACGTGAGCGATGTCTTTGGCGTCACCGTATTGATAGGCCAGTTTCAGATAGCCCTGGAAATGCCGTGCTTCACTTTTGAGCAAGCCGAAATAAAACTTGCCAAGTTCTTCGTCTAAATGTGGGACCAGTGCTTCGAAACGCTCGCAACTGCGCGCCTCGATAAACGCCCCCACTACCAAGGTATCGACCAGCTTGACCGGCTCATGGTTACGCACAACCTTACGCAAACCCGAGGCATAACGGCCCGCCGACAATTGGCGAAGTTCGATTTTGCGCTTCTTCATTAACCGCATGACCTGCTCATGGTGCACCAGCTCTTCACGAGCCAGGCGCGACATCATATTGATCAGATCGGTATGCGAATGGTATTTGGCAATCAGGCTTAGCGCTGTGCTGGCAGCCTTGAATTCGCAGTTTTTATGGTCGATCAGCAAGGTTTCCTGATCAGCCAACGCAGCATGAATCCAGCCATCAGGCGTGCGGCAGCCCAAAAACTCATGAATTTCAGGAAGGTTCATGCGCACACTCCAGTCCATTGGGGGTTGCATAGCAGACAGGCAATGTTTCGAGAAATCGCAGACATGAGGCTCACTAAGACGGGAGAGAGGCGTGGCAAAAGCGGCCGATTATACGGGGCATGCTGCGCGGCACCAACCGCCAGATTTGACCTGCATCAACATGGCGTTCTGCACCGAACAACTATAGTGAGCGCCTGCACCTTCATTCCTGATGGAGTCACCGGTCATGCAAAACACACGCACGCTGTTAGTGGTGATAGACCCCAAACACAACGACAGCCCGGCCCTCAAACGCGCCAAACAGATCGCCGACAAGACCAAAGCCCATATTCACTTGCTGGTATGCGACAAAGATCACGATCATCTGGCGCTGTTAAGCCTGCTTAAAGAAGGGCTGGTGGAGAGCGGTTACAAGGTCAGCACTGAATGCGCCTGGCACGGCAGCGAACACGAGACCATCATTCAAACCCAGCAAGCGCATAACTGCGGGCTGGTCATCAAGCAACACCTTCCCGAAAACGTGATCAAAGCCCTGCTATTGACGCCAGAAGACTGGAAACTGCTACGTACGTGCCCCTGCCCGGTACTGATTGCCAAACACGGCAGACCCTGGGAAGGCGGCGTGGTGCTGGCCGCGGTGGACGTGGGCAATACCGAACCTGAACATCGGCAGTTGCACGAAAGTATTGTCGACAGTGGCTTCAATATCGCCAGCCTCATCAAAGGCGAATTGCATGTGGTCAGTGCGTTTCCGTCGCCTATGCTGGCCACGGTCGATGCGGTCTACCCCATCGTTACCGACTATGAAGCGAGTTATCGCGCGGCCTGCAAAGAATTTCAGCGCACCAGTGACATCAGTGACAGTCGCCTGCATATAGAGCAAGGTCCGCCTGATGTGATTATTCCGTTGCTGGCCCACAAACTGAACGCTGTCGTGACCGTATTGGGAACCGTCGCCCGCACGGGCTTGTCCGGCGCCCTGATCGGCAATACGGCCGAAGCGGTGATCGATGCGCTTGAAACCGACGTTCTGGTGATTAAACCGCAGGACAGGATCCAGCAGCTGGAAGCCGAGCTGAACGCAAAAATCTGATAGCGCAGCGACAGGCCGATCACGTCGCAGTTGCCACGAGCAACTGCGGCGTCACCCGCGAGGCCGAAAAAGGCTCTATTCGCCCATCACATCGCGCAGGAAACCCGGTGCGATATAGCGTTCGTAATGAGCTTCGGACAGGAGGAAAAATTCCCGATCAATGGCGTCCCTCAGGTCAGGCAAGGGCCAGCCGCGAAATTCAGGCAACAACACCATGCCGTACATTTCCAGCTGATTGATCACCCGTGCGCCGCGGGCAATCAATTGATAGGCCCAACAATATTCCGACTGCTGCGGCACAAAACGGATCTTGCGCGTCATTAACTGTGCACGCAGCGCGTCCGGGTCGAAAACTTCGACCTTACCCGCCATGACTTGCACCAGCAATTGCTCAAGCCTCAGCCACACAGCGCGCTTTTGCTCATCGTTGTAACCATTCCAATGGATCACTTCATGGTGGAAACGCTTGCAACCGCGGCACACGAGGTCGCCATAAACCGTTGAGCACAGGCCGATGCAGGGAGTCTTGATGGTTTGATTGGACATGGCGAAATAGAGCACTGGAGAACGAAACAGGCGCCCATGTTAGCCCTTTGTCTAACGCATATCACCCCTCAACCTTCAGGGCCTAACTTACCTTTAACAAGTTTTTACCGTAGAATCAGCCTGCCTTTTAAGGCGCCAATGTCCGTTGGAAGCTGTTTTCAAAGCGTCACGAGCACAGTTGATCCCAAAGAACGGTGTTGGTGATGGGCCGTTGTCATGCAATTGCCCGCACCAACCTGCATCACCTCCCCGTTCCGAAGGCGTAAAACTTTGAAAACAGCTTCTGTTGGGAATCCTTGAAACTCTGGCTAAGCGGCTCAAAAAGCCCCGCAGCGCATGAGAACTTGGCATTCCTGGATGAGCGTCCCGGACACCCATTTGGGACCAATGATGAGGGTAATAACTGTGCTTGAAGCCTACCGCAAACATATCGAAGAGCGTGCAGCCCTGGGTATCGTTCCCCAGCCGCTTAACGCCGAACAAACCGCAGGCCTGGTCGAGCTGCTGAAAAACCCGCCAGCTGGCGAAGAAGCGTTCCTCGTTGATCTGATCACCAACCGCGTTCCACCTGGTGTTGACGAAGCTGCCTACGTGAAGGCTGGCTTTCTGTCCGCCGTCGCCAAAGGCGAAGTCACTTCCCCCCTGATCGACAAAAAGCGCGCTGTTGAACTGCTGGGCACCATGCAAGGCGGCTACAACATCGTGACTCTGGTCGAGATGCTGGATGACGCAGAGCTGGCTCCGGTGGCCGCCGCGCAACTCAAGCACACCCTGTTGATGTTCGACGCCTTCCATGACGTCGCTGAAAAAGCCAAAAACGGCAACCCGCACGCCAAAGCCGTTGTGCAGTCATGGGCTGACGGCGAGTGGTTCAAGAACCGCCCAACCCTGGCTGATAAAATCAGCCTGCGCGTGTTCAAGGTCACCGGCGAAACCAACACCGACGACCTGTCGCCTGCTCCAGACGCCTGGTCGCGCCCTGACATCCCGCTGCACGCTTTGGCCATGCTGAAAATGGCCCGCGAAGGGATCGTGCCGGACGTGCAAGGCTCCATCGGCCCGATGAAGCAAATTGAAGAAATGCGCGGTCAAGGCTTCCCTATCGCTTACGTCGGTGACGTAGTCGGTACCGGTTCGTCGCGTAAATCGGCCACCAACTCCGTACTGTGGTTCTTCGGCGACGACGTGCCTTACGTGCCGAACAAGCGTGCTGGCGGTTTCTGCTTCGGCAGCAAAATCGCTCCGATCTTCTACAACACCATGGAAGATGCCGGCGCACTGCCAATCGAATTCGATGTTTCCAACATCAACATGGGCGACGTGATCGACCTGTACCCGCACGCTGGCAAAGTCTGCAAGCACGGTACTGACGAAGTCATCACCACCTTCGAACTGAAAACTCCGGTTCTGCTGGACGAAGTTCGCGCTGGCGGCCGTATTCCGCTGATCATCGGCCGTGGCCTGACCGAGAAGGCTCGCGCTGAACTGGGCCTGGGCCCATGCGACCTGTTCAAAAAGCCGGAAGCACCCATCGAAAGCACCAAGGGTTATACCCTGGCGCAGAAGATGGTGGGCAAGGCTTGCGGCGTGACTGGCGTACGTCCGGGCACTTACTGCGAACCGAAGATGACCACCGTAGGTTCTCAGGACACCACCGGTCCAATGACCCGTGACGAACTGAAAGACCTGGCGTGCCTGGGCTTCTCCGCTGATCTGGTGATGCAGTCGTTCTGCCACACCGCGGCCTATCCAAAGCCGATCGACGTGACCACCCACCACACCCTGCCTGACTTCATCATGACCCGTGGCGGCGTTTCCCTGCGTCCGGGCGACGGCATCATCCACAGCTGGTTGAACCGCATGCTGCTGCCGGACACCGTCGGCACTGGTGGTGACTCGCACACCCGTTTCCCAATGGGCATTTCGTTCCCGGCAGGTTCGGGTCTGGTGGCATTCGCCGCAGCCACTGGCGTAATGCCACTGGACATGCCGGAATCGGTATTGGTTCGCTTCAAAGGCGAAATGCAGCCGGGCATCACCCTGCGTGACCTGGTTCACGCCATTCCTTACGTCGCTATCCAGAAAGGCCTGCTGACGGTAGAGAAGAAAGGCAAGATCAACGAGTTCTCGGGTCGCATCCTGGAAATCGAAGGCCTGAACAACCTGAGCATCGAGCAAGCGTTCGAGCTGTCCGACGCCTCGGCAGAACGTTCGGCTGCTGGCTGCACCATCAAGTTGTCCAAAGAGTCGATCACCGAATACCTGAACTCCAACATCACCCTGCTGCGCTGGATGATCGGTGAAGGTTACGGCGATGCACGCACCCTTGAGCGTCGCGCTCAAGCGATGGAAGCCTGGATTGCCAATCCTGAACTGATGGAAGCCGATGCTGACGCCGAATACGCGCACATCATCGAAATCGATCTGGCTGACATCAACGAACCAGTGCTCTGCGCGCCAAACGACCCGGATGACGCCCGTCTGCTCTCCACCGTTGCCGGTGAGAAGATCGACGAAGTGTTTATCGGTTCGTGCATGACCAACATCGGCCACTTCCGCGCTGCCGGCAAGTTGCTGGACAAGGTCAAAGGTCAGCTGCCAACTCGTCTGTGGCTATCGCCTCCGACCAAGATGGATGCTCACCAACTGACCGAAGAAGGCTACTACGGCATCTACGGCAAAGCGGGCGCTCGCATGGAAATGCCAGGTTGCTCGCTGTGCATGGGTAACCAGGCACGTGTAGAACCGAACTCGACTGTTGTGTCGACGTCGACCCGTAACTTCCCGAACCGTCTGGGAGACGGCGCGAACGTTTACCTGGCTTCGGCTGAGTTGGCGTCGGTTGCCTCGATCCTGGGTCGCCTGCCTTCCGTTGAGGAATACATGGCCTACGCGGCAGAGATCAACACCATGGCAGCGGACGTATACCGCTACCTGAGCTTTGATCAGATCGCCGAATTCCGTGAAGCGGCAGCCAATGCCAATATCCCGGTTATTCAAGCGTAAGTTGAGGCTGTAACGAAAAAGCCCCGGCTGCGAAGTCCGGGGCTTTTTCATGTCTGGCGTTCAGTGACTCACAGCAGCGGCGCGACCGCTTGCTGCTCACGCGGCCAGGCGTCGAGTACGGCCTTGAACAAGGTCGCCAGCGGGATTGCAAAAAACACCCCCCAGAAGCCCCACAACCCGCCAAACAACAGCACGGCGCAAATGATTGCCACCGGGTGCAGGCTCACTGCCTCGGAGAACAACAACGGCACCAGCACGTTGCCATCCAGGGTCTGAATGATCCCGTACACCGCCATCAGGTAAATGAACTGATCGCTCCAGCCCCACTGAAACAGCGCGATCAACAGCACCGGCACCGTGACGACCACCGCACCCACATAGGGCACCACCACTGAAACCCCCACCAGCAATGCCAGCAAAGCCGCGTAATTAAGCCCCATCGTTACGAAAGCGATGTAGGTCACACCGCCGCAAATAAAGATTTCGATGACCTTGCCGCGAATGTAGTTGGCGATCTGGCGGTTCATTTCTTCGGCGACACGGGTAATCAGCGCCCGCTCACGAGGCAAGTAACCCCGCGCCCAACGACCAATCAGTGAGCGGTCTTTAAGAAAGAAAAACACCAGAATCGGCACCAGCACCAAATAGATCATGATGTTGACCAACAGTGGCAAGCTGGACAGGGAAAAGGTAAGGGCCAATTGACCGAATTTTCCTATTTCGCTGCGGGCCACTTCGATGGCTTGCAGGACTTGTTCATCCGATACCAAATGCGGGTAGCGCTCCGGCAACAGCAGTAACAGCGACTGCCACTTGGCAAGCATGCCAGGCAGCTCGTTGAACAGCGTGATCAACTGGTGCCACAGCAACGGCAGCACCACCACCAGAAACACCAGCAACAACCCCATAAACAGCGCAAACACCAACCCGACAGCCGCCGCTGCGGGCACTCGCAGGCGCTCCAGCGCAACCACCAGCCCCTGCATCAAATAGGCCAGCACCATGCCTGCCAGAACCGGCGCCAGCATGCCGCCCAAAGTCAGTACGGCGGTGAAGGCCAGCACCAGAAGTACCGCCAGCACCACGGCCTCCTCATCTGAAAAATAGCGCTGTACCCAACCACGTAACACTTTGAACATCAGTTTTCCTCAGAAGAACGCTGCGCGGGCTTCAAGCCTTGCGCAGCCAGTAACGGTAAGTGCCGGCATCGACATTTTCCTGCAACAACTCATGCCCGGCCAAACGCGCGAAGGTGCGAAAGTCGCGCACAGAGCCTGCGTCCGTGGCAATCACTTTGAGCGTCTGGCCACTGAGCATTTTGTTCAACGCCATCTTGGCTTTGAGCAATGGCAACGGGCAGTTCAAGCCTGACGTATCCAGCTCAACATCATGGGCGACGGTTTCATTCATGATGGACTCCTCTGAAGTAGGCCTTTTGCGGCCGGCTAGAATACCCCAAGCCGAGCCGCTACTGGTCGCCAGCCACGTGTGCAGCTACAGTAAGCGCTTTACCAACCAGAGCTTTGTGCATGACTTTTCTGCGCCCGACCTTGTTGACGCTCGCTTGCCTGCTCGCATCACCGAGTTTCGCCGACGATTTACCGTCTCTGGGTGACGCCAGTTCGTCCATTGTCTCCCCACAACAAGAGTACCAACTGGGCCGCGCATGGCTGAGCATGCTGCGCGGGCAGGTGTCGCAGCTCAACGATCCGCAGCTCAAGGATTACGTTGAAGCCAGTGTTTATAAGCTGGTTGAGACCAGTCAAGTGCAAGACCGACGTCTTGAGTTCATCCTGATCAATAGTCCGCAGCTCAACGCCTTTGCCGCACCGGGCGGGATCATCGGGGTCAACGGCGGATTGTTCCTCAATGCCCAAACCGAAGGTGAATATGCCTCGGTGCTCGCTCACGAACTGGCTCACTTATCACAACGCCACTTCGCTCGCGGCGTTGAAGCCCAGCAACGCATGCAACTGCCGATGATGGCCGCCCTGCTGGCCGGGATCGTAGCCGCCGCCGCAGGTGCGGGTGACGCCGGCATTGCCGCTATTGCCAGCACTCAGGCCGCGGCCCTGCAAGAGCAACGGCGCTTCTCGCGACAAAATGAACAAGAGGCCGATCGCATCGGCCTGCTCAATCTGGAAAAAGCCGGCTACGACCCGCGCTCCATGCCCACCATGTTTGAGCGCTTGATGCGTCAATATCGTTTTGATTCCAGGCCTCCCGAATTCCTGCTGACTCACCCGGTGACCGAATCGCGTATCGCCGACACCCGCAACCGTGCTGAGCAAGCCCGGCCCGGCGGCACGGAAGACAGCCTGCGTTACCAGTTGATTCGCGCCCGCGTGCAGCTTAATTACGAAGAAACGCCCGGCATTGCGGCCAAACGCTTTCGCCAGCAGCTGGACGAAAACCCGAAAAATGATGTTGCCCGTTATGGTCTGGCGATCGCCCAAATAAAAGGCAGCCAGTTCAACGATGCGCGCGCCAATTTAAAGGTGCTGTTGGACAAGTCGCCCAACGACATCACCTACAACTTGGCGCAAATCGAGCTGGACATGGCCAACAACCGACTGGATGACGCTCAGCAACGGGTTGATCGCATGCGCACCTTGTATCCGGGCAATTACCCGCTTAACCAGATGCGCGTAGACCTGTTGCTCAAGCAGAACAAGCCGAAGGAAGCGGACAAAGCGCTGGAAGCCCTGCTCAAAAGCCGTCCCGACGACCCGGATGTCTGGTATTCGGTGGCCGAAACACGAGGCTTGTCGGGCAACATTATTGGCTTGCATCAGGCGCGAGCCGAGTATTTTGCGCTGGTAGGGGATTACCGACAGGCCATTCAACAACTGGATTATGCGCAGAAGCTGACGAACAACTTCCAGCTGTCGGCACGACTGGATGCGCGCAAGCGCGAGCTGATGGATCAGGAGCGGGCGCTCAAAGAAATGATGAACTGACTGGAAAGCCCCTCACCCTAGCCCTCTCCCCGAGGGAGAGGGGACTAAAAGCAACAGCAGATCTGAGCGCCCTCTCCCTTTGGGAGAGGGTTGGGGTGAGGGCTCAGGCATTCCCTGCCAGTTTCAAACGAGCAGCCTGGGTAAAGTCCAACATTCGCTTGAGTGGTCGCACAGCATTCGGCACCAAGGCCGGATCGACAAATATCTCGTTCGTACCCTGCTGCAGACACTCAAGCGTGCGCTCAAGGGTATTCATGGCCATCCACGGGCAATGCGCGCAACTGCGGCACGCTGCGCCGTTACCGGCCGTGGGCGCTTCAATGAACACCTTGTCCGGGCACAGCTGCTGCATTTTGTAAAAAATGCCGCGATCAGTGGCTACGATAAACGTCTTGTTCGGCAGATTTTGCGCCGCGGCGATCAACTGACTGGTCGAACCCACCGCGTCAGCCAGATCAATGACCGACTCCGGCGACTCCGGGTGCACCAGAATCGCAGCATCGGGATACAACGCCTTCATGTCTTCAAGCTGTTTGGACTTGAACTCTTCATGAACAATGCACGCGCCATCCCACAGCAGCATGTCGGCGCCCGTCTGACGCTGGATGTAACGGCCCAAATGCTTGTCCGGGCCCCAGATGATGGTTTCGCCGTTATCCATCAGGCTTTCGACGATCTCCAGAGCACAGCTTGAAGTCACCACCCAGTCAGCACGCGCTTTAACCGCCGCCGAAGTATTGGCATACACCACCACCGTGCGCTCAGGGTGCTGGTCGCAAAAAGCCGAAAACTCCTTGACTGGGCAACCCAGATCCAGCGAGCAGGTGGCTTCGAGGGTCGGCATCAGAATGCGTTTTTCAGGGGTCAGGATCTTCGCCGTCTCACCCATAAAGCGCACACCGGCCACCAGAATCGTCTTGGCCGGATGCGCCGCACCGAAGCGCGCCATCTCAAGGGAATCGGACACACAGCCGCCCGTCTCTTCGGCCAGGGCCTGAATCACCGGGTCACAGTAAAAGTGGGCCACCAGCACCGCGTCGCGGGCTTTGAGTTCAGCCGCAATCGCTGTGCGCAATGTGGCCTCTTGTGCCTCAGTCAACGGTTTGGGTTGCTTGGCATCCAGATGGGCTTGAACCAGAAGTCGTTCAGAAATTTGCGTCATGTTCGCAAGACCTGCAAGCGCTAGTGCGCGAAAGTCGAGTGTACCACCGGCTCTGGACCTTTCGAGTCCGGCCGGGAGAGTGTGTGTCATCAGGCACGGATGATCTATTGCGCGCGCAAGGCTACAGAATATGCAGGCGATTCAAAAGTTTAATGTGGTGTAGATGAAGGCTTGTGTGACGCTGATACCGACAGGCGTTGTCGGCATCAGACATAGGGCAGGATAATTTATGGAAGGGTTGCCAATACGAGGTCAGCCACGGCGCCACCCGAAGCGGGATTCTGGCCCGTCACCAAGCGCTGGTCTTCAAGGGCGAACGGGGCCCACGGCTTATCGGCTTTTTGATAGTGAGCACCGCGTTTGACCAGCTCTGTTTCGGTCAAATAAGGCACCACTTTATCCAGCCCGACCAGCGCTTCCTCTTCATTGGAGAACCCGGTCACCCGTTTGTCCTTGACCAGCAATTGGCCGTCGGACAGCTTGATATTGAGCAGGCCCACAGCGCCATGGCACACCGACGACACCACACCGCCGTTTTCGTAAATATGCCGACTCAGCGCCTGCAACGGTTCGTTGTCCGGGAAATCCCAGATCACGCCATGACCGCCTGCGTAATAGATCGCCACGTAGTCGTCCGGCTTGACCTGGTCTGGCCTGAGCGTCGCGCCCAGGCGATTCATAAACGACTTGTTGTGATACCACTCCCAATCCATTTCAGACGTCATGTCTTCGGCCAGGCTGTGCGGGTCAATGGGCGTGTAGCCACCTTGCGGACTGACGTAATCGACCTCATACCCGGCCGCTTCGACCTTCTGCACAAAATGCACCGCTTCGCCCAGCCACAAGCCCGTGGGCCGCTTAAGGTCGGGGTATTTTTCAACACTGGTCAGTACCACGAGTATCTTCTTGCTCATCATTAGCCTCCTGAGTTTCGGGTCTGATCCCGCCGCAGAGCCCACCGGCAGGTGTGGCTCTGGAGCATAGACCACCGATAGACCCCACTCAGATGATGGCGTTCGCCCTGCCCCCACACAGGCGACGTATAGAAGAATTACGAAAGACCGTCCAGCGCAAATGCAAATCTTGCGCAAATAGCAACAATTACTATTTACAAGTGCGAATAAGTCTCTAGTATCGCCCTTCCCTCGTTTCCCTTTGCAGGCCTGTGCGATGCTCTTTCCCTTTACCTCTTCGTTGACAGGTGCTCTGGCACTGAGTTTCTCTGCCGCCGCTCTGGCGGCCCAAGACACTTCAAGCCCATTGACACTGGGTGAGGTGAAGATCAGCGCCGAAAGCGGCGTCGCGGGAACAGCCACCACAGAGGGCAGTGGGTCATACACTACAGGGGCCATGAGCACAGCGGTCGGTCTGCCGCTGTCGATTCGCGAAACCCCACAATCGGTCAGTGTCATCACCCGCCAACGCATGGACGATCAGGGCATGAATGACCTCAACGATGTGGTCAAGTACGCGCCCGGTATCACCCTGCGCAAGTTCGGCGGCGACCGCCAACAGTTTTTGGCACGCGGTTTCAGCATCGACAACCTTATGTACGACGGGTTGCCCACCACGCTCAGTTCTTTCACGCTCGATACCGTCGCCGGGGCAGATCTGGCGATGTACGACCGTGTGGAGGTCGTGCGCGGTGCCACTGGACTGATGACCGGCGCTGGCAGTCCGTCTGCAACGCTTAATCTGGTGCGCAAACGCCCCACCGCCACCCCCCAAGTCAGTATCACCACCAGCGCAGGCAGTTGGGACCGTTATCGCACCGAGGTCGATGCGTCTAACAAGCTCAACGAGTCAGGCACCCTGCGCGGTCGAATCGTGGCGGCTTATGAAGACGATAAAAGTTACATCGATGTGCGCGCGAAACAGCGGCAGACTTTTTATGGTGTTGTCGAGGCCGACCTGAGCGACGCCACAACCTGGACCCTTGGCGCCTCCAAGCAGCGAGACGATGCCACCTCGGACTGGGGGAGCCTGCCCGCAGGCCCGAATGGCGAAAACCTGCACCTGCCGCGTTCAACCTTCTTGAGCAATGACTGGGCGTACTGGGACCGAGACAACGTGACCCTGTTCACCGACCTCACCACGCGCTTCGACAACGGCTGGACGTCAAGACTGGCCTTCGCCAAGGTGTGGGCCGAGTCCAATACCTTTTCCAGCTACTTGAGTGCGGTCAAAGGCGGCGGGTTTGCCCAATCCTCGGGGCAATATGACACCACCGATGTACAGACCAACCTGGACGGTTCGCTTTCCGGCCCCTTCCAATGGTTTGGGCGCGAACATGAGCTGACGGTGGGTGCGAGCCGTCGTCAGGAAAAGTTCGATCAAAAAGGGGGTTTCTGGTCCAAGGCCATCCCGATAGACATCTACAACTTTGATCCCGGCGTGATTCCCAAGCCGGACATTGCCGATCGCACCCCGTATCAAAGCCAGAATACGGCGACTGAAGAAGGCATTTATGCGGCGGCACGTTTCAACCCCTTTGACCCACTGCACGTGATTATCGGCACCCGGTTGAGCTGGTACGACTACGACAACCGTTCAGGCGCAGGGGACTATAAAGTCACTCAGCAGGTCACGCCTTACGCCGGGGTTATCTACGACCTTAACGAAACTTACTCGGTCTACGCCAGCTACACCGAAATCTTCAAACCACAAACGCAACAGGACGTCGCAGGCTCCGTGCTCCAACCCATGACAGGTGAAAGCTATGAAGTGGGCATCAAAGGCGAATATTTCGACGGCGAGCTGAATGCCTCGTTGGCGCTGTTCGACATGACTCAGGAAAACCGCGCCTATGCGCTTGATACCCAGCCCGCCAACTGCCTTGCGACCAATCGCACCTGCTACGAAGCCGCAGGCGAAGTGCGAAGCCGGGGCCTGGATGCAGAGATCAGTGGCGCCCTCACCCCGGACTGGCAAGCTTCAGCCGCTTACACCCTGGTGTTGAGCCAGTACGTCAAAGACAAGGCGTTTGACAAAGGTAACCTGTTCGCACCCAACCAACCCAAGCATCTGTTCAAAGCCGCGACCACTTACCACTTGCAAGGCAACTTGCACAAAGCCCGCATCGGTGCGGACGTACTGGCTCAAAGCAAGACCTATGGTCGGGTCGGCAATGGCCATGCAGAGCAAGGCGCCTATGGGGTGGTTGGCCTGATGGCCGGGTATCGACTGGATGAGCACTGGGACGCACGGGTCAACCTCAATAACGTGCTTGACCAAAAGTACTGGCAAGGCATCCCCACCGCCAGCGGCAGCGGGACCTATGGCGATCCGCGTAACGTGATGTTTTCGCTGAAGTGGACGCTTTAACCGAAACTATCGCCTGTTTCGCCCGGCAGTTAGTGCGACAGGGTGTAACGCCCGGTGTTTTGGCGAACATCGGGTTTGATCGGCCCTGATTGCTGGCTGAATACAAAGGTGCCTCGCTGACCGGTTTCACAGACCAGTGTCAGGGTGTAATGCACAGGCTCGCCTTGATAGACCTCCTGCATCACCAACTGCCCCAGACCATTGGCATATTTGCGATAAACATAATCGCCGGTGGACACCACATCAGTGCCCAACACGTCGAGCTGATAATGCCCCTCAGCCAGATTCAACCGCAGCAAATTGCCGGCGTTCGGGTTATTGGGTGAGTAGTGAGGATCGGCCACATTGATCATGGCTTGATTCACCAGTGAATCCGGCACGTCACAGTTGGCAGTCGTTTGTGACGACAGTGCAACGAGTATGGATAACGTCAAAAGTCGAGAGAACATCTGGAAACCCCTAGTTTTTTAAAAAAACTTTAGGGGCAGCAGCGCCTTTCGTCTTCCTGGAAGTCTTTGCAAATAGTTACCACTCGAATCATGAGTAGGTTATTTATGGCACGGGGCGGCGCGTCAAATCTGAACTTCAGCCTCTACCTTCAAGCAAAGGGATATGTAGTCCGTTTCTGATTGGCGCCTTTGCTTTAGTCGACCTCGGGTCTGAAGAGCCATTCAATAAAAAGTGATTTTAATCACCGTGCTTGCCCGCAAACTACCGGATTGAATGGATTTCACGATAGATCCATTGCCAAGGGTACCCCCCCATGGCTCCAGCGCTTACACATAAAGACACAACTTACAGACTTAAATCTTATTCTCGCTGTTTACTCTAGTTCTCAGTTAAACGCAAAGCGCACACGATAATTACAACTTGAATTCCATATCCCTTTAAACGCTGCCATTACACCAAACATGGCCATGCGTTAGTTGGCAGGATGTTCCATGTTAACCAGACATCGATTTTCGAAAGCGATCAGGTGGCAAATCAAGTCGTTATGCCTATACGACAATTACCACGGCCCATTCGCACTTCTTCAGAACGCATCTTGGATTAGCCTGGCAATCTACTTGGGTGAATCCAGCTTCTGGTTTATGCCAATGGCCATCCTGCTGATAGGATCCCGTCAACGGGCGCTGGCCACTCTACTGCACGAAGCGGCACATGGTGCGCTGTGCAGCAGTAAACAAATGGAAAAATTTATCGGTACTTGGTGTTCTGGTTATCTGATCTTTCAGACTTGGGCCAGCTATCGACGCTCCCATACTTTGGAGCACCATCACAAGCTGGGTGATCCAGGCTGCGATCCCGATTACAAGTATTATCGCCAAGCGGGTGTGTTCGATGCACGACCGCCTTACCGATTCGTGCTCGAGTATCTAGTCAAGCCGATAGTGTTTATCGGCGCAGCGCGGAGCCTGAAATATCTGTTGGTCCATCGCCTGATACGCAACTCCAGCAAAAGTGAACTTCTATCAGTGATGGCCTGCCAAGGGCTTCTCGCACTGTGCCTGACACTGCTCTTCGGGGCTAGGTTACTTATTCTATTGGCTGCTACCGTATCTAACTACGTTCCAGGCCATATCTTGGTTCATAGAACTCGCCGAGCATTATCCAATGATTGCCAAGGCCAAATCCGACTTACAGGCAACACGAAACCGCTTCAGCCATCCACTTGAGCATTTCTTCACGGCTATGCACGCAGAGAACTTCCATCTGATTCACCATCTTTTTCCTGGGATTCCCTATTGGAACCTTAAAAGAGCCCACTGGATACTGTTAAGCGACCCAGCTTATGCATTAAGAAATTCGAAATTTGGCGGTATTTTCGTCTCATCAAACTTTGCTCCGTCGATGTGGGCCTGCATTCTATCGAAAGCCTATTCAACAACAGAGGACGCCAGCGATGCTCGTTAGTTTCAGCAAAGGCATTATATTTGCGCTCTGCGCTGCGGCACTTAACGCAACGATCGGCGTACTTAGCAAAGTACTGATGAGCAATGGATTCCCCCCCAGCAGTATCGCTGCTTTTAAGACTCTACTAGGCTGCACACTGCTTTCGATCGTGCTGCTTTTTTTCAAACGTCCTACGTCACCCGCAAAATGGACGCAAGCCGCCATCTGCGCATTCCTCGGTATCTTTGTACTTTTCCACTTTGAAACTGCCGCCTACCGCCATTACGCCGCAGCGGGCGTAGTGGTAGTTTTGATGGCCAGCGCTTCAATCTCCTCGATCCTGCTGGGACGCATCGTCCTTAAAGATGCCATTACCGCAAATGCGACCGTAGGCGCAGCACTGGCCATCGCCGGGATCGCAGTGATCTTCGGCGTCGATCTGCAACAAGGTTTTACTCTGCAAGGCGCAGCACTCGCCTGCATGGCCGGCTGCGGGTACGGGGCGTTTTCGGTTGCCATGAAGCGAATGGGTGTGTCCGGGGGGTTGCATTTCACCCGCCAGCTGTTGTTCTTCGGCAGCCTATACCTGCTTATTCCAGCTGCAGGCGATCACTTCGTGATTGGCGAGCTGACGCCCCTAACGATGGCTACACTCTTCGTGCTGGCCGCGCTGCCGACCATCCTCGGCTTCTTCTGCACGACCAAGGCCATTGAGTACCTAAAACCCTCGCAAGTACAGGCGCTTGAGCTGACTGAGCCGCTGTTCGCGGCTCTGCTTGCATTTGTGGTGCTTAACGAAGTGCCTCGCGAAAGCCTTTACGCAGGAGCCGCTCTGATCATTCTAGGGTTGTGCTTTTCCAATGAACTGATCCGTCTGAGCAACAAAGCGCCCGTCCCCCGCGTGAGTGACTGAACTGCAGAATTACAGGCTGAACGCACTCCTGAAGTCCGTGCGCAGGAGTACTTTAAGCCCTAGCAAAGGGTAAGGGCGCTGTACACACCTTCGTCGCCACCGGATCATTTGGAATAAAAGAGTCAGACGCCCCCGCCTTGAGCACCACATAGCCACGCCGCCAAGGCTGATCATCAACCATCTTCCAGCGATGGCCTGAGCCGGTATTGTCTTCAGCGAGCAGCACCTCGCCCGGGTGCAAGGTGAATGTCTCACCGCCGCGCGTCTCGAATGCCAGCGTGCCGGACAACGTGATGACGTATTGCGGCTCCGGGTCGTTGTGCCAGTCATAAGCCGCATGCGCCGGGGTCTGCTTGAAGTGAATCGCGGACACGTCATTGCGCTGACTCTGGTCAATCGTGCCCTCCAGAACATGCGAGGCGTTATCAGCCCCTGTACAGAGTTTGAACGCCTTGATGGTGTCAGTCCCGGAGGGGGCCGCTTGAGCACCACTCAAGGCAGCAAAGGTGAGCGCGATAACCCCCGCCGTGCTCAGGCCTAACCGCTGAATGGAGAAATGCCGGGGCGAATGTCTTAGTTGCTGCATGGGACGGGGTTGCCTCGTGTGTGGATGAATATTCGCTATCGTCGTCTCGGGCCAGTATCAGGACAACTAACAAATAATTCATTAAACGAAGTGTTCAGCAAACCCCATCGGGAGTGAGCAAATGCCCCCACTTGTAGTGGCTGGCGAGGTGACGGTCAGTGGTGCTCCGTGCATTGCTTTCAAGCCAGCAGTTCGGTAATCCACCGGGCCTGTTGAGCCACCTCGTGCACTTTTACGTCAGGCACGGCCTGCCTCGCCTTGGCGAACTGCGCCAGGGTCTGCTGTTTATGGCGCAATATGCGTTGCCATTTGCTTAGAAACACTGGGCTACGCGCCTGCATCTGCAACGGACCGAAGTACAGTTCTTCGGCGCTGTACAGCACCGGCCCAGCACGCTCGGCGACGATGATTTCGTAGTAGAAGCTGTTTTCACTCAGCAGTTCTTCGCAGACGATGCGGTAATCGTTTTCCATCAACCATTGGCGCAGAGGCTGCTCGCCCCCGTTGGGCTGCAGGATCAAACGCTCCTGGCCGCTCAAACGCGTTTTACCGTTTTCCAGGATGTCGCGGATAGTTTCACCGCCCATGCCGCACAGACTGATTGCCGTGATGTCGTCTTGCGGCTCAATCGCCTCAAGACCGTTAGCCCTGCGCACAGTGATCTGCTGTTCAAGGCCATTGTCGCGCACGGTGCGCTGCGCCGCGTGAAACGGCGTCAAAGCCACCTCCCCTGCCACCGCCGCCGCAATGAGTCCCCGACGCATTAAGGCCACCGGCAAATAGCCGTGATCCGAACCGATATCTGCCAGCCGCGCCCCGATAGGCATATGGGCCGCCACCCGCTCAAGGCGCATGGACAATGTGTGCTGATTCACTGCAAATCCTTAATGTCACGAATATCTGAATTTCTTTACTAAATCGACGTGCGCCACAGGGCGGTTCGATTTTCCAAACTGCTATCATCCCGGCCTTCGCTATACCGGATTGAACACCATGAATCGTCGTAAAAAAATCACTCAGCTTTTGAAGGCTCACGCTAAAAAGGCCAGCGCCAAATTAGCCCCAAAAAATAAAGTGAAATACATTAGCAAAGCTGACCGTTTAAAGCTGGCCGTTGAAGCCGAGCCTGAACACACGACAACCGCCGAGAGCTGATCGTTACTGATGAGGACTCACCTTGGTGGCAGGTCTCAGTGGCTTCCAGCAATATACCGCGCAGGTAGGCGCCCAGACGACAGGCGCCAGCACTGTGGGTTGATCAGCTCGTCATGATCACTGAAACCTGACCTTGTGGGCTCTGCCCCCTGACAGCCAGTATCACCACCAGCATGCCAAGTCCGCATACAGCCGCCGAGATGACAAAAGCCACGTTGTAACCACCACCATACTGAACAACCAGCCCCGTCAGGGTCGGCGCGATGATACCTGCCAGATTCGCCAGCAGATGAACAAAGCCCCCGGTTCCACCGACCCGGTTCTTGGGCACGATGTCCTGAATCAGGGCCCAGCAGATTTGAGGGGTTACAAACAGGAAAACGCTGGACACCGTGATACAGGCAACGGCCATGCCTAATGTGGCCACTTGGGTCGTGATCAATACGCAGATCGCCGCCACGCCCAACCCTACAGTAAGCATGATCTTGCGGGCCAGAATCACATTATCGAGTTTTTTCGCCAGCGCGTCGGTCAGGAAGCCTCCCCCCAGAAATCCCACCGCCGCGCCCAACCAGGGCACCATCCCGACGATGCTCATGCTTTTGATGTCCAGATGCTGGTAGTCCATCAAATAGCTCGGCAGCCAGGTGAGGAAAAAGTACAGCACGTAGTTAAAGCAAAAAAATGCAGTCGCGACGGCCAGCACCGGGGCACTGAAGATATAGCTGACCAGGCTGCGACCTTCTTCAACATGCTCCACCAGCACTTCCTGGCGGCTGCTGCGAATCAATTCACGCTCCGCCTCGCTGACTTTAGGGTGTTGCTCGGGGGTGTCCTTGAAAATCATCAACCAGGCCACCAGCCACAAGGCTCCCAGCACAGCGATGACCAAAAAGGACACTCGCCAGCCAAAATTGAAGGCCACCAACCCAACGACCGGCCCCGCCAGTGCCGCACCCAAGGGTTGGCCGCAGTTGGTAAAACCCAATGCACGGCCCGCTTCTTCTCGTGGAAACCAATTGGTGATCGCCTTATTGGTGGTGGTCCCCATCGGCCCTTCACCCATGCCGAACAACACCCGAAACACTAACAACTGAACATAGCCTGTGATGACTGCGGTTAAACCGCAGAACAACGACCAACTTCCCGCTGCCCAGGCAAACACCTTTTTGGGGCCATATTTATCCGCCGCCCATCCGCCAATAAAGCACAGCGCACAGTAACCAATAAAAAAGAGCTGAAGATAAAGCCCATTTGAGCGTCATCAATATGCAACTCGGTTTTGAGCAGGGGTGCGACCACCGAGAGAGCGGCACGGTCCAGATAATTCAGCATGCCGGCAAAAAACAACAAGCCAGCAATGCTCCAACGGTATTTGCCTTTCATTTTTATATGGCCTTTTTTATAAGTGGGTACTACTGAGGGCTTACTCGATCAATGCGCGGTCCACGCAATAATCTTCAATCACCTGCACATCCGGACTGAAACCCAACCCTGCAACATGGGGCAGCTCCATGCTCGGTTCAAAAGCCAGTGCCGGATATAACAGTCGCTCGAACTCAATAAAGGGCACCTCCAGTGCTACGTCAGGGGGGAGCAACATGCACAGGTGCGCCACCGCCAACAGCCCCGGGCCAAAGTAAAAACAGTGCGGTACGACCTTCACCTGATGGTGTTTAGCCAAGGCAAATACCTGGAGCATGGCGCCGACACCTCCGATTTTCGCCACACTTGGTTGTACGATGTCGATTGCGTGTTGCTCAAGCAACGCTTTGATGCCTTCTACCCCTGCCGCATTTTCACCGGCGGAGACAGGCACGCCCACACGACGAACTTCAGCCAGTCCGGCCACGTCGTCAGGCGGCCAGACGGGCTCCTCTAACCAAGTCAACTCAAGGTTAAGCAAGCGTGCTGCGATGCCCTGCGCCTGGGCCACAGACCACGGACAGTTGACATCCACCATCAACTCACCCGCAGACACAGGCAGCGCCTCACGGGCCGCCTCAATGGCTTCAACGCGGGTTTCATGGAGTTTGATTTTGCGAAAGCCCTGCGCGCGGGCCCGGGCAACCTGACGGCGAACTTCGTCAGGATCGTTGCCGTAACTGACCAGGCTGGCGTAAACCTCAAGCGTTCGCCGGGTACCGCCGAGCAGTTGATAAAGCGGCACATCAGCACTCTGAGCCGCCAGATCCCACAACGCAATATCAATACCCGAGAGCGCATAGACCATTGCTCCAGTGGAGCCAAAACCATGGACAGCACGACGGGCCTTTTCCAGGGTGAGCTCACGGTCTTCAAGCCGCGTGCCGATAAACAGAGGCGCTACGACGCTCTTCAACGCCTCAAATGTCACCCCATTGCAGCCATGCCCGAACGCTTCTCCCCATCCCACCCTGCCCGTGTCAGTGGTGACTTTAAGCATCAGGCTTTGCATCGTGCGATGACTCGGCGACGCCGCATTGAAAGCGTCATCGTCCTTGGCCTGACGTGGGTGTTGTTGACGTTCAGTGCCTGCAGTGAACGGGATACAAAGGCGTAAGATTTCGATGCTGCGAATATTCACAGGTCGGTCTCCCCATTATTATTGGATGTGCGGGTCTGCCGAAAACACAGGTACGTTATCGTACAACATCAAAAAACAAGCGTGAAACAATTTATAACAAGTTGCGCTCACAACCTGCTGCACCGGCTGGTTTTCACGGGGTTGCAGGTCAGCCCACCGGGGCCGGCTGACCGTATAGGGTTGCCCTTCAAATCGACCGCTGATTGACTCGAGCCATCAGTTGCTCAGCCGTTTCCTTACGCTCTGAATAACGGTCTACCAACGTTGCCTGCTGATCACGCAACAACAGGGTAAATTTGACCAGTTCTTCCATCACATCCACGAGCCGATCGTAAAAAGGTGATGGCTTCATCCGGCCGCTGTCGTCAAATTCCATATAGGCTTTGGGTACCGAAGACTGATTGGGGATAGTGAACATGCGCATCCAGCGGCCCAATACACGCAGTTGGTTGACCACATTGAAGGACTGCGAGCCACCACAGACTTGCATCACCGCCAGGGTTTTGCCCTGCGTGGGACGAACGGCACCCATCTCAAGCGGTATCCAGTCAATCTGTGCCTTGAAAACGGCCGACATTGCGCCATGCCGCTCCGGCGAGCACCAGACCTGACCTTCCGACCACAGCACCAGCTCGCGCAGCTCTTGTACTTTCGGGTGCTCGACCGGGACGTCGTCGGGCAACGGCAAGCCCGAAGGATTGAAGATGCGCACCTGGGCACCGAAATGCTCCAGCAAACGGGCGGCCTCCTCCACCATCAGACGGCTGAAAGAGCGTTCGCGGGTCGAGCCGTACAACAACAGGATGCGTGGCGGGTGATCAGGCCCGGCCGTAGTCGGCAGGCCTTCGAAAAGGGATAAATCGAGGTTGGGTAAGTGTTCTGACATGGCTCCTCCTGAAGAGCGTCAAGCATTAAACAGGCGGCGAATGGGTGGGCTGGTCAGCAGCGGGCTGCTTCACGAACGGGACGACCTTTCATGTGTTGCAGCCGCGAAGTGTTGTCCTTGAGCCATTGGATATTGGCTTCGAACGTTACATGCAGCACCTGGCGAACCCACTCGGGAAGATCCGGATTGAGACGGTAATAAACCCACTGACCTTGACGGCGATCCAGCAATAAGCCGCTGCTGCGCAGTTGCGCGAGGTGACGGCTTATTTTGGGTTGACTGTCGTCAAGCGCGCACATCAGTTCGCAGACACACAACTCACCTTGATGAGCTATCAGCAAGGTGGCGCGGGCCCGGGTTTCGTCGGACAAGCTCTTGAAAACATCGCAGGGTGTGATCATCAGGGGCTCTTTACATGCGGATAACCGAATATACGGATTTTCATATATATCTGGCAACCCCTGCGACTCAAGCCCCTAGTTCGAACAGACGATGTCGTTCATAGCGTCGGCCAGCACAGTTTCCTCATCTATTCGCCTGCCCTTGCAGCGAACGACTGATGATGGAGACAGCATGGGAACGCTTGAAGACCGAGTGGCAATAGTGACCGGCGGCGCCGCCGGCATTGGCCGCGGTATGACAGAGGCCTACGCTCGCGCAGGTGCGTATGTGCTGATGGCTGATATTAATGTGGCGGCGGGCGATGAGTGCCTGAGCCACTTGCCTGCCGAACTGCACAAGCGGGTCAGTTTCATGCAGGTGGATGTCACCGATAAAACACAGGTACAGGCGATGGTGGCTCAAGCGATCAGTCGTTTTGGGCGCCTGGACATTCTGGTCAACAATGCCTGGCGCGGCTCGGGGTTTGCCCGCCTGGAAGAACAGACCGACGAACAACTGCGCGGTGCCTTCGACATGGCGGTGATGGCAGCCTTTTGGGCCATGCAAGCTGCTCTCCCGCATTTCAAGCAGGTGGGTTCAGGCCGGGTGATAAACCTGTGCTCACTCAATGGCGTGAATGCACACCTGTACAGCGCTGATTACAACGCCGCCAAAGAGGCACTGCGCACGCTGACCCGTACCGCTGCGCGTGAGTGGGCGCAGTATCAGGTGTGTTGCAACGTTATCTGCCCGGGTGCAGCCAGCGACGCCTATCAACGCTTTGCCCGTCACCATCCTGAAAATGCCGCCGAGATGGCCAAGGCTAACCCCATGGGACGAATAGGTGATCCACTGACTGACATTGCTCCGGTGGCGGTTTTCCTGGCCAGTGACGACAGCCGCTACCTCACCGGCAATACGTTGTTTGTCGATGGCGGCGCGCATATCAATGGGGTTCAGTGGGCGCCAAAGCTGACGTGATACAGGCGGTCGAGATTCACCTGCCGCGTAGCCGCTGACGAGGAACGAAGGCTGCGATCGACGATGCAATCGTCGCAAAAGCTAAACCCCGTCAATGAGAGCATGCCTGATGTACCGAATTGAATGAATTTGCGACGGCTACGCCGCCGATCGCAGCCCGCGGAGCTCGTCAGCTGCTACACGGACTTAGCGCATCCTGACGTGGCTACCGACACAATCAGATACCTGTTTAATTGAACTTTCGCCAACTCACCACGATCGGTTCCATTGCACGTTAGCGCGACCTTCAAGGCCAGTGCATGCGCACTGAAACCGGCGGGTCGTACAACAACAAGGAGCCGTCGTGACCGTTTCTACCCCCCTTGCTTTTAGATGCACACCCTCCCCGCTGCATGCCACCTTGCTCGCCGGTACTGTGCCGCTGTTTCTGGGCGCTTTGCTAAGCGACATTGCTTACTCCAATTCTTTTCAGATCCAGTGGAGCAATTTCGCCGCCTGGCTGATTGCGGGAGGGCTGGTTTTTTGTGGTCTGGCACTGCTATTCGCGTTGGTCAATCTGATCAAGGCACACCCCAAAAGTGGTCGCCCTCTGATCTACTTCCTGTTGCTGCTGTGCACGTGGGTACTCGGGCTGGTCAACGCTTTTGAGCATGCCAAGGACGCGATGGCGACCATGCCTTATGGCCTGGTGCTTTCGGTCATAGTGACACTGCTGGCCTGCGTCACCACTTGGGTAGGCTTGACCGGTCTGCGTTCGGGAGAAACAAAATGAAGCCTAACAGCGCACTGACAGTGATCAGCATGGCGGTATTTCTAAGTGCCTGCGGTGGCGAAGCCGACAGCACTCTGGCCGTGGGTCCGAACCCGCAATTGCCCGCCCCGCAGCGCGGCTTGTTGCCCAGCATGAAAATTGCAGAGCCGGTGCAATGGGCCGAACAAAAGCCTACGGTGCCCCAAGGATACTCGGTGACGGCGATCGCCACCGACCTTAAGATTCCGCGTCAAACGCTGGTGTTGCCCAATGGCGATATTCTGGTGGCCGAAGGCCGCGGCGGTAACGCCGCCAAGCTCAAGCCCAAGGATGTGATTGCCAGTTACATCAAGGCGCAAGGCAACACTCAGGTCAAAGGCGGCAATCGCCTCACCTTGCTGCGTGATGCAGACGGCGATGGTGTCTACGAGGTCAAATCGGTCTTCGCCGAAAACCTCAATGCGCCGTACGGGCTGGCCTACGCCGATGGCAAAATCTACGTCGCCAATCAGGACGCACTGATGCGCTTCGATTATGAAGACGGGCAAACCCAAGCCAGCGGGCCCGCCATCAAACTCACCGACCTGCCTTCGGCCATCAACCACCACTGGACCAAGTCACTGACCATCAGCCCGGATGGCCGGACGCTGTATGTGGGCGTTGGGTCCAACAGCAACATTACTGAACGCGGCATGGAAGTCGAAGCGGACCGTGCACTGGTCTGGCAGATCGATGCGCAAACGGGCGCCCACAAGCCTTATGCCACCGGGCTGCGCAATCCGACGGCGCTCACCATTGAGCCTCAAACCGGGAAGCTATGGGCGGTGGTCAACGAGCGCGATGAGTTGGGCCCCGACCTGGTGCCGGACTACCTGACTTCGGTTCAGCAAGGCGGTTTCTACGGCTGGCCCTATAGCTACTGGGGTCAGCATGTAGACACCCGCGTGCAGCCGCCGAACCCGCAAAAAGTCGCGGCGGCGATCAAGCCCGATTACAGCCTGGGCTCACACGTCGCCGCACTGGGTGTGGATTTCTCAATACCGGCCATGGGCAGCACCTTTACTGAAGGCGCATTCGTGGGTCAACACGGCAGTTGGAACCGTGACAACCCGGTAGGTTACAAAGTGATATTCGTGCCGTTTAAAAATGGCAGCCCTGCGGGTGATCCCGTCGACTTTGCCACCGGCTTTCGTGACGCCGACGGCAAGACCCGAGGCCGCCCTGTGGGCGTGACCGTCGACCCCAAAGGCGCCCTGATTATTGCCGACGACTTGGCCAATACGGTGTGGCGCGTTACGCCTGACAAATAATCGATGCACCGCAGGGCGGACTGGGCCGCCCTGCTCTTTTTAACTCAGGTGGCTTTTTTACGGGCTGGGCTGCGCCGTTTGGTGGCGGCCACCGGTTTTTTCTTGCTGGGTGCCGAGGTTTTCCCGGCTTCGCGGGCAGGCGATTTTTTACTGTTCAAACTTCTTTTCAGCAGCTCGGTCAAGTCAATCACATCAGCCGACTTCTGCTCATCCTCACTTGCGGGGGTCTCAACACTCTCGATCTTGCCTTCCCGGGCTTTGGTTTCAACCAGTTGCATAATCTGATCTTGAAACGTATCGACGTACTCCTCTGGCTGCCAATCGGCCGACATGTCCTTGACCAGTCGCTTGGCCATATCACGTTCACTTTTGTTGAGAGTGACCTCGGTAACTGCCTCGGTCAGCTCGAGCGTGTCCAGACTGCGCACCTCTGCTGGCCAACGCAGCAGAACCAGTACGAGCGCCGATTCAACCGGCATCACAGCCGCGAGATGTTGCGTGGTGCGAATGACGACATGAGCCAAGGCTACTTTGCCGGTGTCTATCAAAGTTTGTCGCAACAACGCATACACCTTCTCGCCTCGCTTCTGCGGCGCCAGGTAATAAGGCGTATCGATGTTCACCAAAGGGATTTGAGCACTGTCGACAAAGGCAAAAATATCAATGGTCTGTGTTGAATCGGGGTGCGCAGCGCGTATCTCTTCTTCGCTGATGACCACGTAACGGCCTTTTTCAAAGGCCACACCTTTAACGATATTTTCCTTGGTGACTTCCTTGCCGGTCGCTTTGTTGATGCGTTTGTAACCGACCGGGTCCATGCTGCGCTTGTCCAGCCAGTCGAAGTCCACACCTTGTTGCGAGGTGGCAGACACCAGCCCAACGGGGATGTGAACCAGTCCAAAGCTGATAGCGCCCTTCCACAGCGTTCTCATCATCACGACTCCCTTATTCGTCCAGACCGATGGTTTTACGCATGTTTTTGGTGATCATCTGCCGGGTCTTTGCGTAATCGGCCCAGGGGTCCTGTGACAGTGATGCCAGCCGTTTGGGCAACGTTTCAATCGTCCACGCATTGGCGCCCTTGATGTCGCTCAATTCGTCTTTGGCGATGGGCACCGACACCGGCAAGCCCTCCCGTGCCCGAGCGGAATAAGCATTAATGGTGGTTGAACCCTTTCCGTTACGCAGGTAATCGATAAAGATCTTACCCACTCGGTTTTTGGGCCCGGCCACCGCCGAAAAACGCCCTGGCATCAGTTGAGTCATATACTTCACCAATTCATGGGTGAAGGTTTTAACCGTGTCCCAACTGTCTCTGCGCGTCAGCGGCACCACGATATGCACGCCTTTGCCGCCGCTGGTTTTAATAAACGAAGTCAAACCCAGCTCATCGAGCAGGGTCAAGATCAGCTGAGTCGCTTCGACCATGCTTTTCCACGGCAAGGCCGGGTCCGGATCAAGATCGAGTACAAAGCGGTCGGGGCGCTCAAGTTCAGGCACTTTCGCGTTCCAGCTATGGAACTCCACCGTGTTCATCTGCACGGCTTCAAGCAGTACGTCCAGGTTGTTGAGAACAATCACCGACTCGCCCTTTTGCGACCCTTCACTGGCGAAGGCCAAACCATGGGCGTTTTTCTGAAAAAATAATTCTGCGGTGATGCCCTCAGGCGCTCGCACCAACGCTAAAGGACGTCCCTTGAGTGTAGGTAAAATCCAGTCCGCCACACTGATGTAGTAGTCCGCTAGCTGGCGTTTGGTCGCGCCACTGCTGGCATCAATGACCCGTTCTGGATGAGTGAGCTTGGGGTGATTGCCCGAAGGTGTGGGTTTGGCGACGTCGCGGGTGATATTTTTGACCGGCTTGTCATGGCGCAGCCCTTGAAAGACCGCATGGCGAACAGCGCCATCTTGAGTGATTCCGGCGTAGGCGATTTGCGCCAGTTGTTGCGGTTTTAACCAGTGAACCCCCTTTGCCTCAAACCCGCTAGGCGGGTTCACCACACTGGATTTTTTAATTTCCAGCAGTTTGAGGTGTTCATGCACCGCTTGCAGGGTCTTGCCATCGAATCCCGTTCCCACTTTGCCGGCATAGCGCAGCTCACCGCTGTCCTTGTCATGCAGCCCCAGCAGTAAAGCTCCGAAATACTTACGACTACCTTTCGGCTCGGTGAAGCCCACCACAACGAACTCCTGCCCTTGCTTGCATTTGAGCTTGATCCAGTCGTCCGAACGCTTGGACACATAAAGGCTGCCCACGCGCTTGCCGATCAAGCCTTCCATATTCATTTGGCAGGCACTGCGCAGCAGGCTGGCGGCATCTTCGGCGAATTCGTCGGAATACCGCAGGGCCGTATTTTTAGAGTTTTTGAGCACCTTTTTCAGCGCTGACCGACGCGCTTGCAACGCCACGTTGCGCAGGTCTGCACCATTGAGATAAGGCATGTCGAAGAGATAAAAGATGATGTCGCTGCTTTTATCCGCGTCGAAGGCATTTTGAAGCTGTTGGAAATTGGGGACGCCCTGGCTGTCGAGCACCACCACTTCACCGTCGAGCCAGGCTGACTCCAACTTCAACGTCGCGATGGCCTTGGCCAGTTCGGGCAACTTAGCAGTCCAGTCATGGCCATTACGGGTGAACAGCTTGACCTCACCTTTATCGACCCGGGCCAACATGCGATAACCGTCAAATTTGATTTCGTATAGCCAGTCGCCAGCGGGCGGGTGTTCGACCAGCGTCGCCAGTTCAGGTTTCAGGCTGGCAGGCTGCGGGCCGGCTGTGGCGCCTGTCAGTTGCTCTGTTGCGAGGGGCTTGGCAGGTTTTGGCGCAGGTTTGCTGGCCTTTTTTTTGTTCTGTGTAACCGCCGCCTTGGGCTTTTTCTCGCCAAGGGTGCGGTCGCTGAGCACTGAATCTGGCATGGCGTGGGTCACGTCAAATTCAGATTCCGGCCTGGCCGCATCGTCCTGATGTTTGATCAAAAACCACAGTTGTTTTTTGCCCTCCTGGTTAGAGCGCACGAGATTCCAGATGCCCTGAAGTTTTTCGCCCTCCAGCTCAAATTTAAGCCGGCCTTTTTTAAGCAGCGCCACCGGATCACCGATAGGCTTCCACACACCGCGATCCCAGACAATGACATCGCCCGCGCCATAATGCCCCTCGGGGATATGCCCCTCGAAAGAAGCGTAATCCAGCGGGTGGTCTTCAACTTCCACAGCCAGACGTTTGACGTGAGGGTCAAGACTCGGCCCTTTGGGTACCGCCCAGCTTTTGAGCGTGCCTTGCAGTTCAAGCCGGAAGTCATAGTGCAGATGGCTCGCATCATGCTTCTGGATGCAGAACTGCAGGGCATGCCCAGATGATTTTTTCTTGATCGCGCCGGACGGCTCAGGAGTTGCCGAAAAATTGCGCTTCTTTTGGTAGTCGTCCAGAGCGTCAGTCATATGCAATCCTCACGTTGTAAGCGTGTGAGGGTCACAACGGGGCAGGAGTTCCTTCTATTTCACCACCGTTTTAAAAGGTTATTACCTGTTCTCAGCAGCCACCTAATACCAGTTTCTTTCGCTCCGGCCCAAAGAAGAAAGGTCGCAGGCGCACACCCACGCTGTTGCCGATAAATGCAGCCACCAACCACACCCAGCCATGCAGGCTGCCTGAAGCGATGCCACTGAAGTACGCACCAATGTTGCAGCCGTAGGCCAAGCGAGAACCATAGCCCAGTAGCAACCCACCGATCACCGCTGCGACCAGCGAGCGGGTGGGGATCTTCAGGCTGGGGGCGAAACGTCCGGCCAGCCCGGCGGCCAATAGCGCGCCCAGCACGATACCGATATCCATGACGCTGGTGATGTCTTCCCAAACAGGTGCCGCCAGGGCCTTGGCATTGCCCGGCATCTGCCAGAAACCCCAACTGGCGACATCGACGCCCAGACCACTTGCCGCCTTGGCGCCCCACAGTGCAAACGCCGAAGTAATGCCCCACGGCCGACCGGCCAGCGCCAGCGTGGCGTAGTTGAGCAACGCCAGACCGATCGCCCCCCACACCAGCGGCCACGGCCCGCGCAAGAAACGGCGCACACCCTGATATTCACTGGTCACACCCGCTTCAAGCGTGCCATGACGCGCTTTTTCCAGCCGCACGGTCACCGCCGCAATGATCGCAAACACGGCCAGGCTCATCAGCAAGGCCGGCACGACGCCCAGCGTTTGGACAATGGACGTTGCCGGGAACGAGGGCAATGCGAACCACCAGTCGACGTGGTGAGTGGCAATCAACGACCCACAGATAAAAAAGAACAGCGTCACCAGCATGCGCGCATTGCCCCCGCCCACGGTGAACAGCGTGCCGGAGGCACACCCGCCGCCGAGTTGCATGCCAATGCCGAAAATAAATGCACCGAACAATACCGACACCCCAACCGGAGCAACCAGCCCGACCACCGGCTGGCCGAACAAGGTGCCCGCCCCCAGTGCGGGGAAGAACAGCACCACCGCCACCGCCAGCATCACCATTTGTGCACGCAAACCGGCGCCCCGGCGATCATTGATAAATACCCGCCAGGCCGAGGTAAAACCAAAGGCCGCGTGATACAGCGTCAAGCCCAGCGCGGCGCCGACGATCAACAACAGTACTTGGCGCGAGCCGACGCTGTTTTGCAGAAACACAGCGCCCAGCAACAGAAGAACAAAAGCCAGCCAGGGCGCGAAGGATTTGCGCTCTGGTGACAGAGAAAGAGAACGGCTCATGAAGAATCCCGGTACGGTTGATTGAGGTAACAGCGAAAGTGCGCAGTATACCGATGAGCGAAGCAATCAGAGCGCTTGCAGAGCCTTGCGATGTGACCGTGCAACATGGGCAGGCACGGCCAGGAAGAAAACATCGGCGGCGCTGACGTAGTACTCACCCAGGTTGATCTCGCAGAACCCAGCGACGCTCAGGGGGTCATACCTGAAATTTCAGCTTTACTCTGCTGCACTTCACCTTAGGAGCACGCTTATGAAAATCACTCGTGTCGGTTCGACGCCTTCGCAAAAAGGCCCCGCCGACTGGTTCACCGGCCACGTGCGCATCGACAGTCCTTTTCAGGGCGAAGAACCGGCACGTATTGCCGGCGCTATCGTCACTTTCGAGCCGGGTGCACGTACTAACTGGCACACGCACCCTCTGGGTCAGACGCTGATTGTGACTCAAGGCAAAGGCTGGACCCAATGTGAGGGTGGCCCAAAAGTGGAAATTGCGGCGGGTGACATCATTTGGTGCCCCTGCAAGCGACGTCATTGGCATGGCGCCACGGCAACCACCGCCATGACTCACATCGCTATTACCGAGTACCTCGACGGCAAGAATGTCGACTGGCTGGAGCCCGTCAGTGATGACGAGTACCTGGCTGACGTTTCTCAAGACCGTTCGTAATAGCGGATTGTGAGTGCGAACTCCGGGGAGAGGATGCAAGTCACGCCCCGGAGTCGCAGTAACCTTGTGTGTCAGCCAGCAGAACAAAACTTAAAGAAATAGCCTTCCGCGCCGATAGAGCCTTCCAAGTTACTCACCCTTAACAATGGAAGGTATTGATGGCCACCGCCAAGGAAAAGCAAGCTAACGCTCGCACCATGTGTTTACTGGTCGGGTTTGTTGTATTTATCCCCTTGATGATTATTTCGTTTTTGCGGTATCAAACATTCAAAACCACCTACACCGAGAACGAATACTCGCAACGCATTTTCGATATTGGCAACTTGGCCCCAGCCTTCATCACCGCCGGATCATTTCTGTTGCTGGCCTATATCGTGTGTGCGTATTCATTCGGCTCCCCCATAGGCTATGTACTTGGCCCTATTGCCTTGATCGGCACCGGGCTGATCTGCGTAAAAATTGCCCAATCCATCGCCGCCACCTATTTCGGTGTCTTCGTGGACGCCTTCAACAATCGCGTACTGTTACCCAAAGACATGGCCAACTACTCAGTCAGTGATTACTTCAACCTGAAATTCATCACTGACTTGGGCACTTTGGAACAAGTGCCTCTGGACCAAATCAGAAAGATCACCCGACAAGGTGGTAAACAGCTGTTTATCCACGGCCGATTTGGCTCTCGCGGCATGAGCTTTTCAAACAAACAGAAACGTGATGAATGCATTTCTGCCATTGAAGAGGCGGCCCGAGTGTCCGCGTCGCTTGAGTTTGAAGACGCGGCTTAAACCTACAGGGTGCGGGGTCTACCTGATGGGCACATTACCAACTGCCATAGGGAATGCCCCAGCGCTCGACGTAGCGTTTGGAGTTTTCGTCGATGGGGTAAGCGTAACGTCCTTGATTTCGCCCTTGATCAGGACCTAGCGGCTCCACCTGAGCCTGACCTTGGTCGACCAAAACAAAGTTCGAACAATTATCCTGCACCCAAACCCGAATCACCCCGCCTGGCGCCAAGCCTAAAGTAAGTGATGCGTAATAACTGGCTTGCTGCTCAGGCCAGGCAGGGCATCGGCGGGCTGTAGAGCCACGCATGATGCTACGAGCGTTTTCAGAGATATTGACCCAACCGCTGTAGGTAGTTTGTTCAATGATGGACTGCCATCGTACGTAAACAAGTTTGGGTAGATCTGCTCCGGTCATGGTGTAGACATTACCTATTTCGTGCTCCCAACCTCTCGCATACTCCTTATCCAACGCTTGGTTGTTAGCACCCAACCCACCGCCACTCGGCCCTCTGATTAATCGTCCTTGGATGTCTGCAACGGTGATTTGCTCAATCCAGCCCTGCATGAAAGATGGCCCTACAAAGTCAATGCTCCAGGTATCGCTTTTAGGGTCGTCAGCCCCGGACAGCGGGTCGTTTTTGCAGGCAGACATTATCAATAGGCTCACCAACAAGAGAGCTGTTTGGAGTCGTTTCATCACGCTACCTTTGTTCGCACATGGGAAATGATGGGGGTCAAGGTATAAGCAGTGAGCAGATGCCCTGATGGGCACATCACCAACTGCCATAAGGAATGCCCCAGCGCTCAACGTAGCGTTTGGCGTTTTCGTCGATGGGGTGAGCGTAACGTCCTTGATTTTTACCTTGATACGGGCCTAACGGTTCAACCTCTGCCTGTGCGCGTGCGATCTTATGAGGAAGAATGCAGTGATCCTCTACCCAGACTCCAATAACCCCCCCAGGAGCAACCCCCACGTTGATCGAGGCCAGCGTATTCAGTGGGCGACCAGGAAATTTCGTGCATTTCCGTCGCACAGAGTCGTACATCATTCTGCGAGCTTCCTCGGGAATTTCGATCCAGCCCTTATAGGTCTTTTGCTCAATGATGGACTGCCAGCGCACGTAAATACGTTTTGGCAAATCAGCGCCACTCATCGTATAAACATCCCACCCACCATCCCTGTACCAACCTCTTGCAACTTCTTGTTCAATGTGTTCATCGCCCGTTCCGAGCAAGCCCCTTGGGCCAACAGATCGCCTACCTTGAGCATCCTCAGCAACGACCAGCTCAACCCAACCCTGCATATAAGGCGGACTGAACACAATAAGACTCCAGTCTTTACTCGGCACAGAGCTATTACTGAGAAAGGAGTCGTTTTTGCAGGCGGTCAGGACTAACAGACTGAGCAGTAAAAATACTGTTTTAAGTGGTTTCATAATGCTCACGTTGTTCGCACATGGGGATGGCGAACGCGTATTCCGTTCTCCATGGGGGAGTTGATATAAAGCAGCGTGATGGCTTTGCCTCTGGCTTTGGCCAAGGGATGGTTCCAATGGGCTGAGGTGTGAATATAGCGGCGTCGCAACAGCCTTTCTTCTGTCGGTGTAACGGTGTAATCACCCGCAACAAACCGTTCACACAGTGGCTCAAGCTCCTCGGGTATCAGATACTCAGGTTTATCTTCGATATCTTTTAACGGTACTTTCTTGGCCTTGGCCAACGCATGCATTACTCGAAAATACACCAGAGATAATTCACCTCGCACTTCCCTTCTTATTTGCAAGCCCGCATAAACCCGTTTTCGTGGCGGGGCCATACGGTCCTCACTGTCTGGGGGGAGTCGCTCTGCCTTGGGTGTCACTATATGCAGCGCATCCGCAGGCCAGCCCTCGGCGATCCAGCGTGCTTTAGCTTCCACGGCATCACGATAAATCGATGTGTCGGTGACGTCCTGATCCAGCGTTACCTCAAGCGCTTGCAGAGGCGTGACCATCAGCTCTTCTTCCAACAGTGCTCGATAGCCCCCGCCGATGTCCGAGTGCACGCCCGGCAACGTTATATCGAGATGGTCGGGGCCAACTTCACTTAATGCTAAGTTAAAGCGCTTTTCATCACGGGCGACCAATTGCACCACGTTATTAATCCGGTTCGGCCTTAAGTACAGTTGCAGAAGAGGAATATGCTTGCTGCTTAAATTGCCCAGGTTGTCCCACCCCACAATGGAGGCGACAGTATCAAACAGGCCGACAAACCCCAGCTGAACATCGGTATAAGGCGCATAACAAGCACTGAATTTAAGCTGGGAGCGGTCCATGAGTTCACGCCAATACCCCTGAGTACCACTGGTAACTTGGTTAACAAAGTGACGAGCAGCGGCTGCACCCCGGCTAAAACCAAACACATCAAAGGTCACAGCGCTGATCTCGGCGTCCGGATATAAACGGGGAAGGTCTTGTAACCATTTGAGCATTTGCTGAAACATTTTACCCACCCGCTCCTCGACTCCGGTTTCGCCGCGCCCCGTACCCGAACCGATCCAGCTGTCCTCCTCACCGCGTACTGTGCCAATGCCATCCATGTAAAACCTACGCTGTAAGCTTTTGTTCTTGCCACTACCATTCAATTTCTTATCGGATTCATAAAGCGACGATAACAGCGCCACATTACTCAAATCGTTCCCATAACTGCTCTCGGGATCAGCCATATACGCTTTGCAACTACCGTCCAGGTCCTCCGCCCGCACAGGGTGATGGGCCCCGCAACGTTTGCCGTCGAAGGTATTACTGGCGTTGTTGCCGGTGCCGTCGAAGAACACACCGATGCGCAAGCGCAGATCGAACTTTTTGGCGCGCTCTTCGCGCTGTTTTTGCTCGTAATAGTCAAAGCACTTTTGGTGGCTGGCCGCATCGGCCGCCATGACAGGGTCATAGCTGCGGTTTATAACCTCTTGATCAGCCATTTCTTTGGCGGTCATGTCGTCGAGGTATTTATAGCCCCCCTCCCCCCCTACATGGCGCCAAATTTTGCGGGGTGCATTTTTATTAGCCATGCGCGTCCTTTAGCCGCCGTAAAAGCCTGAACTCTAGGTAAGTGACGCGAAAAGTTATGTAGGAGCGAACTAATAGATTACGAAAGATGAAGACTGTTTTGTCGTAGGACATACCACAGGCTGTAAGCTTTTAACGCCACCCGGGTGCGGTGCTTGATCGGAGCTGTGCTAATCATCGAGCACCGGTAACGACGCTCGGTTTAAAGACAACTGAATGCACAGCACCAGGAACAATTGCCGAGTAACATTCATTCAGTGCAGCTCGGCGACTCCGATTCATAAGGGTGTAGTGAGCGAAAAAGGAATACGCATGTCTTCCACAGGCGCTGTATCCCGGCCGCACATTTCGTCGTGCACGCAGTGCTGCACTAATACGCAAGGAAATGCCGGCACAGTCTGCAGCAAGTCACGCAGTTGGGTGATCGAACGCAAGTGCATCGGCTTGGCCGTATCGTCAAGCAAGGTGAACAGGCCGTCATCCAGTCGGATCCGTGCTACATAAAAACCTCCTTCGAGAGACAGAAGCTCCAGCTCCTGAATTTCGCTATTAGTCGCACGCTCCATTAGGGCCTTCAGGTTCATGCTTCACTCCTTGCCTACCAGGGTAGGCGTTCTCCATCGTAGGCAAAGAAATGGCCGCTGTCGGCCGGCGTCAACTGGTCAATCAAGGTCAGTAATTGGTCAGCGGCAACGTCTGCCGGTCGGGCGTTGGAGGCGCCGCGGAAAGGTTGCGACAACCCGGACACAACCGTGCCGGGGTGCAGACTGAGCAAGCGGCTCTGCGGGCAAGTGCGCGCCAGCTCGATGGCGGCGGTCTTGATCAGCATGTTCAGCGCAGCCTTGGAGGCGCGATAGGCGTACCAGCCGCCCAAACGGTTGTCGCCAATGCTCCCGACCTTAGCCGACAGCATCGCCATCGCTCCCTTGGGGTCGAGCAGCGGCAGAAAGTGGCGCAACACCAATGCGGGTCCCAGTGTGTTCACTTGAAATACAGCCTGCAGCGCCTCCTGCTCGATCGCGCTGAAGCTTTTTTCCGGTTTGATCCGGTCGCGGTGGAGCAGGCCGGCAGCGTGTACGATCAGTTGATACGGCGCTTCGGTTGCCAGTTCGGTGGCGGCGCTGGCAATCGTTTCGGGTCGTTCAAGGTCCAGCTCGGGAAGGGTATGACGCCCCAGCTCGCGAACCCCGGCGCAGCGCGGATCCTGTTTGAGTTGTTCGCAAAAAGCCGTGCCGAGGGCGCCACTGGCGCCGATCACCAGCGCGCGATAACCGTCGCCCAGCGAAGCCATGGTCCATGCGCGGTTCATTGGCTCTCTCCGCCGCTCTGGCGCCGGAAGAACAACGTCACCTGGCCGACCTCTACCCCGAACTTGGACATGCTCGTGCGGTTGATCAACGTGTCCTCGTCCATCAAATACATCCAGTCGTCCATGCTCATTTCATAGGTAGAGTCGTCGACCGGCAGGTTCAGGCGATAACGCCAGTGCAACGTGTTTCCCGCGACTTGGCCTTCGGCGACACCCACCACATCATCCGCGCGACCGCTCCAGCGCCCTTGGCCCTCGGGCGTGAGGGTCCAGACGCGGCGCTGGCGGGTACCGTCGCTGTACACGAAGCGCTCGTCGAGAATCAGGTTGTTGCCCTCGTGACGGCTAACAATATTGACCTCGAAACGCTTGGCCACCTCACCGTTGCGCTTCTGAAACATGCCCCAGGCTTTGACGGGCTGGCTGAAAAAATGCTCCAGATTCAATGCCGGTTGCTGATCCGCATATCGGGCGACATCCACACTGGCGCAGCTCGCCACGCCGAGTACCAGTGCCAGTAACAGCAGAAATCGTGTCATTGCCATACTCCCCAAGTACCCAGACGATGGGTTAAGTGTCGACCCATGAAGTTATACAGCTTGCATAGTATGTATAGGTTATCGGCGCCTAATGAGCTGAAGGAATTCCTGCAGAGTTGTCGAACTATCACGCAATGCGCCCATCATGACGGAGGATGTCATGACCGGATTCTGTTTCTCTTTAACCTGAGAGACAGTACGGTGGGGTTGCCTTCAAGGCTGGCACGACCCAGATTACGCACAAGGATGTAACTTCTGACTTTCCAAGGTGGAATAGATGTTGAACAAAGCCCTGAAACGCAACACCCTCCTCGCCCTTCTCTCTGCTGCCTTGGCCCCCGTGATCATGGCTGCCACACCTGAAATGCCCAAGGGAATGACGGTCAAAGAGCTCATGCCCAGCGAACCCTTCCCATCGACTTACCCCGGATTTGAAAGTCAGAAAAGCAAGTTTCCGGCGCAACTTGAAGGCAGTGGCGAGTTCGAGGTCACGCGTATTGCAAGCGTCTGCGCCGATCCAGATAACCCGATCAACTTCGCGATGGAAGCTGAGCATTTCATTCGAATGGATAACAAGCCGGTGGCCGCCATTCTTGAAAAACGCAACATCGATTGGGAGATGTGTGACGCCTCGGTGGTTGGCCAAAAACTCAGGGTGGTTCGTTTGCAGCTCTTGGGCATGGGCTGTGGCTTTCCTTTTGTGGGCCAACAAAAGATCCCTGCTGACCAGATCAGTCAACATGCCTGCTTTTACTTGCCCGTGGTTGAGTACAACGGCAAGGAGCAACTGATGGCCAGCGATGCGCTGCAAGGCTTCGAGGGTTTTGCTATCGAGCGTCTGAGTGCTTATTTGAATAAGTAAAGACCAGCACATTGATCGACGCGGCCCAGACATGCCTACATGATTTGAGCCAATCGAAGTGCCACAACCGACGCCTGTTCGGCGCTGATAATATTCGTGAAGCCGAGTACCAGCCCATGCCTGGGCTTGCCTTCCAAGTACCACTGTGAAAGCGGTTCAACAGCGATGCCAATGGCATGGGCACGCTGAGCGAGCTCAATATCATCACCTTCGCAAAGGCCTGCGACCAGATGCATACCGCCCAATTGAGGGTTGATCTTCAAGCGGTCGCCGAATTGTTGATGCAGTGCATCGACCAACCATTGCCGGCGGCGCGCGTAAAGGGTTCGCATTTTCTTTAAATGCCGACCGAAATGCCCCTCGTTGAGAAAAACGCTGACAGTCGCCTGAAGCAGGTGGGGACAGTGGTTGTGCAGACGATCCGCCTGACGGGCGAATGCTTGGCTCTGTTCGGCTGGCACAACCAGGTAGGCCAAACGCAGGCCTGGAAACAGTACCTTGCTGAAAGTGCCGGTATAAAGTACGCGGCCCTGCTGGTCGAGGCTCTTGAGGGCTGGCAAGGGCTTGCCTTGATAGCGGTATTCACTGTCGTAATCGTCCTCAATAATCCAGCTACCCTGGCAGTTGGCCCAGTCCAGCAATGCCAAACGGCGCGGCAGTGATAGCGATACGCCCAGCGGGCTCTGGTGGGTCGGAGTGACCACTGCGAAGCCGGCATGCGGAGCACGGGCTATACCTTGCGCGACATCCAGGCCCTGATCGTCTACAGGAACCGGCACCAACTGTGCGCCAGCTTCCAGTAGGGCGTTCCTGGCCATGAAGTAGCCGGGCTCTTCAAACCAGCACGTATCGCCCTGGCGCATTAACGTGTGGCTAATCAGGTCGAGGCAGGCGCGATAGCCGGCGCACACAAAAACCTGATCCGGGTGGCAGGCGATACCCCTCGAAATCCCCAGATAGGACGCGATGGCTGAGCGCAACGGTGCATAGCCTTGCGGGTCCGGGTAGACGAGGCCTTCGAGCCCAGTCTGGCGCAGCTGACGACCCGCTAATCGTGTCCAGAGCTTGCGGGGAAAAGCATCAAGTGCGGGAAGCCCCATCTGCAGTGCAAGCGGCAGCGTCCCGGAATGGGTGGCTTGGTACGTCGGCGAAGCAACCGGGGCGCGAAGTGTTGTCGCGGGAACGGGCGCCAGTTGTGGTGTGACAAACGTCCCGGCTGCCCCGCGAGCAATCAGGTAGCCCTCGCCAATCAGTAACTGATAGGCGGCTTCCACAGTACCGCGCGCCAGATTCAACTCCGCCGCCAGCGCGCGAACTGCAGGTACCCGATCCCCTGGGCGCAGGCGGCCGTCAGCGATGGATTCACGAAATCGCTGATAAAGCTGGCGATAGATCGGCGCAGGCTGGCTATGGTCCAACTGGAAGGAAACGATCATGGCCTAGTCATTTATGCATTTTTTGGCCCTGTAGTTTAGGCCATTACGCCCCTAAAGTGGCCCATCTCTCTTCAACGGACGACGGATATGCCTAACACGCTTCAACATCTCGAGAGCGAGGAAGCCTTTCAGGCCAGTTTCGACCTCATGCGCGTCTTGCGGCCCCATGTCGCCAAACCGGCTACCTATGTGGCGCAATTGGCTCGGCAGACTGAGCAGGGCTACCGTCTGCTAGCCGCATGGGGCGGTGAGCACATCGTCGGCCTGATCGGTTACCGCGAGCTGGAAAACCTGCTCTACGGGCGCTTCATCTACGTCGATGATCTAGTGGTGAGTCCCGACTTTCAAGGCAAAGGCCTGGGAGAGCGGCTGTTGACCGCTGTTCGCGATGAAGCCGTGCAACGCGACTGTGATCACTTTGTACTGGATACCGGATTGCATATGCCGTTGGCCCAGCGCTTCTATTTTCGCCAGGGGCTACTGGCTCGTGGCATGCATTTCACCGAGAGCCTACGGGCAGGGAGCCTGGCATGAACAATGTCCTGCTGATCAACGCCAGCCCGTGTGGGCAGGACTCCCATGCGAACCAGTTGGCACTTGAGTTGGTGACATCCCTGCGGTACCGGCATCCGAGACTTGAACTGGTTGAGCGCGACCTGGGGGCGGATCCGTTGCCACCGCTTGGTATGGACTACGCCCAGGCTCTGACCACTGTCACGCCTTTCGACTCGCCGGTGTTTGAGTGTTCCGAAGTGCTGATCGGCGAGTTGGAACGCAGCGATATCCTGCTCATTGCCACCCCGATGCACAACTTCACGCTCCCCGCCGCGCTCAAGCTCTGGATCGATTACGTTCTACGCATTCACCGTACATTCAGTACACAGTCAGAGGGCAAGGCCGGTCTGCTGAAGGACCGCGCTGTGTACGTATTGGTTGGTTCAGGTGGCTTTCACCAGGGCGAGCGGGCAAGCCAACCGGATTTTCTAACGCCTTACCTCAGCCAGGCGCTCAACACCCTCGGCTTGTTCAACCTGAAATTCACGTACCTCCAGGGTTTGGTGTTCGGTGAAGAGGCGGTCCGGGCAACGGTAAAAGATGCCCGAACCCTACTGTCACTGGATCCACTGTTCAACAACCTCGTTGAAGTCTAATCACTTTTTCTACACAGGATTTTTCACCATGAGCCAACTTAGGCTGCCATTTCCTTCCCTATCGCCTGCAGCCTACCAAGGCCTGCTCGCCACCAATACGGCGCTGGCCACAAGTGCGTTAGGCTTGCCGCTGCTTGAACTGGTGTATTTGCGTATCTCGCAGATCAACGGCTGTGCTTTTTGCCTGGGCAAGCATTCGCAGACCCTACGCGAATGTGAGGTGCCGCAAGAGAAGCTGGATTGTCTTGCAGGCTGGCGAATCAGCGAACTCTTTAACGAGCGCGAACGCGCTGCGCTGGCATGGGTCGAGACACTCACCTACATCAGCGAGAAAGGTGCGCCAGATGAGTTATACGATCCTTTGAAAACGCACTTCTCCGACGCTGAGATTTCCGATCTGACTTTAGCAGCAGCCTTGATGAATGCCTTTAACCGGCTGGCGGTGGGTATGAATCTCTAAGAGAGAGAGGGCCGCCTGTTGTAATGGCATGAGCCGCATCATCGCCTTTGAACGGCGTGTAAATGACCAACTCCGGCCGTCATCTCCCCCTCCACGCCTGAGGCGCATATATATAGAGTTTGAGACGACCCCACTGCTGCATAAACATGCAGCAGACTCAAAGCTGCTGACCGAAGTTCAGCGTTTGCCATCAGAACGCTACTCGCTGGATCAGGCAATCCTCCCTTCGGTACTGGACTCCGTCACGAAATTTATAGGGATGCCTTGGGCCCTGGTTGCAAGAACTGAGCTTGCCGACACCTTCAAATGCAGATGAAATTTCAGAGCCTTAAGCTCTTCACGCTCAGTATATGAAAAGTGTCAAACCGCCCGCCTCACTAAACCCAAGGCACAAAAAAGCCGGTAAATCCTAAGGATTTGACCGGCTGTTTTGGTGTAGCGATATGGTGGGTCGTGTGGGATTCGAACCTACGACCAATTGGTTAAAAGCCAACTGCTCTACCAACTGAGCTAACGACCCGCTTCGTTGTGGGGCGTATAATACTGATTTTTAAGGATAATTCAACACTTTGTTGGAATTAATTTCGAAAATCTTCAAAAGTAACGGGTAGGATCGGCGATTCCTGCATCTGCAAAGCCTTGCGCGCGCAGTCGGCAGCTATCGCATTTACCGCATGCACGGCCTTGCGCGTCGGCCTGGTAGCAAGAAACGGTCAATGAATAATCCACTCCCAGCTTTGTACCTGCCGCGACGATTTGCCCCTTGCTCAGGTTTTGCAGCGGCGCCTGGATGCGAAAACCATTGCCCTCTACACCCGCCTTGGTCGCCAGATTCGCCATGACTTCGAACGCTTCAACAAACTCGGGACGGCAATCGGGGTAGCCCGAGTAATCCACCGCATTGACACCGATAAAGATATCTCGCGCTTGCAGGACTTCTGCCCAGCCTAGTGCCAGAGACAGGAACACGGTGTTGCGGGCCGGCACGTAGGTCACCGGAATGCCCTCACCCAAGGTTTCGGGCACATCAATTGAGCTGTCGGTGAGCGCAGAGCCTCCAATTCCATCAAGGTTCAGGCCTATCACTTTGTGCTCAATGACGCCCAAGTCACGCGCAACACGCGCAGCAGCCTCAAGCTCGGAGCGATGGCGCTGACCGTAGTCAAAGCTCATGGTGTAGCAGCTATAACCTTCAGCACGAGCCATGGCTACAACCGTCGCCGAATCAAGGCCGCCTGACAGCAGAATGACAGCGCGTTTTTGCGTAGTAGCAGTTTGTTCAGTCATCTCAGCGCCCCGGCTCGTCGTTCCAAAGATATTTGTGCAGCTGCATTTGCAAACGCACTGGCAAGTTATCCGCCACGATCCAATCAGCCAGATCGCTCGCTTTCAAATCATGGTGACTGGGCGAAAACAGGACTTCACCCGCTCGGCGCTCAAGGCCATATTCAATCAGCTTGGAAACCGCCCAGTCGTAATCCTCGCGCGAGCAAATCACGAATTTCACCTGATCATTGGCAGTCAACAGGCCGATATTTTCGTAAAGATTGCGATGGGACTCTTTTGAACCCGGCGTCTTCAGATCGAGAACACGACTCACGCGGGTGTCGACTGCCGATATGTCCAATGCTCCGCTGGTTTCAATGGACACCTCATAACCGGCGTCGCAGAGCTGTTTGAGCAAAGGAATGGCATTGGGCTGCGCCAGGGGCTCGCCGCCGGTTACGCACACGTAACGCGGGCGGAAATCGGCCACTTGCTCAAGAATGCTGTCCAGGGTGCGAATTGTACCGCCACTGAACGCATAGGCACTGTCGCAATATTGACAGCGTAGAGGGCATCCCGTCAGGCGTACAAAAACGGTAGGCAGGCCAGCCGTTCGCGTTTCACCCTGCAAGGAGTAAAAAACTTCGGTAATTCTTAATGTGTCTTGCATATCCGCCACGGGCGTAACAGCTAAACAGGCTGTCCGCCTCCGTCAGGCACTCCAAAGAATCTGCCTACGCAGGACTCAGAAGAGCGTATTTCATAAAAGGGCGTGAATTCTAACGAAAAAACCCGCGATAAGCGCGGGTTTCTCGATAAAAGCCAACTACAGGTTACATGCGCTGCAAGTCACGCTGCGCCAACTGGGCCGCAGAAGTACCAGGGTACTGGGCTACAACTTGCTGCAAAATGCCTTTCACCTTGTCGGTATGACCAAGACGGCGCTCGACATCAGCCAGCTTGTAAAGGGAGTCAGGCACTTTTGCATGTTTCGGGTAAAGCTGGCTTACCTTGGCGAACGCTTGGCCAGCGGCTTGAAGATCGCCTTTGGCCAGGTTCACTTCGCCCAACCAGTATTGGGCATTGCCCGCATACTGACTATTAGGGTATTTGCGCAGAAAGGCTGTAAATGCCTGACTGGCCTTATCGAAATCCTTGGCTTTGATCAAGTCGAAAGCAGCATCGTAATAGAGCTTTTCTTTCGCCGGATCGCCGGGTTCCGAGCTGGCAGCCACCTGAGGTGCAGGCGCTGCACTATTGCCGGCGGCAGAAGCACCACCCGCAGACGAATTATCAGGAGCGGCGGCAGGAGCAACGCCAGATCCAATGCGACGATCAAGTTCCTGGTATCGCTCCAGGTTTTCTTGTTTCATGCGCGAAACATCATTCTGCAGAACTTCGATTACACCCTGTTGGCGCGCAATCTGCTCCTGCATTTGTTGCAACTGGTTGAACAGCTCGCCCTGTGCCGAGACAGGGGCCGAAACCCCTCCCCCGGCATAGGCGCCGCTCGCACCGTAACCCGTTGACGGATTACTCCCCCCGCTATTGTTATAGCCAGAGTTGTCATCGACCACAGGAACCGCAGCCCATACCGCTAGCGGCATGAGGCTGAGAGTCAGAATAGTTACAGCACGGCGGCACGTTCGCATGACGAATTACTTACGCAGTTCGACGCGACGGTTTTGAGCCCACGACTGTTCGTCGTTGCCAGTAGCGATTGGACGCTCTTTACCGTAGGACACCAGCTCCAGTTGTGCTGGAGAAACGCCTTGCAGAACCAGGTAGCGTTGAACGGCTTTCGCACGACGCTCGCCCAGCGCCATGTTGTACTCACGAGTACCACGGGCGTCAGTGTTACCTTCCAGAACAACGCGAGCGCCGTTAGCTTTCAGGTCTTTAGCGTGAACATCCAGAGCACGCATTGCTTCTGGTTTCAGGTCCGAAGAATCGTATTCGAAGTAGAAAACAGTGATCGCGCGCAGAGCAGCTTCTTCGCTTAGGGAGCCATCAACAGCGCCAGTGTTTGCGCCGTAACCAGCGTTTGGATCAACAGCAGCGCCTTCACCGGCATTGTCGCCGCCTTTGGACGAGCAACCTACAGCTACAGCCATGGCCAGTGCCAGCGCAGCGAATTTACCAAACTTCAGCATTTCCATCGTAAAACTCCTAATGAACCCCAAGTGTTATATGCAACGTACAGCTATCACCACGTCAGTTCAGGTAAGGGGACCAGGAAGGTTCTCTGACTTCGCCTTGAGCGGTAGGAAGAGGGAGCCTTACGCGTCCATTAATAGACACGAGCATCAAGACTCCCCGGCCCTGATCACGGGTGGCGTAGATTACCATGGTGCCGTTGGGCGCAACAGTAGCTGACTCGTCAAGGTTGGTATTAGTTAGGATTTTTACACTTCCACGCTGCAAATCTTGCGCTGCAACTCGGAAATTAGTGAAACCATCCTGACGGTGGATCATTACCAGGGTCTTTTCGTCAGCCGAAAGCTTCGGACTGGCGTTGTAGTTACCAATAAAGGTCACTCGTTCGGCGTTACCGCTACCGACGGTAGTTTTGTAGATTTGCGGTTTACCGCCACGGTCAGAGGTGAAATAGATGGTGTTGCCATCTTTACCCCAGAACGGTTCAGTATCAATTGCCGGGTTATTGGTTACGCGTGTGAGTTGGCGCGAAGCCAGTTCCATGACGTAAATCTCGGCGTTACCGTCTTTGGACAATACAAATGCCAGTCGAGAACCATCCGGCGACCAGGCAGGTGCACCATTGAGGCCTTCGAAGTTGGTGATCTGCTCACGCTTACCGGTATCAATGTTTTGCATAAAGATACGCGGACGCTTTTGCTCGAACGACACATAAGCAATACGTTTGCCATCAGGCGCAAAACGCGGCGACAGAATCGGCTCACGCGATTGCAGCAGTGTTACGGCACGCGCACCGTCGTAGTCCGAACGCTGCAAGGTATAGCGAGTGTTAGTGGCGCTGGAACGCTCAGCCGTTACATAGAGTAGACGGGTAGAGAATGCACCTTTAATACCGGTCAGTTTTTCAAACGACTGGTCAGAGATGTAGTGCGCCATGTCACGCAACTGCTCAGTAGTACCCGACACACTGCCGGTCAAAACCGGCTGCTCGGTCGCCACGTTGAACAAGGCATATTGCACCTGCAAACGTCCGCCCGCAGGCACAATGTTACCGACCATGACGTACTGGGCACCCAAGGCTTTCCAGTCACGGAAAATGACTTCGCTGGCCTGCGTTGGCATACCAATCATGTTCTGCTTCGGGATCGGCGCGTAATAACCCGAGTTACGCAGGTCATTACCGATAATTTCAGCCATGTCATCAGGCAGAACGGTACCGCCCTGCCAGCCAAATGGCACTACTGCAATGGGTGTCGCCCGGTCGCTGCCACTGGTGACCAGAATGTTCTTTTCATCTGCCACTGCCATCCCTGCCAAGCAGCAGACAACAACCAACAGTCCTCGAAAAAGTTTAATCACAAGGCTAGATCCTCAGGTGTGAATGTCATCTTGAACGATCGATAAGGATTAAAATCGCTGGGCTTCATACCCTGCATCTCCGTTAAACGGCCAATGTTCTTGACCGCTGCCACAGCCGAACTGTCAAACGGGCCATCACCACTGGATTTGGCCACTGTGACTGACGTTACAGTGCCATCCGGCAACATGCCGATTTGAAGAACAACTGTCATGTTCTTGCGAGCCGATGGTGGACGAGCCCACCCTTCTGCTGCACGAGCCCGAATCAGGTCATCGAAACTACCGGCAACCTCATCACCCTGCTCATCGGCCAAAGCCTGCTGACGTTGCGGTGTATCAGAAAGCAAATCTGCCAAGGCCTGGGCCTTTTTCTCTTCGGTCGATTTGCGTGCTGCTTCTACGGCCTTTTTCTTGGCTGCATCGGCAGACGCTTTTTTCTTCGCATCTTCGGCGGCTTTCTTTTTCGCTTCGTCTGCTACGGCCTTTTTCTTGGCATCCTCAGCTGCTTTCTTAGCATCGTCGGCTTTCTTTTTCGCATCTTCGGCCGCTTTCTTCTTGGCGTCCTCAGCAGCCTTTTTCTTGGCTTCTTCTTCCGCGGCCTTCTTGGCCTCCTCTTCGGACTTCTTCTTGGCTATGTCCGCGAGTTTTTTCTCTTCGGCTTTTTTAGCTTCTGTTGCCTTTTTGGCATCATCGGCTTTTTTGGCTTCATCAGACTTCTTGGCCTCATCCGCCTTTTTAGCTTCGCTCGCTTTGGCTTCGTCTGCCTTCTTGGCTTCAGCTGCTTTTTCAGCAGACTCGTCTTTCTTTTGTTCGGCGGCTTTTACGGCCTCTTGCTCAACCTTTTTCTGTTCCATTTGTTCAACTTCAGTCTGGCGCGCGGCGGATTTCTTCGCCTCACCCGCAATCTTTTGATTGGTCTGAGTGGTCGCCCGACTTTTGGACTTCAACTGGTACAGGGTCGCTTGAACAATCGGCTTGGAGGGCGGCAGCTCTGGTGTCATGGCAAAGCTGGCGAACAGCATGCCAAAAATCAGAACGTGCAAACCTACCGCCCAGACTGTAGGCCAAAAATAATTTTCAGAGGCGGACGGCTCCCGCTGTTCGCGCATCAGGGAGCCTCGGTTATCAAGCCAACATTCCCGACCCCGGCTTTCTGCAAGCCGCCCATGGCACCCATCACCGCGCCGTAATCAACGGTTTTGTCGCCGCGGATAAAGACCTGAGTCTGTTTGCCACCCTCATTGCCTGCGCGAATGATTTTAGTCACAGCGTCAGTCATCTGCGGCAAGGTCATGGCCTTGTCCATCTGCTTTTCGGTGTCAACTTCGCTGCCAAGGTTCCAGAAGTAGGTCTTGTCAGCTTTGATCGAGATAGTCAGAACCTGAGTGTTGTTGTCCTGCGGCAAAGCCTCGCTAGAGACCTTGGGCAGATCAACCTTCACACCCTGGTTGAGCATCGGTGCCGTCACCATGAAAATGACGAGGAGCACCAACATCACGTCGATGTAGGGCACTACGTTCATTTCAGCGACCGGCTTGCGCTTTTTGCGAGCTCGAGCGATTAAAGCCATTGGAAATTACCTGCTTATTCTTCGCTGGTGTGCACTTTACGGTGCAGGATCGCCTGGAATTCATCGGCGAAGGTGTAGTAGCGGCTGATCAGGGTTTCACTGCGGGCGGCAAAGCGGTTGTAAGCAATTACTGCCGGGATGGCAGCAAACAGACCGATAGCCGTCGCAATCAGGGCCTCGGCAATACCGGGTGCAACCGTCGCCAACGTGGCCTGCTGCGCTGTAGCCAGACCGCGGAAGGAGTTCATGATGCCCCATACCGTACCAAACAGACCGATGTAAGGGCTTACGGAGCCGACAGTGGCCAGGAACGGCAAGCTCTGCTCCAGCTTTTCTTCTTCGCGGGAAATCGCAACGCGCATGGCCCGCGCAACACCTTCCATTACCGCCTCAGGGTCGACACCCGACTGCTGACGCAGACGCGAGAACTCTTTGAAACCGGCGCGGAAAATTTGTTCGACGCCCGAATCAGGGTCCGGATTGCTGCCTGCCTGACGATACAGCTTTGACAGATCGATACCCGACCAGAAGCGCTCCTCAAAGCTTTCGAGGGCACGTCGACCGGCGCGCAACATAGTGCTGCGCTGAAAAATCATGACCCACGAGGTAACCGATGCGGCCAGCAGGGTCAACATTACCAACTGCACTACAATGCTGGCATTGCTGACCAAGCTCCACATGGAGGAATGGTCGACGACGTTAGCTTCCACGCTGTATCTCCTGCTCTAAATGTTTACCCGTGCCGCTCACGTCGGCAAAGGCCGTACGTAAAGCTTCGGGAATGGCCCGGGGTTTAAAACTATCGGCGCGCACACAGGCCACCAAAAACTGCCCTTCACAGAGCAGCGTTGCATCCGCCGCTCGCCACACCTGCTGCTTGAAACGCAGACTGGCCCGGTTGAGTTCTATCACTTGCGCGCTAATCAACAGTTCGTCGTCCAGTCGCGCCGGTGCGTGGTAACGCGCCTCGCTGGAATGCACGACAAATAACAGGTTCTCGCCTGCCAGCTCGGACTGGGAAAACCCCAATTCCCGCAGCCTTTCAGTTCGAGCCCGCTCCATAAACTTTAGGTAATTTACGTAATACACGACGCCACCCGCATCGGTGTCTTCGTAATAAACGCGACATCGATGTGCGAACGGCTCAAGCCTGTTTTGCGCGCGCATACTCTAGTGCTTACTCCTCAGGTTGCCAATCCGCCAAACCACTGTTTTTTACGCTATTACGACTTTAAGACCGAAGATTTCAAGCGCCAGACCTTAGGACAGCAGAAACCCCAAAAAAATCGACTTTAAAATGCTTATTAATCGTCAGAAACGTTTAGAAACTCGTCTGCGACAGGCATATCCCCCAGGCGCGACGGAATGTTAAGACCGAAGTGCAAGTAGGCATGCCGGGTAACCACCCGCCCCCGCGGCGTACGCATGATGTAACCCTGCTGAATCAGATACGGCTCAAGCACATCTTCAATGGTATGGCGTTCCTCGCTGATTGCCGCCGCTAGGCTGTCCACCCCAACCGGACCACCATCGAACTTCTCAATCATAGTCAACAGCAAGCGTCTGTCCTGATGATCGAAACCATGTTCATCAACGTCCAGCAGGTTCAACGCCAGGTCTGCCACCGGCTTGGTGATGTGCCCCTTGGCACGCACCTCGGCAAAGTCGCGCACTCGACGCAACAGACGGTTGGCGATTCGCGGTGTACCACGCGCACGGCGCGCTATTTCATAAGCGCCTTCAGGGTCCAGAGGCAAACCGAAGATACCTGCTGAACGACTGACAATCGTCGCCAGATCGTCGGTGCTGTAAAACTCCAACCGCTGCACAATCCCGAAGCGGTCACGCAACGGGTTGGTCAACATCCCCGCGCGCGTTGTTGCGCCTACCAGGGTGAACGGAGGCAGATCAAGCTTGATCGATCGCGCTGCGGGCCCCTCACCAATCATGATGTCCAGCTGGAAGTCTTCCATTGCCGGGTACAGGACTTCCTCAACAATCGGCGACAAGCGATGAATTTCATCAATGAACAACACATCGTGCGGCTCAAGATTGGTCAGCAATGCAGCCAGATCACCCGGCCGCTCCAGCACTGGCCCCGAGGTGCTTTTGATCGACACCCCCATTTCCTGAGCAATGATGTTGGCCAGCGTGGTCTTGCCAAGCCCTGGCGGGCCGAAAATCAACGTATGGTCCAGTGACTCTGAACGCCCGCGAGCCGCCTGAATGAACAGCTCCATTTGCTCACGCACGGTGGGCTGGCCAATATAGTCCGCCAGACTCAAAGGCCTGATCGCACGATCCTGGACTTCTTCCCGGTCCCGTCCACTGGAAGCGGTTATCAAACGATCAGCTTCAATCACTTAAATCATTCCCTTAAGGGCGCGGCGAATCATGTCTTCACTGCTCAATGTCTTGTCTTTGATGGCAGCCACCGCCTTGCTGGCTTCCTGAGGCTTATAACCCAAAGAAATCAGGGCACTGACTGCATCACTTTCTGCGCTCGCCACTTGAACCGGCGAATCCGGCTGATTGGGCACCAGCGCAAACATGCTCGGCACTTGCTCCCACGCCTTAAAGCGATCCTTAAGTTCGACCAAAAGGCGCTCGGCTGTTTTCTTGCCGACACCCGGCACTTTGGTCAAGGCAGACGTATCCTGAGCCTGAACACAGCGTACAAGCTCATCCACTTCCAGACTGGACATCAACGCCAACGCCAGCTTGGGCCCCACGCCATTAAGCCGGATCAACTCACGAAAGAAGTCGCGCTCGCGCTTACCAATAAAACCATAGAGCAACTGTGCGTCTTCGCGAACGACCAAATGCGTATGCAGGGTGAGCGGCTCACCCAGGGACGGCAACCTATAGAGTGTGGTCATCGGCACTTCAAGCTCGTAGCCCAGGCCATTTACATCAAGAATCAGGTGCGGCGGCTGTTTTTCAGCCAGGGTGCCGCGCAAGCGTCCAATCACGTTTCAGATCCTTTTCGTTGGCCAGCACATTGGCTGACACCTAGAAGGACAAGGCTGCATCATTGCGCAAAACACCCTGTCAGCAAGCTTAATAACATTAAAAACGGCTTTAAAGACGAAGGCGGCCGCCTCGGCTGCGCGCCGCCCCCAGACCGTGAGGCAAAAGACTGGAGCGGGTATGGGCATGGCACAGCGCAATGGCCAGAGCATCCGAAGCATCGATCTGCGGCTTGATGGTCAGCTTGAGTAAATGCATGACCATCATCATCACCTGCTCTTTGTTGGCGCCCCCTGTGCCAGCCACTGCCTGCTTGACTTGAGTGGCGGAGTACTCAGCAATTTCCAGACTTTCTTCCGCGCCAGCCACGATAGCTGCCCCCCTCGCCTGCCCCAGCTTTAACGCCGAGTCGGCGTTGCGGGCCATGAAAACCTTTTCAATGCCCATCGTCACCGGCCCGTAGGTCTGAATAACCTCTCGAACGCCGCGATAAACAATTTGTAGCCGCTCGTGCAGTTCACCACTGCCTGTACGAATACAGCCCGACGCCACGTACACGCAACCACGGCCCGTGTCGCGCACGACGCCATAACCGGTGATTCGCGAGCCAGGATCGATACCAAGAATTAGAGTCATAACGCCTACAGCTTATGAAGTGACGCCCACCGGCACATACCCGGACAGCTTAAAGGCAGAAGCCGGAGGTGCACAGCGCCGCGATCATCGCGACGGTGCAGCTCCGGCTTTCAGGATCGGGAACAGCCCCCTGGTATCAGGCTAGCTGTTCCAGCACCGCGTCAGGGATTTCAGCGTTGGAGTACACGTTTTGCACGTCATCCAGGTCTTCGAGCATATCGATCAATTTGAGCACTTTTTCGGCGCCCTCCAGATCCAGCTCGGCACTGGTGGTCGGCAGCATCACGATTTCGGCGTCTGCCGGTTTGAATCCTGCCGCTTCCAATGCATTACGCACCGCATAGAAACTGGTGAACGAGGTGAACACATCGATGGAACCGTCTTCATTGGTCACCACGTCGTCGGCATCCGCCTCCATCGCAGCTTCAATCAAAGCATCTTCATCCACACCCGCAACGTAGGAGATCTGGCCCTTGCGCTCGAACAGATAGGCCACTGAGCCATCGGTACCCAGATTGCCGCCACATTTGCTAAACGCATGACGGACAGCAGCGGCTGTGCGATTGCGATTGTCGGTCATGCACTCGACCATCACCGCAACGCCACCCGGCCCATAGCCTTCGTAGCTCAGCTCGACCATATCATCAGTATCGGCAGCACCCGCGCCACGCGCGACCGCACGATCGATGATATCGCGGCTCATGTTCGCACCAAGGGCTTTGTCCAGTGCCAGACGCAGGCGCGGGTTGGAGCCAGGATCGGCACCGCCCTGACGGGCAGCAACAGTCAGCTCACGAATCCACTTGGTGAAGATTTTGCCTTTTTTGGCATCCTGACGCTCTTTGCGGTGCTTGATGTTCGCCCACTTAGAATGACCTGCCATAACCTACTCCGAATCCTTTATGAAACCTTGCCGGCCCGGCACATGCCATGACCCGCAATAAAAATTCTCGACCCAATGACAAAGGCGCATCCGAAGATGCGCCCTTGGGGTCAGTCTTACTCAGCCTTAGGCTGTTCACGCAAACGGATATGCAGCTCGCGCAATGCTTTAGCGTCTACCGCGCCAGGCGCCTGGGTCATGACACAGGCAGCGCTTTGGGTTTTCGGGAAGGCAATCACTTCACGAATAGACTGAGCGCCAGTCATCAGCATCACCAGACGATCCAGACCGAAAGCCAAACCACCGTGCGGTGGCGCACCGTATTTCAAAGCGTCCAGCAGGAAGCCGAATTTCTCTTCCTGCTCGGCCTCGTCGATACCCAACAGACGGAACACAGCTTGCTGCATTTCCTTGCGGTGGATACGGATGGACCCGCCACCCAGCTCAGTACCGTTCAATACCATGTCGTAGGCACGGGACAGCGCGGTGGCCGGGCTGGCAGCCAGCTCTTCAGGGGAGCATTTTGGCGCAGTGAACGGGTGATGCAAGGCGCTGAAACTGCCGTCGTCGTTCTCTTCGAACATCGGGAAGTCCACAACCCACATCGGTGCCCATTCACAGGTCAGCAGGTTCAGGTCGTTACCAACCTTGATACGCAGCGCGCCCAGGGCTTCGCTCACGATCTTGGACTTGTCGGCGCCGAAGAACACGATATCGCCGTCAACTGCGCCGACGCGATCAAGGATCACGTTGAGGTTCGCTTCCGGAATGTTCTTGACGATCGGCGACTGCAGGCCTTCTACGCCTTTAGCGCGCTCGTTGACCTTGATGTAAGCCAGGCCTTTGGCACCATAGATGCCAACAAACTTGGTGTAGTCGTCGATCTGCTTGCGCGGCATGCTCGCAGCACCCGGTACACGCAGTGCAGCAATACGGCATTTCGGGTCATTGGCCGGGCCGCTGAACACCTTGAAGTCGACATCTTTGAGCTGATCGGCAACGTCTACCAGTTCCAGCGGGTTACGCAGGTCAGGCTTATCGGAACCGTAACGGCGCATGGCTTCTTCAAAGGTCATGTGCGGGAATTCACCGAACTCCAGATCCAGCACTTCCTTGAACAGGTTGCGGATCATGCCTTCGGTCAGGCCCATGATGTCTTTTTCATCGAGAAAGCTGGTTTCGATGTCGATCTGAGTAAACTCAGGCTGACGATCGGCACGCAGGTCTTCGTCGCGGAAGCACTTGGCAATCTGGTAGTAACGGTCAAAACCGGCCACCATCAGCAGCTGTTTGAATAGCTGAGGCGATTGCGGCAGTGCGAAGAACGAACCCGCGTGGGTACGGCTCGGCACCAGATAGTCCCGCGCGCCTTCAGGGGTGGCACGGGTCAGAATAGGGGTTTCAACGTCCAGGAAGCCGTTTTCGTCGAGGTAACGACGAATGCTGGTGGTCATGCGCGAACGCAAACGCAGCTTTTCGAGCATCTCAGGGCGACGCAGATCGATAAAGCGGTAGCGCAGACGCGTTTCTTCGCCCACATCAGAAAATTCGTTCAGCGGGAACGGTGGAGTCTCCGCTTCGTTCAGCACTTCAAGCTCATAGCCCAGCACTTCAATCATGCCCGAAGCCATGTTGGTGTTGCCGGCACCGGCAGGACGCAAGCGCACCTTGCCCGTTACTTTAACTACGTATTCGCTGCGCACACGGTCAGCAGCGGCGAAGGTTTCAGCGCGGTCCGGGTCGAACACCACTTGGGCCAGACCATCACGATCACGGATATCGAGGAAAATCACCCCACCGTGGTCACGGCGACGATGAACCCATCCGCAAAGGGTAATTTCCTGGCCGTCCAGGCTTTCGTTCAGTTGGCCGCAATAATGGCTGCGCATCATGGTAGTGGTTTCACTTCTCGTAATTCGAAATTCGATGGAGGTCTTGCGCACCGTCGGTGCTGATAACACTGCAAGAGCCCGCTTGTGTTCAGACTGCCTTCGCCCGACCTCAGTCGGACTTGTCGCCGCCTGCCAGATTCTTTTTCGAGCCTGTCTTGAAGTCTGTTTCATACCAACCAGTGCCGCTTAGGCGAAAACCTGGCATGGACAGCATCTTTTTCAGCTCAGGAGCCTGACAGGCAGGACAATCAACCAGTGGCGAGTCACTGATTTTTTGAATGGCTTCCAGCTGATGACCGCAGGAAGCGCATTGGTAATCGTACATAGGCATCGGCGTATCTCGACAATCCGTTAGCGGCAACCCTATAGACAGAGGGCCACACAGCAAAGCGCGAGATTATATCTGGTAAATCGAGCTATTGCAGCCGCAGGAATCGCCATTGCGCTTCAAATGCACCATGAATTTAGAAACAATACAAGCCATCGAACATCCCGGCTCGGCCTGAGACCCAGGATCAAACCATAAACACCTGTCTAGGGGGCGCACTGTGCGAGGCCCGTGCAGCCTTCAGCAGATGCATGACGCAGACGACTCGAATGAGGCCGCTGAAATTCTTTACACCGCCATGCCGCAGATGAATCTCTCTATCAATGTAGGAAAGCAGCGCGTTTATTGAGCACTCATTACTTCGCGAAATATCGGACAGCACATCCCAATACACTTCCTCAAGCCTCAGACAGGTGGCAAAACCATTTAACCTTACCGACCTTGAAAGTGGCTTTGCCAGGGTCATACCAAAATCCAGAATAACGGGATCTATTCTAACTCTCTGCAATAATCTGCCCCCTGTACTTTCCTGCCGTAATAATCGTCCCATACCAAAAATACTCCATTGCTACGCCATTAAAGTTAGTTATATTTTCCAATTGGACACACCTCATAAAACATTATGTAAAGGTTCTTATCCAGCAGACCACACCCTCAAGCGTGTAGGAGAGCTCTGGGTCAAGCAGGAGAATACAATCACCCCCAGCCCGTGGCAGGTGAGCGCCACCCACAGGCCCCTTCATAGAGAGTTGCAGACAGCCACCTTCACGAACGCCTGCCATGAAGCAAGTGGACAAACTTCGATCCTTACTATTAATCCGCCACTTCTATGGCAACTTTATCCTTACAACCAAGCCTCACCCTGCTGTTATCCATATCGCTTTATTACTCAGGGTTCTAATCGCATTAAAAGGCAGGACCTTCACGCCCATTTAGCGCTGGCACGATACAAAAACGACCAACGGTAATTATCCCTACCGAATCGACACTCATTCTCACACCCAAAGTGCTATAAACGGATGAGCCATGCATCGGCAAAACGCACCAAAACCCCCTCTAGAACGGGCCCTTCCTCGAAGAATTGCCGATTCTGCCTGTGCCCCGCGAAAGAACTCGAACACAGGCCCGCCCATGCACTTAATTTGAGAAGGCCTTGGCTTTGCTGTTAAATAGGCAGCGTGTCGCTTTCGCCAAGTTTCTGGCGGCAGTGCATAGGCTGATACCCGCACGTGCCTGACCTTTCCATTTTTTTCAAAACGAACCGTGCGTAACCAGCTCTTCCTTGCGATCCGTCTTAATGCGAGTTAATTAAAAATGTTGAAAATCGTCCACCTGATAACGGGCGCAGCTGCCTTGCTGCTGTCCTTCATTCCTAGCCTTCAAACCGACGCCGTACCTTACCTGCAACACAACGATGCTCTTTATCTGGCTTTTCTTGGCCTGCTTAACCTGACATTGGCTCCGGTCATTCCGTACTGGAACAAAGGCCCACGTCATCAACTGCAAAATTTGGTAAGCGCCTTGCTGGTGCTGTCTGTTGTTCTTCAAACGCTGACCCTGTTCGGCCTGCTGCTGCCGATTGGCGAACAACCAGCTGTCTTGCTTAGTCTGGTTCCTGCCGTGCTTGCCGTTGCGCTGCACCTGATCATCAACCTCTACAAATCGTCGCCGGCCTCCTCCTCGCAAAGTTATGACATGGCCAACCGCGACACCGGGACTGTGAAGTGGTTTAACACCTCCAAGGGTTTCGGCTTTATCTCCCGAGATTCCGGGGATGATATTTTTGTCCACTTTCGCGCCATTCGTGGCGAAGGCCACCGAGTATTGGTGGAAGGGCAGCGCGTTGAGTTCTCGGTTATGAACCGCGACAAAGGCCTGCAAGCTGAAGATGTGATCGCAGCCCTGCCGCGCCGCTGATACAAGCCTGTAAAAAAACCGCGACCAGCCCAGCTGATCGCGGTTTTTTATTGCCTGCTTGAACGCTCAGTAATGTGGTGGCGGAGCTTCCTCCTCAAACGACTCAAACTGCCCGCCCATTTCTTCCTGGCGTTTTAGCAATACGGCCATCTGCGCCTGCAAACGGTCTACTGTGTTCTGCTGTTTTACCAATACATCATTCAATGACTGAATGGTGTCATCTTGAAAAGCCAAACGGCTCTCAAGGTCCATCACTCGCTCTTCAAGCGTCACGACTTATCCTCCAAAAAAGTGAAAGCCTCTTTTAACTTGCTGCGAATGTCGCTCACTTGAGCTTCTACGTAAGGCTTTGCCGGGAGTTTGCCCCATACCGGAGCGGGCCACGCGGCATCCGTTCGATAACGCACAATCACATGCATGTGCATCTGGCTGACCACATTACCCAGCGTTGCTACATTCATCTTGTGCGCACCAAACAGCTCTTTGAGTACTCGCGCCAAGGTCGTGGTTTCGCTCCACATCAGTTTCTGGTCATCGTCATCCAACTGAAACAATTCGCTAATACCCTCACGCCGCGGCACCAGGATAAACCACGGGTAATTCGAATCATTGGACAGCAGCAAGCGGCATAAGGGTAGATCCCCAATCAGCCAAGTGTCTTGGTCAAGACGTGTATCCAAAGTAAACACTGCGTGCTCTCCTGATCATCGGGGAATTGTGTTTTAACTCGCACCCATGGCTCACGAGGTGCTAGCTCAAAGACCGAAAGGATACTCTTGATTGCTTTCCAGATCACGACACCCTCTTCGGGCTCGCATGTGGAATGGAGCACCAATGGATAAGCAACAGACGCCAGACATTTGTGCACCAAAACTGAACAGCATGGGTGACTGAGCGCCCCCAAAACGTCACCGACTACCCCAACAAGTGTTAACCGGTAACGCTTTATCCAATCACATCGCACCAGGATTGACCTGCCGAAGGAAATTAACCCGGACCAAGCTTGCAGAATGTACGACCTATCCGAGCTGCATCCGGATGCTTTGTCTAAATCTGTAAATCCGTAAAAATATTTTCAACGCGCCTGCCCCTTTTGAGCATGCTTGTTGCATAACCTCTCGATAGAGCCGTTACGGCCTGCGTCGTGGGCATTGGCCAGGCAGTCAATAACAGGTCACTCAACGGCGCCAGATACTCCTGAATGGATTCAGAATGTTTTTTATGTGTCAGCAGGTATTAATGGCACAAGAAAATAGCTGAAATACCGTTCACAGCTATGCTGTTGCGGCATTGCTGTAAAGAAACTGAAAGCTTATGAGACCAAGTATCGCCAACATGGCCGGCGTGATATAAGTTTTCGCCGACACAAAAAGAAAGAGCCGCCCCAGATAAAAATTAAGGTGGGGACGGCAGTACTCTTCCTAAAACCAAAGGAGCAAATCACGATGCGCGTGATGAAGTGGAGCATGATCGCACTGGCTGTTTCAGCTGGTACTACGCAGTTCGCAATGGCCTCGTCCCAGGACGAATCCAAAGGTTTTATCGAAGACAGCACACTGACTTCCAAAACCCGCATGCTGTACATGAACCGTGACTTCCGTAACGGTGCCAGCAACCCTACCAATGGCGGCAAAAGTGGCTATCGCGAAGATTGGGGTCTGAGCGAACTGCTTAACTACGAATCCGGCTTCACCCAAGGCACCGTCGGTGTCGGTGTGGATGCATTCGCCATGGGCACTCTGCGTCTGGACGGCGGCGCTGGTCGCCAGGGCAACGGTCTGTTTGGCAGCAGAAGCGACGGTTCTCCGGAAGACAGCCAATCGAAAATCGGTGGTGCTGTTAAATTCCGCCTTTCTGATACCGTGTTGAAATACGGCAACCAGTTTGTGGCAAGCCCGGTTTTCTCTACCGATGACAGCCGCTTGCTGCCAGAAGTCGCCACCGGCACATTGATTACCAGCAAGGAAATCAAAGGCCTGGAGCTTTCTGCAGGCCGCTTCACCGCTCTGAGTTCGCAGACCGGCATGGCACGTGACAGCATCAACGGCCCGCACGAGCCCGGCCTGACCGCCGCAAACATTGCTGGTGCAACCTATCAGTTCACTGACAACCTGGTCGGTGGCGTGGCAGCGTCCGATGTTGACGAGTACTTCAAGAAGCAATACGTCAACCTCAACTACACCCTGCCTATCGCTGAATCCCAAGCCCTTAACTTCGACCTCAACGGGTACAGAACGTCGAGCCAAGGTGAAGAGCGCGCAGGTAATGTCGACAACAAAATCTGGAGCTTGGCAGCGGCTTACAGCATCGGCGCCCACAAGTTCACCCTTGCTCACCAGCGCTCCACCGGTGATAGCGGTTACTACTACGGCGTAGATGGCGGCGGCACTATTTTCCTCGCCAACTCCGTGCAGTACTCCGACTTCAACGGTAAAGACGAACGCTCATGGCAGGGTCGCTACGACCTGAACATGGCCAGCTACGGCGTACCAGGTCTGAGCTTTATGGCTCGCTACGTCAAAGGCGACAACATCTCCACTGACACTGGCGAAGGTAAAGAGCACGAATTTGACTTCGAGAGCAAATACGTGATGCAGGAAGGCCCGGCAAAAGACTTGTCTTTCCGTCTGCGTAGCGCTATCTACCGCACTACCAGCAACTACGGTGCGGACACCAACGATGTTCGCGTCATTGTAGAGTACCCTTTCAACATCCTGTAATTAATGCCCTGAGCATTCGCTACATAACGATGTTGTATGAAAGCCACGCCCTTTTAATAGGGCGTGGCTTTTTATTTGTCCTCAACATATTTATATATAGCAAGCTAACTATCGTACTTGAACACAAGAGCTTTCACTTCTACTTGAACGTCAGATATAACCCTCTAAACCTTTATCTCGGCACAGAAACAACTAAAGAGGCCTAGGCCCCTTTAGTTGATTATTCCCGCATTGCTAACGGTTTATTGAGCGGGCACTTCCTGTACGACACGAACGACACGCTGAGGAAAAGGAATATCCACCCCTTGCGCCTTCAAACGGTCGCGAGCGTGCTCGTTGAACATAAACAGCACATCCCAGTAATTCGGGGTATCGACCCAAACACGCAAAGACATGGTAATGGCGCTATCACCCAGCGTGCTCACAACCACCACCGGTGCTGGGTCCTTGTGCACCCGCGGGTCATCAGCCATAGCCAGCAACACCTCACGAACCTTTTGCAGATCTGCTTCGTAGTCGACGCCGACATCAAAAACGACCTTGCGGGTAGGTTGGCGGTTGTAGTTGGTAATGATGCCGTTAGACAGATTACCGTTTGGCACGATGACCGTTTTGTTGTCACCGGTACGCAATACAGTATGGAAGATCTGAATACTGTCGACGGTGCCGCTTACGCTCTGCGCCTCGATCCAGTCACCAATCTTGAATGGACGAAACAACAGGATCAGTACCCCACCCGCAAAGTTTGCCAGACTGCCCTGCAAGGCGAGACCGATAGCCAAACCGGCAGCACCTATCGCAGCCACGAACGACGTGGTCTGAATACCGATCATCGAAGCAACGCTGACGACCAGTAAAATTTTGAGAATGATATTGGCCAGGCTACTGATAAAGCCTTGCAACGCCAGGTCAGCCTTTCTCAGCGCCAGCAATTGCCCAATCTTGACTGTCAGCCTGTTGATCAACCACCAGCCTACCGCCAGGGTAACCAATGCCAGCAGCACACGACTGCCATATTCCATAATCATCGGGACCCAGGCCTGTGAGGCCTTGATCAACTGATCAACTTCAGCATTCAAATCCACGTATTTCTCCTTACCTCATTCCCTGCGACGATTTAGAGCAACGACTTAAGCCTAGTCGTTTATGCAGTGCCCGGGAAATTCGGACGTCGCCAACGCCCAGAGGTTCCCAGGCCAGTCATCAGTCGCGGAAATTGTTGAATTGCAGCGGCAAGTCGAATGTCTTGGCACGCAGCGCTGCGATTGCCTCTTGCAAGTCATCGCGCTTTTTCCCCGTGATACGGACTTGCTCACCCTGAATTGCTGCTTGAACTTTAAGCTTGGCGTCCTTGACGTGAGCGACTATTTTCTTCGCCAGCTCTTTGTCGATGCCTTCTTTAAGCACCACTTCCTGCTTCATCAACTTACCGGACGCATAGGCATCTTTGATTTCAAGGCATTGCGCGTCGATCTTGCGTTTGATCAGCGCTAGCTTGAGAATCTCGATCATTGCCTCCAGCTGAAAGTCAGCCTCAGCAGTCATATTGACGGTGAGGTCTTTCTCTTTGAATTCAAAAGAGCCTTTGCCTTTGAGGTCATAACGACGATCCAGCTCTTTGACGGCGTTCTCGACTGCGTTGGTAACTTCGTGTTTGTCCAGTTCGGATACCACGTCGAACGAAGGCATGTGATTTTCTCCAATAACAAAGGGCGCGCTCAACACAGATGGAGCGCGCCAGGCTTGACAGTTAAAATGCGCCAGCATTATAGCGGTTCTTAAGCATCATTCACTTGCGAGCATACATGCCCGACTCAACCTTGCACCCCACTTCGCCCCACACAACCGCTGAGGCTCAAGCAACCTGGCACATTCTGGGTGCAGGAAGCATGGGCATCTTGTGGGCGACGCGACTGGCCCGAGCAGGCCTGCCTGTCACGCTGATCGTGCGTAACGCAGACCGCTTGCGCCTGTATAAAGAAGCACAGGGTTTAACACTGGTCGAAGGTAACCATTCGCAACGGTTTGATATTCAGGCTCAAACCCCTGAAACCGACGAGCCCATCCGGCGCTTACTGCTGACGTGCAAGGCGTATGACGCAGAACGCGCCGTCGCGCAAATCGCTGGGCGGTTAAGCCCCGATGCAGAGTTGATTCTGCTGCAAAACGGGCTCGGCAGCCAACAAGCGGTCGCCAATCTTGTGCCACAGGCACGCTGTATTTTTGCTTCCAGCACGGAAGGGGCTTTTCGTGAGAGTGACTGGCGAGTAGTGCATGCCGGTCACGGCCACACTTGGCTGGGCGAGAGCGCTCAGGGTGCCCCACCATCGTGGCTCAAAGAGCTTCAACAAAGCGGCATAAGCCACGAGTGGAGCGCGAATATCCTGACGCGTTTGTGGCGCAAACTGGCTTTGAACTGTGCGATCAACCCTCTGACCGTTCTTTACAACTGCCGTAACGGCGACTTGCAACGCCACAGCGACGAAGTCAACTTGCTGTGTATTGAACTGAGCAACTTGCTGGCGCACTGCGGCCAGTCTGAAGCCGCGCGCGATCTGATCTCGGAAGTGAATCGTGTAATCCAGGCCACCGCCAACAACTACTCCTCCATGCATCAGGACGTCGCCCAAGGCCGTCGCACTGAAATCAGCTATTTGCTCGGCTACGCCTGCGCCGCTGCGCATGACAGGCAATTTAATGCGGTGCATTTACAGGCGTTGCACCAGCGCCTCCGCGAACACTTGCAACAGCACGGATTGCCCTGCGCCTGAGGCCCGCGCTACCCTGCTGACTTGTTCTTCTGCAGACGACACCACCATGCCCTTGCGCCAGCGCCTTGAAAACCTTCCGGTAGGCCAGAAGCTGCTGGCCGCCCTGCTCGTCTTACTGGCCACGGTCTTGCTTGTTGCCAATCTGACGTTTATCAGCGCTGCTTACTGGATTTCCCACGAGAGCACCGCGCCTCAAGCCTTGCAAACCCTTGGTCAGCTGGCATCGAAACCGGATCTGGTCGCCAATGCACTTGATTCTGAGCAGAGTGCCCAGGCCCTGCTTAATGAAATCGGCACCTATGCGCCCCTGCGCGCCGCCGCTATTTATGACGGTGCTGGCAATCTTCTGGCGCAGTTGCAACACGGCGAACGCCTGGATCTGCCCAAAAGCTATCATCAAATTGAAGCGTGGCGCCTGACCGAGTTGCGCAGCACTCAATTGTCGCGACTGCCTCATGGCGACGGCAATCCCGGCCATCTGCTGCTGATTGCCAGCAGCGAGTTACCTATGGCCTTTTATACCGGCACCTTTACCGCCAGCGTGGGCATTCTGATTTTCAGCGCCCTGCTCTGGTTCGTTGTGGCCCGACAGATCAAACGCTTGATTACCCAACCCATTCACCGCCTTGAAGAACTGTCTCGGCAAGTCACCCGAGAAGAAAATTACGCATTGCGGGCAACGGCAGGTAACAACGACGAAATTGGCAGCCTGGCCGAGGCATTTAACACCATGCTGTCGCGCATTGAAGCCCGTGAGCAAGAGCTCAAACGCGCGCGGGATGAAGCCCAGGCGGCTTACGATCAGGCTCAGGCGCTTGCCGAGGAGACCCGTCATACCAATCGCAAGCTGGAGCTGGAAGTCCAGGTTCGCAGCAAGATCGAGAAAAAACTGACCGGATTTCAGAAATACCTGAACAGCATTATCGACTCCATGCCTTCGGCGCTGATCGCTCTGGACGAGCAGCTCTATGTCACTCAGTGGAACCAGGAAGCCAGCGCCCTCTCGGGCACTCAGTTGGATGAAGCCCTCAATCAGCCGATTTACCTTGCCTTTGAACCCCTCAAACCTTTTCTGCCGCAACTCAAAGACACTATTGATAACCATCGGGTTGTAAAGATAGAGCGGGTCACTTGGGGTCAGGGCGAGGAAGCCCGGCATTACGCGTTAACCTTCTACCCGCTGACAGGCGGAGGCGGACGCGGCGTGGTGATTCGAATCGATGACATCACGCAGCGGCTTTCTCTGGAAGACTTAATGGTGCAATCGGAAAAAATGCTCTCCGTCGGCGGGCTGGCGGCAGGCATGGCACATGAGATAAACAATCCGCTCGGCGCCATTCTGCATAACGTCCAAAACATTCGCCGACGCCTGTCCAGCGAGCTGCCCAAGAATATTGAACAGGCACAACAGGTCGGCATCGAACTGGACGCCATCAACCGCTACTTGCAGGCCCGGGAAGTTCCAAAATTGCTCGACGGGATTCAACAGGCTGGTGCACGGGCAGCAAAAATCGTCACCCACATGCTCAGCTTCAGTCGGCGCAGCAATCGACAAATGAGCCCCTGCGATTTACCCGCACTGATTGATCAGGCGCTGGACATCGCCAGCAATGACTTTGACCTGACCATCGGTTTTGACTTCAAGGGGCATGCGGTTACCCGCCAGTTCGATCCGCATCTGGGCCCCGTGCCGTGCATTCCCAACGAGCTTGAGCAGGTACTGCTAAATCTGCTGAAGAATGCCGCACAAGCGATCCACCAACGCCCTGACAAGCATCAACCAGGGCATATCATCCTGCGCACAAAGCTCAATCCGCCGTGGGCTGAAATTCAGGTCGAAGACAATGGTGTCGGCATGCCGGAGCCTGTGCGCAAACGGATTTTTGAGCCGTTCTTTACTACCAAGGAAGTCGGACAGGGCACAGGCCTTGGCCTGTCAGTGTCGTACTTCATTATTACCAATAACCACAAAGGCCAAATGGAAGTGCACTCAACCCAGGGGCAAGGGACCTGTTTCACTCTGCGCCTGCCGCTGGCTGTCAATCCAATGCCACACGAATCAACCACAGTGGAATTGTAACCATGGGCTTTCGCTTATCTAAAATTTACACCCGCACCGGCGACAAAGGCGAAACCGGCCTTGGGGACGGCCGCCGCGTGCCCAAGGATCACCCGCGTATAGAAGCTATAGGTGAAGTCGACACACTCAATAGTCAGGTGGGTTTGCTACTGGCAGGACTCGTCGAGCAGAGCGCGACATTTCCAGGATTAAACGAGCTGATTGAAGTGCTGGAGCCTTGCCAGCATCGACTGTTTGACCTCGGCGGTGAGTTGGCCATGCCGGTGTATCAGGCGCTCGATAACCATGAGATTGAACGTCTGGAAGCCGTGATTGATCGCTGGAATGAAGAAGTGGGGCCACTGGAGAATTTTATTCTGCCTGGAGGCTCAAGCCTGATTGCTCAGGCCCATGTGTGCCGAAGCGTGGCACGCAGTGCGGAGCGGCGATGCCAGCAACTGAATGCGCTGGAACCGTTGGCCGGCGTGGGATTGGCGTACATCAATCGATTGTCGGACTTGCTGTTTGTCGCGGCGAGGCTGATTGCCAGGCGCCAAGGCGTAGCTGAAATTCTGTGGCAGGCCGCACTAAAGCCTCAAGTTTGAGCGCTTGGCAATGTCAAGAACACCTGATAAACAGGGCGGGCAAAGCTCCTGTAGGAGCTGACGAGCTCTGCGAGGCTGCGATCGGCGGCAAAGCCGTCGCAGCAACATTCAACCCGGTGCTAGAGGCACATCACTATGGCCGGCTTTGGGAGTCTGAGATACCGTATTTCACAGCGCTTGCGACGATTGCATCGTCGAACGTAGTCTCGTACTACTCGTCAACTGCTACGTTGAGCTTGGCAAGCTTAAACCTTTGGCCAGAATGCGCGGATCCCGGCCACGCCCTGAGCCCCCGCCTGCCACGCCTGTTGCCGATCATCCGGCCCCAGGCCGCCCAGAAGAAACACCGGCTTGCTGAAGTTCGCGATCAATTGCTGCGCCTGCTGCCAGCCTAATGGCTGCGCATCGGGATGAGTCTGCGTCGGCAGCACCGGCGACAGCGTCACGAAATCCACATCCATTTGCTCAGCCAATGCCAACTCTTCAGCGTTATGGCAGGAAGCTGCCAACCAGCGATCTTTTGCAAGTGGGCGCCCTTTGGCGGCGTACTTGCGTAATTGATCAGCGGTCACATGCCAGCCCGCGGAGGGAAAATCCCCCAGCCACTCAAACGGCCCTTTGAGCATCAACTGCGCCTTGCCTGCACATAACCCAGTCGCATCCACCGCCAAGTCGCGGTATTTGGGGTCATAACCGTTGGGCGCGCGCAACGAAACCAGTTTGATACCGCCCGCGATGGCCTTCTGCAAACCGCGCAAAAACTCAGGGGTTTCCAGCCCGTCCGGTGTGATCAAATACTGATCGGGCAAACGGGCAGCCGTCACAATCGCCTGATTTGCTGCCGGAAATTCATACTCAGGCAAGTCACGTGCAGACACCCACGCCAAGGGCTGGCCTTCGACACCTCGAGGCTCGCCGGTAAAGGCCGACACCTCCCAAACATCCAGCAATACCTGCTTATCCGGGTAATCGTGCTGAACCTTGATCAAAGGTCGTGCAGCGCTCACTACAATTGCCAGCTCTTCTTGCAGTTCGCGCCCAAGCGCAGCTTCTACCGTCTCCCCCGGCTCGACTTTGCCGCCCGGAAACTCCCACAAACCGCCTTGATGCTGAGCGTCAGTGCGACGAGCGATCAGAATTTTGCCGTCTGTGCCTCGGATAACGGCCGCAGCCACATGAACTCGCTTCACTCTTTTGCTTCCTTCAGTCAGGTCGATAACCGGGTTTACATACGGGCCAGTCTTACAGACTCAACAGAAAGGCCCGCCATGTCGAGACGACTTAGGTACGGTATTCGGCGTTGATTTTCACGTATTCATGAGACAAGTCGGTGGTCCAAATGGTCTCGCTGCAATCACCACGACCCAACTCGATACGGATGGTGATCTCTTCACGAGCCATCACGGCCGCCCCCTGCTCTTCGGTGTAAGTGGCTGAACGCGCGCCGCCGCTGGCGATGCACACTTCACCCAGGAACACGTCGATTTTGCTGACATCCAGATCTGGCACACCGGCTCGGCCCACGGCCGCCAGAATACGACCCCAGTTCGGATCGGAGGCAAACAGCGCAGTCTTGATCAATGGCGAATGGGCCACGGTGTAACCCACGTCCAGACATTCCTGATGATTAGCGCCGCCATTCACTTCAACGGTCACAAACTTGGTCGCGCCTTCGCCGTCTCGCACGATGGCCTGCGCCACGTCCATGCACACCTCTAACACCGCCTGTTTCAGCGCGCTGAACAGCGGACCGCTGGCTTCGGTGATTTCAGGCAATGCCGCTTTACCTGTGGCGATCAACATGCAGCAATCGTTGGTGGAAGTGTCGCCATCGATCGTGATGCGGTTGAACGACTTGTTGGCACCGTCGAGCAGCAGGTTTTGCAGCACCTCTCGGGATACTTTAGCGTCGGTTGCGATGTAGCCCAGCATGGTCGCCATGTTGGGTCGAATCATGCCCGCGCCCTTGCTGATACCCGTCACAGTGATGGTCACACCTTCATGTTCGAACTGACGGCTGGCACCTTTAGGCAAGGTGTCAGTGGTCATGATACCGGTGGCCGCTTGCGCCCAGTTGTTCTCGGACAAATCATCCAGCGCTGCTTGCAAGGCCCCTTCGATCTTCTCGACCGGCAATGGCTCGCCGATCACGCCTGTGGAATACGGAAGTACCGCACTGGCATCTACGCCCGTCAGCTCTGCCAATTTTGCACAGGTGCGGGTTGCAGCTACCAGACCTGGCTCGCCTGTGCCCGCGTTGGCATTGCCCGTGTTGGTCAGCAGATAGCGAATCGGGCCTTGTACGCGTTGCTTGGCCAGAATCACAGGCGCGGCGCAAAAGGCATTCAGCGTGAACACCCCTGCCACGCTGGAACCTTCGGCGCAGCGCATCACCACCACGTCCTTACGGCCCACACGCTTGATACCGGCTGAAGCAATACCCAACTCAAAACCGGCTACCGGGTGCAAAGTAGGCAAAGGACCAAGACCAACAGCCATGACGCGCTCCTCAAAAAGTTCTGTGCGCCGCCACAAAGGGGGCGGGAATTCAATGGTAAAACGCCGCGACGGCTAAGGCCGGTCGCGGCGCAGGTGTTTCAGCAGTTGAAGCAGGCGTTAATTGATCTGCCCGTGGCAATGCTTGTATTTCTTGCCCGAGCCGCAGTAGCACAGCTCGTTGCGACCCAGTTTCTGCTCGTTACGAGCAGGTTCGGTAGCCTGTACCACTTCTTCCACACTGGCGCCTTCGAGCACCTGAGCCAACGCTTCAGGCTCATCAAGACCCGGTGCTTCGGCATGCTCGAACTGCAACCGCGAAGCCAGCTCTTCGGCTTCTTGACGCAGACGGGACTCTTCTTCTACCGGATCTTCGCGACGAACCTGGACGTGCGACAACACGCGGATCGAATCGCGCTTGATCGAATCAAGCAGCTCGGAAAACAGGTTGAACGACTCGCGCTTGTATTCCTGCTTCGGGTTCTTCTGCGCATAGCCACGAAGATGGATACCGTGACGCAGGTGATCCATGGTCGCCAAGTGATCTTTCCACAAGTCGTCCAGCACGCGCAGGACAATTTGCTTCTCGAACGTGCGCAACGCTTCCGGGCTGGCTTGCTCTTCTTTCTCGCGATAAGCCTCTAGCAAAGCGTCCAGCAACTTCTCGCGCAGGGTTTCTTCGTACAGGTGATCGTCTTCGTCGAGCCATTGCTGGATCGGAAGCTTGACACCAAAGCCGGTTTCGATCGCAGCTTCCAGCCCTTTAACGTCCCACTGCTCCGGCAACGACTGTGGCGGAATGTGAGCGCTAACGGTGCTTTCAAGCACGTCTTTACGGAAGTCCGCGATGGTTTCACCGATATTGTCGGCGGCCAGCAACGTGTTACGCATGTGATAAATCACTTTACGCTGTTCGTTGTTGACGTCATCGAACTCCAGCAATTGCTTACGGATATCGAAGTTGCGACCTTCAACCTTGCGCTGAGCTTTTTCGATTGCGTTGGTCACCATGCGGTGCTCAATCGCCTCGCCAGACTGCATGCCCAGGGCCTTCATGAAGTTCTTCACCCGGTCAGAGGCGAAGATGCGCATCAGGCTGTCTTCCAGCGACAGGTAGAAACGGCTCGAACCCGCGTCACCCTGACGACCGGCACGACCGCGCAGCTGGTTGTCGATACGGCGCGATTCATGACGCTCGGAAGCGATCACATGCAGGCCACCCGATTCCAGCACTTGCTGGTGGCGTTTCTGCCAGTCAGCCTTGATCTGGGCGATCTGCTCAGGGGTCGGGTTTTCAAGGGAGGCCACTTCGACTTCCCAGTTACCGCCCAACAGGATGTCAGTACCACGACCGGCCATGTTGGTGGCAATGGTCAGCGCACCCGGACGACCGGCCTGTGCAATGATTTCAGCTTCTTTTTCGTGGAACTTGGCGTTCAGAACCTTGTGCTCGATACCTTCCTGATTCAACAGGTTGGACATGTGCTCGGAGGTTTCGATGGTCGCTGTACCCACCAGAACTGGACGGCCTTTGGCCATGCATTCCTTGATGTCAGCCACGATGGCCGCGTATTTCTCTTCGGCGGTCAGAAACACCAGGTCGTTGTAGTCTTTACGCGCCAACGGCTTGTTCGGCGGAATAACCATCACCGACAGACCGTAGATCTGGTGGAATTCGAACGCTTCAGTGTCAGCTGTACCGGTCATACCGGACAGTTTGTTGTACAGACGGAAGTAGTTCTGGAAGGTGGTCGAGGCCAATGTCTGGCTCTCTGCCTGAATATTCAGACCTTCTTTGGCTTCGATGGCCTGGTGCAGGCCTTCGGACAGGCGACGGCCCGGCATGGTACGGCCGGTGTGCTCATCAACCAGCAACACCTGACCGTCTTCAACAATATATTCAACGTTGCGGTTGAACAGCTTGTGCGCGCGCAGAGCTGCATATACGTGAGTCAGCAGGCCCAGGTTGTGCGCCGAGTACAGGCTTTCGCCTTCTGCGAGCAAACCGATCTGGGTCAGCATCTCTTCAACGAACTGGTGACCCGCTTCATTGAGCTCGACCTGACGGGTCTTCTCGTCGATGGTGTAGTGACCCTGCTTGGTCACCTCGCCTTCAACTTCTTCAATGTGCTGTTCAAGACGCGGGATCAGCTTGTTGATTTCAATGTACAGCTTGGAGCTGTCTTCAGCCTGACCGGAGATGATCAACGGTGTACGGGCTTCATCGATCAGGATGGAGTCGACTTCGTCGATCACGGCGAAATTCAGCTCTCGCTGGAATTTCTCTTCCATGCTGAACGCCATGTTGTCGCGCAGGTAATCGAAACCGAACTCGTTGTTGGTACCGTAAGTGATGTCGGCTGCGTAGGCTTCACGCTTTTCCTGAGGCGGCTGGAACGGCGTAACCACGCCGACCGTCAGGCCGAGGAATTCATAAAGCGGACGCATCCAGTTGGCATCACGGCGTGCAAGATAGTCGTTCACGGTCACAACGTGTACGCCCTTGCCGGACAACGCGTTGAGGTAAACACCCAGCGTTGCGACCAAGGTCTTGCCTTCACCGGTACGCATTTCTGCGATCATGCCTTCGTGCAAGGTCATGCCACCGATCAACTGAACGTCAAAGTGGCGCATGCCCATGACGCGCTTGCCTGCTTCACGACAGACCGCAAAGGCTTCCGGCAACAATTGGTCAAGGGTCTCACCTTTGGCTATGCGGGCCTTGAACTCTTCGGTCTTGGCGCGCAATTGCTCATCGGTCAGGGCAACCATTTGCTCTTCGAGTGAGTTGACGATCTGTACCGTCTTGAGCATGCGTTTAACTTCGCGCTCGTTCTTGCTTCCAAAAAGTTTCTTTAACAAAGGCGCAAACATATCGGCAGGATCTTCCACACATAGGGATGGAGGGCGGCCCCGTGAGTCGCCCGAGCAGCCCTGATGGCCGCATGCGAGCGAGCATTCTACCCGGAAACGTCGGTGAGGAAAGTGGCGTTATTCCACGATACTGGTGCAGCGTTGTGACGGGGCCTCACTAAAATAAGGCCTTTTGGCCGAACTTCAACCCATCAGACGCATAAGTTACTCATTGATTTCACAAATATTCTTAATCAACCCCTGAGCAGGACGAGTGATTCGGGCGGTTTCTGCTAAGATTACGGCTCTGTTCTATCAGGTGTCTGCACATGGCATTTCGCCCACACCCGGCACGGGCACCCTCCGTTCTGCTGCGCGAGGCCAAGCCCCTCAAAGCTATTTTTGGCCACGCAAAGCGTCTGGCGCACTTGCAGCGCCTGCTTGAAAGCCAATTACAGCCGGCTGCCCGCGAACATTGTCACGTGGCTTCCTGGCGTGAAGGCAGTCTTTTGCTAATCGTGACTGACGGACATTGGGCCACTCGCCTGCGCTATCAGCAAAAGCGCTTGCAGCGCCAACTTCAGGCATTTGACGAATTCGCCAGCCTGACCCGCATTCTGTTCAAAGTGCAGCCGCCCACGGTGATGGCCAAAGTGGCCGGTCATACACTCGACCTGTCAGTCGATGCCGGCCAGACCATTCAAGCCACCGCGGACGGCATCTCTGACCCGGCATTACGGGCAGCACTCGAACGGCTGGCCAGTCATGCCAAACCTAAAGGCCCCTCACAGACCTGAGGGACGTGCCCTGCAATAACCAGCAACATGCGCAGCGATGGATTATTTACGCTTGCTGCCGCCCAATAGCGAACCCATCAAACCACGGATCAATTGACGGCCCATCTGACTCGCAGCCTGACGCGCCATTGACTGCAATGCCTTGCCCGCCGTCGTGCCCAGAAAGGCCCCCGCCTGATCCAGCAACCCCGGCTCGGGCTTGGCTTGCTCAGCATTTTCTGGCGCTTGCCCCTTGCGCGCCATCAGCACTTCATAGGCTGATTCCCGATCAATCGGTTTGTCGTAACGCCCTTGCAGCGGCGAGGTGGCTATCAGCGCAGCGCGTTCTGCTTCCGTCAGCGGGCCGATTCGCGACTGCGGCGGCGCAATCATTACCCGCTGCACCATGGCCGGCGTACCTTTTTCCTCAAGCATGCCGACCAGTGCCTCGCCCGTACCCAGCTCGGTCAGTACCGCTAACGCATCGAATGCCGGATTAGGGCGAAACCCTTCGGCCACAGCCTTCAGCGACTTTTGTTCCTTGGCCGTGAACGCCCGCAGCCCATGCTGGATACGCAAGCCCAATTGGGCGAGTACGGTATCGGGTAAGTCAGCAGGCGACTGAGTCACAAAATAAACCCCGACGCCTTTGGAGCGTATCAACCGCACCACTTGCTCCAGACGGTCTTGTAACGCCTTGGGCGTTCCGGCAAAGAGCAAATGCGCCTCGTCAAAAAACAGCGCCAGCAAGGGTTTATCGGCATCGCCGCGCTCTGGCAACTGCTCAAAAAGCTCAGCCAGTAGCCACAACAGGAAGGTGGCATACACCTTGGGCGCCTCATGTACCAAGCGACTGGCGTCAAGCAGGTGAATCCGACCTCGACCATCGCTGGCAGGTTGCAAAATATCCCCAAGTTGCAGAGCAGGCTCACCAAACAGCGCCTCTGCGCCTTGCTGTTCAAGTGTTGAGAGGCGACGCAACAACGCTTGAGTTGACCCCGTAGTCATCAAGGCCGCGTCGTCGCCCAACACTTCAGGGTTATCACGCAGATGATTAAGCAAAGCTTTGAGATCTTTTAAATCCAGCAGCAATAGCCCTTCACGATCAGCCACTTTGAAGGCTGCATACAGTGCCGATTGCTGGCTATCGGTCAACTCCAGCAGACTCCCGAGCAATAACGGCCCCATTTCGCTCAATGTTGTGCGCAATGGATGGCCCGTTTTACCGTCTATGTCCCACAACGTTACCGGATAAGCCTTGGGCTGATAGTTAAGCCACGGCATGGTGCCAATGCGCTCGGCGACTTTGCCTTGGGGGTTGCCCGCTGCACCCAGCCCGCACAGATCGCCCTTTATGTCGGCGGCAAATACGGCCACGCCCGCATCACTGAACTGTTCAGCCAAGCGTTGAAGGGTGACGGTTTTACCCGTACCGGTGGCCCCCGCGATCAAACCGTGACGATTTGCCAGGCGCAACGATTGAGCAATCGGCTGACCGGCAAGGTCAGCGCCAAGTAGAAGAGAAGACGAGTCAGGCATATTGCCACCTTTTATTAATCTTTCGCGATCCAGCGTCGATATAACGTTAATGCTAGACCAGAAAAAAACGGATTTTGTACGGATAAACTCGCCACCGATAAATCTCGCTTCCGATTTTGGCGGCGGTTCAGACAGTGCGCTTTTTTCCAGGGTGTTGGCATTACATTTTTCTTTGCGGACTCTTCAAGCCATGAATAAAAACCTTCGTTTCAGCCACAAGATTTTGCTTGCCGCGTCCCTGATCGTGATCGCCGCGTTCTCGCTCTTCACGGTGTACAACGACTATCTGCAGCGCAACGCCATCAGCAACAACCTCAACAGTTATCTGCATGAAATGGGCAGCGTGACGGCCAATAATATTCAGACATGGCTAAGCGGACGCACCCTGCTGGTTGAAAACCTTGCCGAGTCGATAGCCATCAACCCTGACCCCGCCCAATTGGCCAGCCTGCTTGAGCAAAAGGCGCTGAGCAGCACCTTTATGGCCGTTTACTATGGCGACGATCAAGGCGGCTTTACCATGCGCCCTGACAGCAAGATGCCGGAGGGCTTCGACCCACGCACCCGGCTTTGGTACACAGGTGCACTGAACAGCAATACGGCGAGCCTGACCGAACCCTTTATAGACGTTGTCACCGGGCAGATGATTATTTCAATCGGGGCTGCGGTGAAAAAAGCCGGCCAAACCCTAGGTGTGGCGGGCGCTGACCTGAACCTGCAAACCATCAGCGATACGATCAACGCCCTGAACTTCAACGGCATGGGCTACGCCTTCTTGATCAATGGCGACGGAAAAATCCTGGCTCACCCGGACACATCCCTGATCACTCAAAACCTGACCGACATCTACCCGCATAACACCCCGCCGATCAGCACCCAGATCAGTGAGACCGAGTTGAAAGGCAACCCGCGGATCGTGACCTTTGCGCCGATCAAAGGGCTGGGCACGGTTAATTGGTACATTGGTCTGTCGATTGATAAGGATCAGGCGTTTGCAGCACTGAGTACGTTCCGCACTTCAGCGATCATTGCGACTGCCATTGCCGTGATTTCGATCATTGCCCTGCTTGGTATGCTGATACGCCTGCTGATGCAACCGCTGCATGTAATGACCCGCGCCATGCAAAACATAGCCGAGGGCGAAGGTGGTCTGACCCGCCGCCTGAGCATTGAGTCCAATGACGAATTCGGCACGCTGGGGAATGCGTTCAATCGGTTTGTAGAACGCATTCACACCTCCATGAGCCAAGTGTCGTCGGCAACGCAGCAGGTCAATGAAGTGGCCCTGCGCGTGGTCAGCGCCTCTAACTCGTCGATGCTCAACTCTGATGAGCAAGCCAGCCGCACCAACAGCGTGGCCGCCGCTATCAATGAGCTGGGTGCGGCGGCACAGGAAATTGCCCGTAATGCAGCCCAGGCGTCACATCAAGCCAGCGATGCGCGCAGCCTGGCTGAAGAGGGCCAGCAGGTGGTTGAACGCAGCATCGGATCGATGCAGCAACTGTCGCAATTGCTCGCCACTTCCAGCAGCCATATCGAGTCGTTGAATGCCAAAACGGTCAACATCGGGCAAATCCTTGAGGTGATCACCAGCATTTCTCAACAAACCAACCTGTTGGCGCTCAATGCGGCCATTGAAGCAGCCCGTGCCGGCGAAGCCGGGCGTGGCTTTGCCGTGGTCGCAGACGAAGTGCGCAACCTTGCGCACCGCACTCAGGAGTCGGCCCAGCAAGTGCAAAGCATGATTGAGGAGTTGCAGGTCAGCGCGCGCGAGTCGGTCAGCACCATGGAACAAAGTCAGCGCCACAGCCAAGACAGTGTAGTGATCGCCAATAGCGCGGGCGAACGTCTGGTCAGCGTGACCCAGCGCATTGGCGAGATTGATGGTATGAATCAATCTGTGGCGACCGCCACCGAAGAACAGACGTCCGTGGTTGAGTCGATCAATATGGACATTACTGAAATCAACACGCTGAATCAGGAAGGCGTTGAAAATCTTCAGTCCACCCTCAGGGCCTGCACAGATCTGGAACAGCAAGCCGCGCGCCTCAAGCAACTGGTGGGCAGTTTCCGCATCTGATCACGCCTTGCAGCACACCGCTTGACTGCACCATGAGCAGTCAAGCAGCATTTTGACCAGCCAAAAATTTGCGAACATCTATCATCCAATAAGGGCACCCCCTCAAGACGCTGGATATTCAAAGGATTCAAGGCCGTGCATATTGCTGACATCACGATGTTTTACGCACCCGCCAGCGGCGGCGTGCGCACTTACCTGGATGCCAAACACCGACGCCTGAGCCGCTTGCCAGGGATCCGGCACAGCCTGTTGATACCGGGCAGCGACCGCTCCGTTCAAGATGGTATTTATCAGGTTCCCTCCCCCGTTCTGCCCTTTGGCAACGGCTTTCGCTTCCCGATCCGTTTGGCGCCTTGGTGCAATATTCTGCAAGGCCTGAAACCCGACGTGATCGAAGTCGGCGACCCCTACCTCACTGCATGGGCGGCGCTGGATGCGCGCCGTCAGCTAGACGTCCCGGTGATCGGGTTCTATCACTCCGATCTGCCGCTGCTGGTACGCAATCGCATGGGCAACTGGCTGACGCCTAACGCAGAAGCGTATGTCAGTCGTTTGTACCGAAATTTTGATCGAGTGCTAGCCCCGAGCCAGATCATGGCAAACAAATTGATCGAGCTGGGTGTCGACAATGTGTTCGTGCAAGCACTGGGCGTCGATTTACAGACGTTCAACCCCCAACACCGGGATCCCGACTTGCGTGCCGAGCTACGCATAGACCCCGACGCACATCTGCTGATTTTTGCCGGGCGTGGCTCCAGAGAGAAAAATCTGCCCGTCCTGCTGGAATGCATGCGTAACCTTGGCAGTGCCTGGCATCTCTTGCTGGTCGGCTCGCAAATGCCAGCACAGGTGCCGGATAACGTGACCGTCATTGATCATTTTTGCCCAGGCGCTCAAGTGGCGCGCTATATGGCCAGCGCAGATGCATTGGTGCATGCCGGTGATCAGGAAACCTTTGGCTTGGTGGTGCTTGAAGCCATGGCCAGTGGCATTCCTGTGGTCGCCGTCGACGCGGGAGCATTCAGCGAGCTGGTACATGACGAAGTAGGTATTCTGTGCCAGCCGAACAACCCGCAAGCGATGGCTGACGCGGTACGTGAACTGTTCACCCACAACCCGGCGCAGCACGGCCGTCTGGCGCGCCTGCATGCCGAGCGGCATTATTCGTGGGATCGTGTCGTACAGGACTTGCTCATGCATTACCACGCCGTGCTCGGCACTGAGCAGCCCGTGGTTGCCCATGTCTGACCTGTCTGTTGCGCTCGTGCTGCATGACGTGGCCCCGCAGACCTGGCCCGATTATCAGCCCTTTGTCGAGGCCGTAGATGCTCTGGGGTCGATCCCGATCACTTGGTTGGTGGTGCCCGATTTTCACCATTGCGGCTCGCTGAACGGTGCCCAAGCATTTCGACAGATGCTCGACAACCGTGTCAAAAAAGGCGATGAATTGGCGTTGCACGGGTATTTTCATGCCGATGACCAGCCTGCTCCGCGCACGCCTTACGATTGGTTTATGCGCCGGGTGTATACATGGGAGGGGGAGTTTTATACGTTATCCGAAGCACAGGCATTGAGCCGATTGCAGCAGGGCCTCGAGGTGTTTGAGCGGTATCAGTGGCCCGTGCAGGGGTTTGTCGCCCCGGCCTGGCTGATGAGTGAAGGCACGCGTCAGGCGTTACGCAAACTCCCTTTGGGCTATACCAGCGACCCACAAAACCTCTATCTTTTGCCGGACTTTTCGCCCGTCAAAGCACCAGGTCTTGTCTGGAGTGCGGGCAGCGCTTGGCGGCGGGGTCTGTCAAAAGTAGTGTGCGATGTGCGTGAGCAGCGTTGGCAAGATGCCCCGCTGATAAGGCTGGGGTTGCATCCCGTCGATATGCGCCATCGCTTTTCCCGCCACTACTGGCTCGAGACGCTGCAACGGCTGATTGCCAACGGGCGCAATCCCGTGACTAAAAGTACCTGGCTAAGCACCGGACTTACCCGAGAAGGGCTCTGAGGGGGTGTCGGGTTCAGCAGGCAATGGCGGATTGAGCGTTAACCACAAGGTGCGGGCATCCGCAAAGTCGGTGCCATCCTCCGGGCTTAACGCTTGGGGGTCGTAACGGCTCAAGCAGCCCTCCCCAAGCGTTGGCGGTGGAGTTGAAGTGGCTTTACTCAGAGGATCAGTCATTGCACAAACACCTGTGTAGCCGCTGCCGTAGGCTGCGATGGGCTGCAACGCAGCCCTGAGTGCAGCATCACCGCCCGGCACACCCTCATACCGCGTCAGCGACCACAGGCAGTGGCATCAGAACACGACCGTTTTGTTGCCATGTACCAGAACGCGGTCTTCCAGGTGGTAGCGCAGGCCACGGGCCAACACCATCTTCTCAACGTCACGCCCAAAGCGGACCATGTCTTCAATGCTGTCACTGTGGCTGACACGCACCACATCCTGTTCGATGATCGGGCCCGCATCCAGCTCTTCAGTTACGTAATGACAGGTTGCACCAATGAGTTTCACGCCGCGCAGCGATGCCTGGTGATACGGCTTGGCACCGACAAAAGACGGCAGGAAGCTATGGTGAATATTAATGACCTGCCCTGCGTATTCGCGGCACAGCTCTGGTGGCAGGATTTGCATGTAACGCGCCAGTACCACTACTTCAGCGTCATGATGCTTGACCAGGCGCGAGACTTCAGCAAATGCTGGCTCTTTGTCTTTCGGATCAACCGGTACGTGATAGAACGGGATACCGTGCCATTCGACCATGCTGCGCAGGTCATCATGGTTAGAAATGACACACGAAATATCGCAGTCCAGTTCATCGCTGTGCCAACGGTGCAGCAAGTCGGCCAAACAATGGGATTCGCGGCTGGCCATCAATACCACGCGTTTCTTTTGCGCTGTATCGGTGATGCGCCACTGCATCGAAAACTCTTCGGCTATCGGAGCAAACGCTTCACGGAAGGCTTGCAAGCCGAAGGGCAGAGAATCGGCACGAATTTCGTGACGCATAAAGAACCAACCGCTTTGATCATCCGAATGGTGGCTCGCTTCAGTGATCCAGCCATTGTGCGAAGCCAGGAAATTACTGACCTTGGCAACAATACCGACGCCGTCGGGGCAGGCGATCACCAACCGAAAAGTGCGCATGAGGGAAAAACTCCAGAAACTTTACTAAAGCCGCCATTCTAGCGAGTGCGCAGCAAAACTGCAGTAATCCTTAAGGGTGGCGTTGCCTGCATCCCGATGACGAGCAGACGCGCCTTCATCAGTCAAGGATCAGAAACGTGAAGTTTTAACCTGAACAGGGATGATTTATTAATCTTTCTTAACATTCCCCGAACACCCGTTGTTTAATAGCGCTGATATAGAACATCACTCACATTAATACTTATTTTTTAAATTAATTGCCCACGCAGGTTTACTTGTTGTAACAGCCTGACTATTATTGCCCCCACTGTATCCCTGCAATCCCTTTTCAACATAAGGTTATCCTCATGTCCTTGATCAACGAATACCGCGCAACAGAAGAAGCTATCAAAGAATTGCAAGCCCGCCTGAAGAACCTGTCGGAAGACGACAAACTTCAAACCGAGCTGGAATTTGAAGGCAAACTGCGCACCCTGATGGGCGAATACCAAAAATCGCTGCGCGACATTATCGCCCTGCTGGATCCAGAATCCAAAGTAAGCAAAGCACCCCGCGGTGTTGTTAAAACCACCGGCACCAAACGTGCCCGCAAGGTTAAACAATACAAAAACCCGCACAACGGCGAAGTGATTGAAACCAAAGGTGGCAACCACAAAACGCTGAAAGAGTGGAAAGCCAAGTGGGGCGGCGACGTGGTAGAAGGTTGGGCAACTCTGCTTGACTAAGTGATACCGCGCGCACTCTGCGCGCAACGCTACTCAAAAAACGCCAGCTTGCTGGCGTTTTTTATGGCCTCGTGTTTTACCCCTCAACCTCTTCTTCTGATATCAGCCCGATACGACGACCCAGCCGCAGCGCATAACGCTGCCACTCATCCAGCAGCTTTAGCTGGGCAGGTGTAGCACTACGGGACAGTTCTTGTGCAGCCATCATGAAGCCCTCCAGAGTCAACGGAGCACCTTTGGCAGGGTCTGACAATCGTTGCTGGCAGAATAGTTGCCAACGCTGTTGCTCTTGCACGCTCAAGGTATGGGGAAAGTTCCGTGCGCGGTACCTGAATAATAATTCCGGTAAACGCGCATCATCAAAAGGCCACGCTTCTTTACCTAATTGCTCCGGGTCACTGAGCCTGACACGCTCGCATAACTGACGATCGCGTTCACCCAGAAAGCCGTCATACAACTGTTGTTCAGGGTCTTCACTAGGGGTGAAGTCTTCGCTGGCATAAATAGCCGTTAACTTGTCTTGCCAAACTTGTGCGGCCTCAATAAGACGGGCGGCACGCTCCTGATACTCGGGCATGTCCAACTGCAAACGCGCTTGATCCTGTGCTCGCAAAACATTCATTGGGGCTACCACTGGGCAGCGATTAACGTGTATCAGCTTTAGCCCAATGGGTAATTGACCCGCCGGTAAATCTTCACGACGCGTATAAAGCAGTTGGCGCAAAGCCCCGGCGTCCATGTCCAGTAAAGGCTGCGGATCAAAGTGCAGGTCGCACACAATCAGCGCATTGCGATTTTTGGGATGCCACGCCAAGGGTAATACCACCCCCAAATAATGCCTGGCCGCTGAAAATCGGCCGGATATATGCACCATGGGTTGCAATAAACGAACTTGATCAAGTACGCGTTGTTTGGTTCGTAATTTGAATAACCACTCATACAACTTGGGCTGCTTGTCACGGATCAATCTCGCCAGGGCGATTGTTGCCCGCACGTCGGATAGCGCATCGTGGGCCTGACCGTGGTCGATGCCATTGGCCGCTGTGAGGCGCTCAAGCTTGAGTGTTACCCGCCCCTCTTCCTCAGGCCAGACAATCCCCTCAGGTCGCAAGGCATAAGCGGCGCGCACTACATCTATCAAATCCCAGCGAGTGTTACCGCCCTGCCATTCGCGCGCGTAAGGGTCAAAGAAATTTCGATACAGGCTGTAGCGCGTGACTTCATCATCAAAGCGCAAGGAGTTATACCCCGCGCCACACGTACCCGGTTGCGCCAATTGCGCATGAGTACGGGTCATGAATTCGGCTTCGCCCAGACCGCGGTCTTCCAGACGCCCGGGGGTAATGCCGGTTATAAGGCAAGCCATGGGGTGAGGAAGAATATCGTCGGCGGGCTGGCAGTAAAGGTTAAGCGGCTGGTCAATCTCATTAAGATCGGCATCGGTACGGATACCTGCCACTTGCACAGCTCGATCGCAGCGCGGATTAATGCCGGTGGTTTCGTAGTCGTACCAAAATATTGAGGTCACGGGGTGTTCCTGAACAGTTGACCTGTTCAGTCTAGGCGTTCAAGCCCGATCAAGACCAGCCCCATGCACCGAGCTTACGCAGGAGCCTGCCACGGATGAAAACTGAAATATTGGCGTAAAGAATGAATCAGCACCCGGTACTCATCAGGGGGCTCGTACAGCACAAAACCTGAATCATAGTGATGCGGCGTAACATCCTCGTGGGACCACAGGCTACGCGCCTTCAGATCAACGGTCTGACCAGGCAGTTTGAGCCGAAGGTCAAACGTGGCATCTACCAGAATCGGCAGGTGACTGATCAGCATCAAGCCGCCTTGTGAAACCCCTCCCAAATACCCTAAGGGTTTATCCGTAATTCGATTGAACACGTTTAAAAAAAACGTCAATTGATGACGCTGGATACCCTGTTCAATAATCATGGTGACATCACTATAGAAAGGCATGGATGCAGGGCCGCACCTGCGTGAAATGCCCGATAACAGAAATAAGAGACATCCAGCGACTCACTTTTATGTATACACCTGTAAACATTTTGATAATAGCCAATAGATGGCTATAGGCCAGACCAATATCCCTACTCTTAAATCGTGCCAGGGAGGGTCGTAATGGCTTGATTGTTTGCAGGGCCGGGAATGAACTTGAGAATGCGTAACGTCTCTATCCGCGCCTTGGCCCTGTAGGCCCATTCGCTCTTCGGAAACTCAGTGATAATCCATTGATAGGTCTGGCCAGCATCCAGATAAAACTTCGTACGTTCCAGACATAGCCCGCGCATCATCGCCGTTTGCGGCCAGATATAGGGACGGTTTCGGCTTTCGCGGTCAACTTCGGACAGTTCCAGCATAACCGCTTCGCAGTTGCCTTGGTCATACGCGCGATAAGCGCTGTTGAGATGGTGGTTCATCGACCACCGGGTGCAACCGGTCATAGTGCCTGCGACCAACAAAACGAGTAAAAAGCGCATGGGTATCTCCTGTTCTAACCCTTTTATCGACCCCACGGGCAAATTCTTGACGCCTGAATAGGCACGCGACACAACTTCCACAGACCGTATGCACCACAACTTAAGCCTAAAGTAGTGCAGAGGAACAATGACTACAGCCAAAGACCATAGTAGCCTTTGGCAGCGCTTGAACTCAGGAGTCTTTGCATGTCTGTTCGTCGAACTAAAATCGTTGCCACCCTTGGCCCTGCCAGCAACTCACCGGAAATGCTGGAGCAGCTGATTCTGGCTGGCCTGGACGTTGCCCGTCTGAACTTCTCCCACGGCACGCCCGATGAGCACAAGGCCCGTGCCAAGCTGGTGCGCGACATCGCCGCCAAACATGGCCGCTTCGTTGCCCTGCTGGGTGACCTGCAAGGCCCGAAAATTCGTATCGCCAAATTCGCCAACAAAAAGATCGAGCTGAAAGTCGGTGATCAATTCACCTTCTCCACCAGCCATCCGTTGACCGAAGGCAACCAGCAAGTGGTCGGTATCGACTACCCGGACCTGGTAAAAGATTGCGGCGTCGGCGACGAATTGCTGCTCGATGACGGCCGTGTGGTGATGCGCGTTGATACCGCCACCGACGACGCGCTGCATTGCACCGTGCTGATCGGCGGTCCACTGTCGGACCACAAAGGCATTAACCGTCGCGGCGGCGGTCTGACTGCACCAGCCCTGACTGAAAAAGACAAGGCTGACATCAAGCTGGCAGCAGAAATGCAGGTCGACTATCTGGCTGTGTCGTTCCCACGCGACGCTGCGGACATGGAATACGCCCGCCAACTGCGTGACGAAGCAGGTGGTACCGCCTGGCTGGTGGCGAAGATTGAACGCGCCGAAGCGGTCGCTGATGACGAAACCCTCGACGGCCTGATCAAGGCAAGCGACGCTGTAATGGTTGCCCGTGGCGATCTGGGCGTTGAAATCGGCGACGCTGAACTGGTCGGCATCCAGAAAAAAATCATCTTGCACGCACGTCGCCACAACAAAGCGGTGATCGTTGCGACCCAGATGATGGAGTCGATGATCCAGAACCCGATGCCAACCCGTGCCGAAGTGTCCGATGTTGCCAACGCTGTTCTCGACTACACCGACGCCGTGATGCTTTCGGCTGAAAGTGCTGCCGGTGCTTATCCGCTGGAAGCGGTGCAGGCCATGGCGCGTATATGCGTCGGCGCTGAAAAGCACCCGACCAGCAAAACGTCCAGCCACCGTATCGGCAAGACCTTCGAAAGCTGTGACCAGAGCATTGCGCTGGCGGCCATGTACACCGCCAACCACTTCCCGGGTGTCAAAGCGATCATCGCCCTGACCGAAAGTGGTTATACGCCACTGATCATGTCGCGTATCCGCTCTTCCGTGCCGATCTACGCGTTCTCCCCGCACCGTGAAACCCAAGCCCGCGCAGCGATGTTCCGGGGTGTTTACACCGTGCCGTTCGACCCGGCTTCGTTGCCGCCAGAACAGGTCAGCCAGGCCGCCATCGACGAACTGCTCAAGCGCGGCGTCGTTGAAAAAGGCGATTGGGTCATCCTGACCAAGGGCGACAGCTACCACACCATCGGTGGCACCAACGGCATGAAGATTCTGCATGTCGGCGACAAAATGGTTTAAGTCTTAACAGGCCGTAACCAAAAGCCTCGCTTGAGAGATCAAGCGGGGCTTTTTTCATTTGAACCCAAGGTCACTGATTGCGAGTGAGCGCTAGGCACACCGCCCATTAGCCCCCTCTTACTCCGGGTGAGGGTTGTTTGTTCACAAACCCCGACAACGCCGCCACCGCTTCTGGCGAGTTCAAACGCCGAATAAACAACCAGCTCTCATCTTCAATCACTTGCCGCAATTGCTCACGCACAGGCGCTTTCATCAAACGTTTGCTGTCCTGCACCGCCGCCGCAGGCAAGCGTGCCAGGCTGTGCGCGGCTTCGCGGGCTTTTTCAATTGCGGCATTTCCCGTGGGCAATGCCGCATTGGCCAGCCCCCACTCGGCCGCCTGCCCTCCACTGAAGCCTTCGCCCAGCAACAGCAACTGCGCCGCCCTCACCGGCCCTACCACCTGCGCCAGCAACACACTTGAACCAAACTCCGGGCTGAGTCCCAAATGAACGAAGGGCATGCGCAAACGTGCATCTGCGCTGACATACACCAGGTCGCAATGCAGCAATAAGGTTGTGCCGATACCCACAGCAGCACCCGCGACAGCCGCGACAACCGGCTTGCGACATTCCAGCAGGCTGCGCATAAAACAGAACACCGGGCTTTGCATGTCCACCGGCGGCTGCTGCAGAAAATCGCCAATATCGTTGCCACTGGTGAAGCACTCAGCGGAGCCCGTCAACAGCACCGCATGCACCGAGGCATCGGCATCGGCCTGCTCCAGCGCCTTCGCTAACGCGCTGTACATCTCGCGGGTCAGCGCGTTTTTCTTGTTCGTGCGATTGAGCTGTAACGTCAGCACTGCACCTTCGCGTTCAACAATAATGTTCTGATTCATATCCGCCCTCACCGCTTATAAAATCAGCGCTCAACTGCGTGTCAGAAAAGCATCTGCCAAGAGTTGATTGCGCCCCAGCCCGGCCAGAAATAACTGTTTGGCGAATGCCTCGACACCGTCGGGATGCCCACAGACTAGAGCGTGGGTTCGACGGGAGACAAGACGCATGCGGACTAGAAAATCAGGCAACTGCCGGCGTTCCAGGAACTCAAGTTCGATGTTGGGGTGAATGCCCGCCAAAGACAGCAATTCATTTTGCAGGTAGTGCTCCTGCTCATCGCGCGCCACATGCACCACACGGATCGTGCCTTGATGATCCTGTCGCAGTGCCTCGCGCAATACACCAAACAATGGCCCCAGCCCCGTACCGCAGGCCAGCAGCCAAAGGGGATGGTCTTGCCAGTCAGGATCGTAGCGCAAGGCCCCGCCCCGCAACTCGCCCAAACGCAGCGCATCACCCACTTTGAATGCTCTGGCCGCATCGGCGAATTCACCGGGATGAGCACAATCGAGGTGAAACTCCAGAAAGCGATCCTCTTCCGGCAGGCTGGCCAGCGAATAAGGTCGAGCAATGCGGCTTTCAGCCCACAGCACCACATGTTGCCCGGCGCGATAACGCAACGGCCGTTGCGGCGTCAGACGCAAGCGCAGCACACTGGGGCTGAGCCAGTCGAGGGCCTGCACTTGGGCAGGCATGCCATCACGCATAGGGTCAAACACCTCGACCTGTAGATCGCCGACCACCTGGCATTGGCAAGCCAGTCGCCAGCCTTGCTCACGCTGCACCCGGCTCAACGCTTCAGGTTTGAGGTCTGCCGGCTCACCTTGCACACAGCGCACCAGACACGCATGACAACTGCCCGCGCGGCAACTGTAAGGCACCGCTATACCGGCTTGATTCAAGGCATCGAGTAAATTGCTCCCGCTTGCAACTGGCCAGCATTGGTCGGCAACGTGTAGCTCGGGCACTCTGGCCTCCTGATTCGTAGCAGTTGCCGAAGGCTACGTTCGATTGCGCAGCGATCGTAAGAACTGAAAGTGCGGTCTGAATGAAAGTCCGCGATGGCTGATTCTACGACGGCTTCGCCATCGAACGTAGCCTTCGGCAACTGCTACGGTTGATCCGGTCCACCCCCCTACCTTCGTTTGACACCCGGCGGGTGTATCGCGGGCTAGGCCGGGTTATACTGCCGCGCCGTTTTTGTACCGGTCATGCGTGCCGGTAGGCCTAGCAAAGATGTTTTCGACAGACCGAAGCACCAGGTCGCAAACACCTTATTGATTGTATGTTCCCGTCTTATAAAGGAGCGCGACCCATGACCGTGATCAAGCAAGACGACCTGATTCAGAGCGTAGCTGACGCCCTGCAATTCATTTCCTACTACCACCCCGTGGACTTCATCCAGGCCATGCACGAAGCCTACCTGCGCGAAGAATCGCCAGCGGCCCGTGACTCGATGGCGCAAATCCTGATCAACTCGCGCATGTGTGCCACTGGCCACCGCCCGATCTGTCAGGACACCGGCATCGTCACCGTGTTTGTGCGTGTGGGCATGGACGTGCGCTGGGACGGCGCCACCATGGGCCTGGACGACATGATCAATGAAGGCGTGCGTCGCGCTTATAACCTGCCAGAAAACGTCCTGCGCGCATCGATTCTGGCCGACCCGGCTGGCGCTCGCCGCAACACCAAGGACAACACCCCGGCCGTTATCCACTATTCCATCGTTCCGGGCAACACCGTGGAAGTGGACGTCGCCGCCAAGGGTGGCGGTTCCGAGAACAAGTCGAAAATGGCCATGCTCAACCCGTCCGACTCGATCGTTGACTGGGTGCTCAAAACCGTTCCGACCATGGGCGCGGGCTGGTGCCCACCGGGCATGCTGGGTATCGGCATTGGCGGCACAGCGGAAAAAGCAGCGGTGATGGCCAAGGAAGTGTTGATGGAGTCCATCGACATTCATGACCTGATCAAGCGCGGCCCGTCCAACCGTATCGAAGAGATGCGCATCGAGCTGTTCGAGAAGGTCAACCAACTGGGTATCGGCGCTCAGGGCCTGGGCGGTCTGACCACCGTGCTTGACGTCAAAATCATGGATTACCCGACCCACGCCGCATCCCTGCCGGTGTGCATGATCCCGAACTGCGCGGCCACCCGTCACGCCCACTTCGTACTCGACGGCTCCGGCCCGGCATCCCTCGAGGCACCACCGTTGGACGCTTACCCGGAAATCGTCTGGGAAGCTGGCCCGTCAGCCCGTCGCGTTAACCTCGACACCCTGACCCCGGAAGACGTACAGAGCTGGAAGCCGGGCGAAACCGTTCTGCTGAACGGCAAAATGCTCACCGGTCGTGACGCTGCGCACAAACGCATGGTTGAAATGCTGAACAAGGGTGAAACCTTGCCGGTGGACCTTAAGGGCCGCTTTATCTACTACGTAGGGCCGGTTGATCCAGTGCGTGACGAAGTGGTTGGTCCGGCAGGCCCGACTACCGCCACGCGGATGGACAAGTTCACCCGCCAGATTCTCGATCAGACCGGCTTGTTGGGCATGATCGGCAAATCCGAGCGTGGCCCTACCGCCATTGAGGCTATTAAAGAACACAAAGCGGTGTACTTGATGGCAGTGGGCGGCGCAGCGTACCTGGTGGCTCAGGCCATCAAGAAATCACGCGTGGTGGCCTTTGCCGAATTGGGCATGGAAGCGATCTACGAGTTTGACGTTAAAGACATGCCCGTGACCGTGGCAGTCGACAGCAAGGGCGAGTCGGTACACATCACCGGCCCGGCCATTTGGCAGAAGAAAATCAGCGAAAGCCTGGCGGTAGAAGTGCAGTAAGCACAGATTCGTCAGACACGAAAAGGCCGGGTTAATAGCCCGGCCTTTTTTTGCTTGTCAAAAACACCCTCACCCTAGCCCTCTCCCAGAGGGAGAGGGGACTAAAAGCAAAAGCAGATGTGCGCAACACCTCAGATCAGCTCTCTCCCAGAGGGAGAGCGACTAAAGGCAGAAGTAAATTCGCGCAACACCGCCAATCAGCTCCCTCTCCCTCTGGGAGAGGGTTGGGGTGAGGGAGCGTTATCAAATCAAAACGCATTCCGGAAAATCTCTTCAATCTGCCCCTGATCTGCCTTACGTGGATTGGTAAAACCACACGCATCCTTCAACGCATTGGTCGCCAGCAACGGAATATCATCCACTTTGGCGCCCAAATCCCGAAGACCTGCAGGAATGTCCACATCCTTGGCCAACGTCCTGATCGCCGCGATGGCCGCCTGCGCGCCCTCTTCCGGGCTCAAACCACGCACATCAGCACCCAGGGCATGCGCCACATCGGTCAGGCGAGACGCACAAACACTGGCGTTAAACGTTTGCACATGGGGCAACAGCACTGCATTACACACGCCGTGTGGCAAATCGTAAAAACCGCCCAACTGGTGCGCCATCGCATGCACAAAACCCAACGACGCATTGTTAAACGCCATCCCGGCGAGGAACTGCGCGTAAGCCATATTCTCCCGCGCGGTTAAATCCTTGCCATCATTTACCGCTTGGCGCAGATTCTGGCTGATCAACTCCATCGCCTTGATTGCACAGGCGTCGGTAATCGCTGTGGCTGCCGTCGACACATACGCTTCGATGGCATGGGTCAGAGCGTCCATTCCCGTCGCCGCTGTCAGGCTTTTAGGCATCGCCACCATCAGCTCAGGATCGTTGACCGACAGTAACGGGGTTACATTGCGGTCAACAATGGCCATTTTTACGTGACGTTCCTCATCGGTGATGATGCAAAACCGCGTCATCTCGCTGGCGGTCCCGGCCGTGGTGTTGATCGAAACCAGCGGCAGCTGAGGCTTGGCCGAGCGATCAACCCCTTCGTAATCACGAATATGCCCGCCATTGGTGGCGCACAGCGCAATCCCTTTGGCGCAGTCATGGGGCGATCCACCGCCCAGCGACACAATAAAGTCACACTGATGCTGCTTGAGCACCTTCAAACCCGCTTCGACGTTTGCAATGCTCGGGTTTGGCTTGGCTCCGTCAAAAATTACCGAGTCTATGTCCTGCTCTTCCAGCTTTTTAGCGATCAGTATGGCAACACCCGCCTTGGCCAACCCGGCGTCAGTCACGATCAAGGCTTTGCGAAACCCATAATTGCTGATAGCAGTCATGGCTTCATTCAGGCAACCGTTACCCATGATGTTTACGGCAGGAATAAAGAAAGTGCTGGTCATGGCGAGTCCTCTTGGCGGGTCACTGGCTAAATCGGTCCTCACAGCTTCCCCCAATCTGTATGCACCAATGTTGATCTGGCTCAACACATGAGCATGATAAAGTCCTACACCGCCCACGCCCTGAGACCCTATTAGCGATGACCCCTTTCCAGGAATTTGACGCCCAACTAGAAGACTGGAATGCCCTGAGCGCCAGCACGCCGTGCAGCGGGCTGCTACTGGGTAACGGTGCAAGCATGGCCGTATGGCACGACTTTTATTACGAATCACTGTTTGAAAAAACCAAAAGTATTGCCGAGAAGCCCCTTAGCCAAACCGAACTCAGCGTATTTGAGGCCTTGAGTACCCGAAACTTCGAGCAGGTGCTGAGCGCTCTTAAAACCGCGAGCAAGGTCAATAAAGCACTGGCTATCAACTCGGCCTCGCCGCGCAAGCGCTACTACGCCATTAAAGAAGCGCTGATCAACAGCATGCAGGATGTGCACATCCCTTGGCGCTTGATGCAGCCAGAGACGCTGACCTGCTGGAACGAAGCATTGGCGCGCTATTCCACCGTGTATTGCTCCAACTACGACCTGCTCACCCCCTGGGCCCTGATGCAGGCACCGAAAAATTTCAACGACCTGTTTGATACGACCGCCGCCACCTTCGAACTAAACACCGCACTGACCAAAAGCAAGGCCACCCGGGTGCTCTACCTGCACGGCGCCCTGCATCTGGTCAAAAATCAGGAAGGTAAAGCCCGCAAGCTCACCGGTACGCAACCCACGCTGCTGAGCAACTTTGCGATCAATCACTCAATCAGTGCGCTGGACGATGTGCCACTGTTCATCAGCGAAAGCAGCAGCGACGACAAGCGCAAATCCATCCGCCAATGCGACTACCTGTCCTTTTGTCATGAGCAACTGATGGCTCATAAAGACGCCCTGTGCATCTTTGGCCACAGTTTGGGCGAGCAGGATCAGCACCTGATCGACGCACTGCGCCAAGCCCCGCTGAAAACGGTGTGCATCTCTATTTACCCGCGCAGTGAAGCGTTTATTCGCTTCCAGAAAAATCACTACACGGCGTTATTTGCGGACAAAAATCTGACATTACGTTTCTATAACGCCAAAACTCACCCGCTGGGTTATCCGCAGCATTCGGTACCGTTAGAGGTGTAAACACGACCTGCATCAAGAGGTGATGCGCAATCAAGCGAGACAAACAGCAATAATTCTCGATACCATTCGCGACTTATTTGCATCGCAGTGTCCACAAGGATCTTCATGTCTCGCTTCAAACCCGACCCGCTGGTGGCCGAATCCTTTCGCGAGCTCTATACGCCGATTCTGCACTTCTTGCGCAAGCGAACCGATAACGCCAGCGATGCCGCTGACATGACACAGGATGTGTTCACGCAGTGGCTGGGTTACCAAGACCGGGCCAACGTCGAGCAGCCACGGGCGTTTTTGTTCCAGATGGCGCGCAACCTGCTGCGCGACCATTGGCGCCGCCAACAGGTGCGGCACTCCGTACACAACGGGCACATCGAGAGTGAACCCGAGCCGTTGAGCGACGACAAGGATGATCCGATGGCCGCTGCGCAACGTCTGCAACGCCTGGAACAACTCAAAGCGGTGTTGGCACAGCTCTCGCCCCGACGCCGTGAAGCCCTTATGCTGCACCGTTTCGAAGGTTTAAGTCAGGCGCAGATTGCCAAACGCATGGGTATCTCCGTCAGCATGGTCGAAAAGCACATTGCTTTCGCCTTGTTGCACTGCAAGCAACACCTCCAACGCGAAAGCGGCAAGGAGCAGCCAGAATGAGCCCTTTTCAATCCATTGATAACGACAGCATCGACGCGCAAGCGGCCCACTGGTTTGCCCGTAATCGCAACGAACACAGCGCACACACCCGCGAACAATTCAAGGCCTGGCAGACAAACCCGGCACATGCTCAGGCGTACAACGAATTTGAGACGCTATGGGCTGATTTGGGCGAATGTGAAGAACTGCACACCCCGCAGACCTTTACTGTAAAAAAACCCGTTCGGCGTGCGGCTGCTTTTATGCTGGCGACCGCCGCAGCGCTAGTGTGCGCGGTGTTTGCCGTCAACCTCGGCACTGCGCAGGCCCTGTATCAACAGCAGGTCGCCACTTTGGGCCAAGGCGCCAAGACCCTGAGCCTGCCCGATGGCAGTACCTTGAACGTCAACGCCAACACTCGGCTACGCATCGACTTTAACGCTCAGCAACGCGATATTTACCTCGATCAGGGCCAGCTCTATCTCGAAGTCGCTGCCAACAAAGAACAGCCGCTGGTGGTGCATGCCGGTGATGCCCGAATCAAAGTCGTGGGCACGAGATTTGACGTACGCCGCAGCGCACGCCAACTGGTGGTCAGTGTCGCCCACGGGAAGGTCGCATTTTCTCCCGCCCCCAACACCGCTACGCTGCTCGGCGCACAACAACGTGCCACCTATGACTTCGCCCAAGGCACGCTGCAAGAGCACACCCTCGGTGCCAATGAAATCGCCAACTGGCGCAGCGGTCATCTGGCCTTTCGCAATCGCGAGCTCGCCAGCCTGGTGGATGAACTGGATCTGTACCGCCCCGGCGTCATTCAACTGGCCCAAGGCCCACTGGGCCGGTACAAGGTTTCGGGCAATCTTGACGTTAATGATCCGCTGGCATTGGTCAAAGCGCTGCCCGCTCTGATTCCGGTCAAAACCGTACTGCTGGACAGCGGCAAAATCCGCATAGAACCTCGATAAAATACATATGCGAATATTTTGCATTCGCATATGTGGTTTTTCCCCGGTGCCGCGTCTTCTTCTGGTCTGCGTTGTTAGCGCACGTCTTTTTGGCCTTTGTTGCCGCACTGGGGGACTTCATGTTTCGCGCACCACATCACTTCTCACACGTATGCACACGCCCGACGCTCCTCGCCGTGTGCATGGCTATCAGCGTGCAAGCCCAGGCTGACGCAATCCAGTGGCAACTGCCGACGCAGTCACTGGCCAGTTCCCTGAGTGACGTGGCGCAGCAAGCCAATATCCAGTTGTTATTCGATGAAGACCTGTTGCGCAATGTGCAAGCTCCCGCCCTGAGGGGCACCTACAGCCCCCAAGACGCTATCCAGATACTGCTCCAGGGCACCGATTTCAGCTTGATTCAAGTCGACCGCACCTACGTGGTGCGACCCCGGGAAGAAGGCACTACCACCAGCAACAGCCTGGAGTTGAGCGCGTTGAGCGTGGTGGGTAATGGCAATGAAGTCGACTCCAGCAACGTCGGCAAATCGACCATGACACAAACCGAAATCAACCGTTACCAGTCCAACAACATTCCCAGCCTGTTGGCCACGTTACCGGGTATCAACTTGGGCGGCTCGCTTAAACCCGGCGGTCAGACCATCAATATCTGGGGCATGGGTGAAGCCGAAGACGTCCAGATGACCGTGGACGGTGCGACCAAAAGCGGTTTTGAACGTTATATGCAAGGCACGATCTTTATCGAACCTGAGCTGATCAAACGCCTTGAAGTCGAAAAAGGCCCGCACGATATTCACACCGGCAACGGCGGATTCGCCGGAGCCGTGCACATGGAAACCAAAGACGCTCCGGATTTGCTCCAAGAAGGTAAAAATACCGGCGCCATGCTCAAGTACGGCTACAGCAGCAACGACCATCAACAGGTCTACAGTGGCGCCGTCTATGGCCGCACCGACGATGGCCGCGCCGACGCACTGGTGTATTACACCAAACGCGATGGCGACGACATGAAACTGGCCGGTCATATGCCCGACCCGAAAAACGCTTACCCGATAAACCCCAAGCGCTTGCCCAACACCGCTCAGGATCTTGACGCACAACTGCTCAAGCTCAATGTGCACCTGAACGATGAACACAGCGTCGCCATGTCGTATTCACGCTCGAACAACTACCTGTGGGTGCCTTTTTCGGCGATCAGCTATCCCGCACCGCCGAGCCAGGCCAACATCGACAAATACGGCTATGACGTGGCAGCCCGGCGCTACTTGTCCAACCGTTCGACCATCGATACCACCTGGTCCACTCAATACAAATACGAGCCGATCGACAATCCGCTGGTGGATCTTGAGGTGAAGTTCTCGCACTCCAATACCGAACAAACCGACACCCGCGGCGAACAGGCTTTCTTCCAGCCCGCAACGGGCGGCCGCAAGATGGAAACCGGCTATACCGACGACATGCTCCAAGTCGAAAACATCAGTCTGTTTCCCACAGGTTTTTTAGACCATGCAGTGACCACCGGCGTGCAGTTTCGCAAGCATAAGCGTGACGTCGACATGTGGATGCCGGGCAAGTCCTACGAAGTGGAAAAATACAACTACGGCCACTACCAGCCCAACTTCATGCCCAAGGGCAAAGTCGATACCAACAGTTTCTACGTCCAGGACGCGATCACGCTCGGCAACTTCACTCTGACGCCGTCCTTGCGTTACGACCATGTGCGCAATCGTGGCGAGGAAAACGACGCGCCGTATTACAACCATCCGGAACTAGGTCACGATTACAGCGATAAAACCTACACCGGCTGGTCGCCGCGCCTGTCTGCTTTTTGGACAATCACGCCGAAAACTGCGTTGTTTATCAACTACAGCAAAACCTGGCGTGCTCCGGTCATTGATGAGCAATACGAGGTTCAGGCGCTGGGCAGCCGCACAGCGACCAGCATGGACTTGAAGCCCGAAGAAATTACCGGCTGGCGTGCAGGCAACATCACCAACTTTGATCAGATTTTTGGCGATAGCGACCACGCACTGATCCGTACAACGTTGTTTCAAAACACCGTCGACCATGAAATTTTCAAGGCCACGGGCGTAGGGTGTGCCGCTCAAACGCCCACAGGCAGCGTGTCCAAAGACTGCGGCCCGGGCAACATCCCGAACTACCGCAACATTGGCAGCGTCACCATCAAGGGTTTTGAAGTCGAAAGTTTTTACGACTCGACGTATGTATTCGGCTCATTGTCTTATGCATGGATGACCGGCAAACACGAAGGGGCCTATACCAACCCATGGGGGCCCAATGTCTGGGCGCGCGACATTCCGGCGCCTAAATGGATTGCTGTACTGGGCACTAAAATACCGGCGTGGGATGCGAAGGTGGGCTGGAAAGGCGAATTTGTTCGCAAGACCGACCGACTGCCGAGCGACAAGTACGGCAGCAATCCGCTAAGTGCGCTGGGTGACAGTTACTACGACCAATTCGCCAACGACGGCTATAACGTGCAAGGCCTGTTTGCCAACTGGACACCGCAGCAGCGTTACCTGAAAGGTACGGAGGTCAACTTCACCGTGGACAACCTGTTCAATAAGCGTTACCAGCCGATGCTCAGTGGCGATAACGCCTACAGCCAAGGGCGCAATGCCAAGATCAGCGTGACGCGGTTCTTTTAGAAGCACCCTTTAGAAGCACCCTCACCCTAGCCCTCTCCCAGAGGGAGAGGGAACTAAGAGCAAATGCAGATCTGCGCAATGCCACCCATCAGCCCCCTCTCCCTCCGGGAGAGGGGATTAAGAGCAAATGCAGATCTGCGCAATGCCACTCATCAGCCCCCTCTCCCTCCGGGAGAAGGGACTAAGAGCAAATGCAGATCTGCGCAATGCCACTCATCAGCCCCCTCTCCCTCCGGGAGAGGGGACTAAGAGCAATGTAGATCTGCGCAATGCCACTTATCAGCCCCCTCTCCCTCCGGGAGAGGGTTGGGGTGAGGGTAAGGCTGATCACCCGTTTCAGCCAGAACGCGAAACCACGCTCAGTGCGGGCACCTGCCCCCGGCGCTGACTGAGGTAGCGGGTGCAACTCACGCGCAGAAACGAGGCAAAGTTCACCACTTCACCCCGGTAATCCATCACTTCTTCATAGAGCTTGGCCACCAGTTGATTGGTGGTCATGCCATCCACTGCGGCAATCTCGCTGAGAATGTCCCAAAACTGGTTTTCCAGACGCAACGTGGTGACCACGCCACAAATACGCAATGACCGTGAGCGCGACTCGTAAAGAATCGGATCGGCTTTGACATAAAGTTCGCACATGGTCACGCCCTCTCGTTACAAAACGATCTTGGTGCCGAGCAGCACCAGAAAAGCCGCCAACCACGCCGGGTGCGCCGGCCAGGCAGGCGCTGTCGCCAAGTTGCCCTGCACGTGCGCCTTGGTCACGTCGATATCAATAAAGGTGCCACCGGCCAGACGCACTTCAGGTGCACACGCGGGGTAAGCGCTGCACTCGCGACCTTCGAGCGTCCCCGCCGCGGCCAACAGCTGCGCACCGTGACAGACCGCGGCAATGGGTTTACCCACTTTGTTGAACTCACGCACCAGCTCCAGGACTTTCTCATTCAACCGCAGGTATTCCGGCGCACGACCACCCGGCACCACCAGTGCGTCGTAAGCACTGGCCTTGACCTTGTCGAAATCAAAATTGAGGGCAAACAGGTGACCCGGCTTTTCGCTGTAGGTCTGATCGCCTTCAAAGTCGTGAATAGCCGTGCGCACGGTCTGACCCGCCGTTTTACCCGGACACACTGCATGCACGTGATGCCCCACCATCGACAGCGCCTGAAACGGCACCATCACTTCGTAGTCTTCGACGTAATCGCCAACCAGCATGAGGATTTTTTTCGCTGCCATTGTGCGTGCTCCTGTGGGGTGAACCTTGGGGAATTAAGAGTAGCCAAGGTACGCCCTGTGCGCCCGTACGGGTAATAGCCTGGTACTACGTACCCGCCAGACGCGACTTACAGGATTATTTGAGCAAACCATCCGCTTGCAGCAGCGTTTCGAGGCAATGTTCCTGAATGCTGTAGAACGCCTTCAACGCCTGAATCTTTTCCAGCAACTGCGTCGGGTCCTGGGGTTCGGCACGCTTGACCGCCAGAATCATTTTGTTTTTGTTGGTGTGTTCCAGCGAGATGAACTCGAACACTTTGGTGTCATAGCCACAGGCTTCCAGGTACAACGCACGCAAGCTGTCAGTGACCATTTCGGCCTGCTGACCCAAGTGCAGGCCGTACTGCAACATTGGCTTGAGCAACACCGGGCTCTGAATTTGCAGACGAATCTGCTTATGGCAGCACGGCGAGCACATGATGATGGCTGCTCCCGAACGAATCCCCATATGAATGGCATAGTCGGTGGCAATGTCGCAGGCATGCAGGGCGATCATCACGTCAATCGGCGTCGGCGCGAAGCTGCGCACATCGCCATGCTGGAACGTCAGACCGGGGTATTCCAGACGCTGGGCGGCGTTGTTGCATAAGGTCACCATGTCTTCACGCAGCTCAACACCGGTCACCCACCCTTCGGCTTGCAGGCTGTGGCGCAGGTAATCGTGAATGGCGAAGGTGAGATAGCCCTTGCCCGAACCGAAATCCACCACCTTGACCGGCTGATCGAGTTTGAGTGGCGAGTTGCTCAGGGCGTGGGAAAACACCTCGATAAACTTGTTGATCTGTTTCCACTTGCGCGACATCGCCGGGATCAGTTCTTGCTGCTTGTTGGTGACACCCAGGTCCGCCAGAAACGGCCGAGTCAGGTCAAGAAAGCGATTCTTCTCGCGGTTGTGTTCCGCTGACGGCAACTCACGCTCTTGCTGGCCTTTACCTTTAAACAGCGAGCTTTTGCCCTTTTTGCTGTACTCCAGCTGCACTTCGTCGGTCAGGGTCAGTAAATGCGCATTCTTGAACGATTCCGGCAACAGCGTGGCGATGTTGGCCACAGCCTCTTCAAGCGAAAAGTTTTTGGTGATGTCACGGGTCTTGTAGCGGTACACAAACGACAGGCAAGGCTGATCCTTGACCGTCACCTGCTTGATGATAATGCGCTGCAACTCAGCCTCAGGGCCCACGTACTTGGCCAGCACCAGCTTGATAAAGGAGTTTTGCGCCAGACTGGTCTCCAGCAGGCTCAAAAATTGCGCACGGTGATCCGGCGCAGACGGGGCGGTGGTAGCAGTCGCTGACATTGAAAAAGGTGCCTCGGGGGGTGCAGGAGGGAATATCAAAAAACAATGGCGGCTATTTTAGGCGTGTTAGCCGCCAGGAGCACGGGCTTATTTCATACGGCCACGCTTACAAGAGCACCAGGCGATTGGGCAATTGGTTGCGCGGCTGGGTTCTGGGTACGTGCTTTTCCAGCAATTCTGCGCAGGCATCGATGCAGGTAATAAAGCCTTCAGCCGTATGCCCAAGGGCAACACGGCGTGTGAAATCGCTGACGATCGTGCCCCAGTCGCTGTTATCCAAGTGCCGAGAGATACCTTCATCCACCAGGATTTCGACGTAACGTTCGGCCTCGCTGACAAAAATCAGCACGCCCGTTCGCCCTTCGGTGTGATGCAGCTTTTGTTCAAGAAACTGACGTCGGGCCAGGTTGCTGGCTCGCCAATACCGTACGCGAGGCGGGATCAAGCGAGTGGTAATCGCGGGAATACGAAAGATAAGACTGAGCAATACAAAGGTGGCCCACTGAGCCATCAGCAAGGAATAAATGGCCATGCCACTGTTCAGAACATGCAGCACCGCTGGCACCAGCAAGGCGATCAAGCTGGCCCAGAGCAACGGGATATAGCTGTAGTCATCCGCCCGCGGTGCCAGCACCGTGACGATCTCTGCGTCGGTGCGTTGCTCGGCGCGGGTCACCGCCTGCGCGACCTGCTGTTGTTGCTGTTGCGTCAATAAAGCCATAAGGGTCAATGCTCATTAAATAAGTGAGTTACCAGCCGCCTGAAGCCCCGCCGCCGCCAAAACTGCCGCCGCCACCGCGAAAGCCTCCGCCTCCACCGCCGCCGAAACCACCACCGCCAAAGCCGCCTCCACGGGTTCCGCCGCCGCCCGAGGTGCAGATGCCATAGAACTGGCACGCCGCCATGGCGAGGACGAACAACACAAACAACAGGACGACAATGCCGGGGTGTTCGCCCACAAAATCACTGCCAGCGCCTTGCTCGCTGGCGTACGCCACCGGCAAGGGATCACCGCCCAGCACCTGGAGGATAGCCGCCGTACCGGCGCTGATGCCTTGGCTGAAGTTACCGGCTTTAAAGGCCGGGGTGATGACCTGATTGATGATGACCGAAGATTGGGCGTCGGTGAGGCGGTCTTCCAGACCGTAGCCAACCTCTATACGCAGTTTGCGGTCATCGCGGGCAACGATCAGTAAGGCACCGTTGTTTTTATCCTTTTGTCCGATGCCCCATGCACGGCCCAATTGATACCCAAAGTCCTCAATGGGAACGCCTTGCAGATCCGGGACTGTGACCACGACCACTTGCTCGCCCGTGGCTTTTTCGTGAGCCTCAAGGGCTTGTGCCACCTGCTGACGCGTGGCGGGATCAAGCATCTGTCCCTCATCGACCACTCGACCGCTGAGTGCAGGAAACGTCAGCGCCTGCGCTGTGGCCAGACAGAACCAGAGCAACAGGCCAAACCCCGTTTTTGATAAGCGCATCAGCACCTCGAAGGTTGAAGATAAATCACATACTTCGTAGCAGTTGCCGAAGGCGACGTCCGATGGCGCAGCCATCGTAAAATCAACGATCGCGGCCTTTCAGGCACACCTCGCTTCGACAACTTACGACGGCTGCGCCCTCGAACGCAGCCTGCGGCAGCGGCTACAGACAAGCCATTAGAACTTCACTTCAGGGGCTTTGTCGGCGCCCGGGGTAGTGGCCTCGAAGGTCTGACGAACCGGCAGGTCGCTGTACATCACCGCATGCCATAGCCGACCCGGAAAGGTACGGATTTCGGTGTTATAGCGCTCAACGGCCAGAATAAAGTCGCGTCGGGCCACGCTGATGCGGTTTTCCGTGCCTTCCAGTTGCGATTGCAACGACAGGAAGTTCTGGTTGGATTTCAAATCCGGGTAACGCTCCGACACCACCATCAGACGGCTCAACGCTCCCGTCAGCTGATTCTGGGCATCCTGGAACTGTTTTAGTTTTTCCGGATTGTCCAGCGTACTGGCGTCGACCTGAATCGACGTCGCTTTGGCCCGTGCTTCAATAACGGCGGTCAAGGTTGCCTGCTCTTGCTTGGCTGCACCCTTGACGGTTTCGACCAGATTGGGGATCAGATCAGATCGACGCTGATACTGATTCTGTACTTGTGACCAGGCCGCTTTAACCTGTTCATCCAAGGTAGGAATGGTATTAATCCCGCACCCGCTCAGCACACTGGCGAACACCATCACGACGATGGCCTTCCAGCCCAAGGTTTTAACGCTCTGAATTCCCATGCTTGTGTCGCTCCGCCTGACTACATTGAGTTCATAGACACCGTGTATCCCGCAAAAACTCCTCAACCTGCACGCAAAATCTCCGGACGACAGTGGATTGCTCGTCGCGAATCAGATAAAACACTGGCTGTCTTGTAGGAATACTTAATCTAAAGATAGGGCAATTTCCTGCTTTGGGTGTCTTACATCCCCCACCAGAACAATATCGCTTCGACAGCGCAGGTTGCCTTCGCTGTGATGAAAGCGGCCGCGCAGAAGAAAACAATGAGAAAGATGTGTTTGTTGGGCATCGCCATCACCCTGTCCAGCCCGTCGGTGTGGGCGCAAACCCCACCGTCTGCGCTCGCGCCCAAAGACGTGTTTGTGGCTGATTTGCTCAAGCAGATGACCGTCGATGAAAAGATCGGCCAACTGCGTTTGATCAGCATCGCGCCCGACATGCCCCGCGAGTTGATTCGCAAAGAAATCGCCGCAGGCCGGATTGGCGGCACGTTCAACTCCATCAGCCGCGCCGAAAACCGTCCCATGCAGGACGCCGCCATGCGCAGCCGACTGAAGATTCCGATGTTTTTCGCCTATGACGTGATTCACGGTCATCGGACCATTTTCCCGATCAGCTTGGCGCTGGCGTCAAGCTGGGACATGGACGCCATCGCGCTGAGCGGTCGGGTATCGGCCAAGGAAGCCAGCGCCGACAGCATCGACCTGACGTTCGCGCCGATGGTCGACATTGCCCGCGACCCGCGCTGGGGCCGCACCTCCGAAGGCTTTGGTGAAGACACCTACCTGGTTTCGCGTATCGCCAAAGTGATGGTTAACGCCTATCAGGGCGCTTCCCCTGCCCTGCCCGGCAATATAATGGCCTGCGTCAAGCATTTCGCCCTGTATGGCGCGGTAGAGGGCGGTCGTGACTACAACACCGTGGATATGAGCCCCATCCGCATGTATCAGGACTACCTGCCGCCTTACCGCGCCGCGATTGATGCCGGCGCTGGAGGTGTAATGGTGGCGTTGAACTCAATCAATGGCGTACCCGCCACCTCGAATATGTGGCTGATGCAGGACCTGTTGCGCAAGGACTGGGGCTTCAAGGGCGTTGCCGTCAGCGACCACGGCGCCATTATCGAGCTGATCAAGCACGGCGTGGCCAAAGACAACCGTGAAGCCGCGAAGCTGGCCATCAAAGCCGGCATCGACATGAGCATGAACGACAAGGCCTACGGCGAAGAGCTCCCCGGTTTGCTGAAGTCAGGTGAAGTACCGCAGAGCGACGTGGATAACGCCGTGCGTGAGGTGCTCGGGGCTAAATACGACATGGGCTTGTTTGCCGACCCCTATGTTCGCATCGGCAAGGCCGAAGACGACCCGGCCGAGCTCAATGCCGAAAGCCGCCTGCACCGTGCTGAGGCGCGGGATGTCGCGCGTCGCAGCCTGGTGCTGCTGAAAAACCAGGCGCAAACCCTGCCACTGAACAAGCAGGCACACATTGCCTTGGTCGGGCCGCTGGCCAAGGCACCTATCGACATGATGGGCAGCTGGGCAGCCAACGGCCAGCCCGCGCAATCGGTGACGGTGTATGACGGCTTGCGCACTGCGCTCGGCGAGCAAGGCCAATTGGTCTATGCCCGTGGCGCCAACATCACCGACGATCAGAAGGTGGTGGACTACCTGAACTTCCTTAACTTCGATGCCCCGGAAGTGACCAACGACACTCGCCCGGCACAGGTGATGATCGACGAAGCGGTCAAAGCCGCTCATCAGGCCGACGTGGTTGTCGCAGTGGTGGGCGAATCGCGTGGCATGTCCCACGAATCTTCCAGTCGCACCGAACTGGATATTCCGGCCAGCCAGCGCGCCCTGATCGATGCCCTCAAAGCCACGGGCAAACCCTTGGTGCTGGTGCTGATGAACGGCCGCCCACTGACCATCGACACCCAGCAGCAACAAGCCGATGCGGTACTGGAAACTTGGTTCAGCGGTACAGAAGGCGGTAATGCCATTGCCGATGTGCTGTTTGGCGACTACAACCCGTCCGGCAAACTGCCCATCACCTTCCCGCGTTCGGTGGGGCAGATTCCGACTTACTACAACCACTTGAGCATTGGCCGGCCCTTCACGCCTGGCAAACCGGGCAACTACACCTCGCAATACTTTGATGAGCCAAACACACCGCTGTACCCATTCGGCTATGGCTTGAGCTACACCAACTTCAGCCTGTCAGACGTCAAACTGTCGAGTAAAACCCTGACCCCGGGCGCGACGCTGACCGCCAGCGTGACGTTGAAAAACACCGGCCAGCGTGACGGCGAAACCGTCGTGCAGCTGTACCTGCGCGATGTCACGGCCTCTATGAGCCGCCCCGTCAAAAGCTTGAAAAACTTTGAGAAAGTCATGCTCAAGGCCGGGGAACAGAAAGTGGTGCAGTTCACCCTCAGCGAGGACGACCTCAAGTTTTACAACGCTGACTTGAAGTACGTGGCAGAGCCGGGCGAGTTTGACGTGCAAATAGGTCTGGATTCACAAAACGTGCAGCAAAACAGCTTCCAATTGCTGTAACTGTGCGCTATTGCCGCAAAGGTCTGCCACAACCTTTGCGGCCCGTGAAAGCAGCAATTTGAGCTTGACCTTTCCTATCTTTGCACGGGCCCGAAAATGCGTTCGGACAGCGCTGTTTTTTATGGTAGGGTTCGCGCCCTCAAAATCCAGCGCGACTGATTTTCTCTTGCCATTTGTGGTGACAAACGGCGAAAGGCCGGTGCCGTGCGGCCTACATGGATCTTCAGCGTTTCACACACAATTTACACACAGAGTTATCCACAGGCGGTACGTTGCACAACCCCTATAAAACGCATATCTTGTATCCCGTCGGTAAAAAAACCCCATATGTAGGGTTTCAAGCTAAAAACCCAACACAACTCAGACGAGAATTTCAAGTCCTTTTCTCGCGCCTGTCGGGTTAGATCAAACGCAGTTTTCAAAGTCCAGACCGCTTATGCGGATGGCAGCTGTTTTCCGGCGTTAAAGCAGGAAAGCGGCCCGGGTGTTGCAGTACACATACTGTCACCCGACAGGAATACGGTTTGTGGCGGTATGCACATCCGAAACTTCGGCACGGAAGCGGTATTAACCCCCCTTTCTGTACGTCCCGAAGTGGTTATGCCCGGTTCTGTTATCGGTTGTAGTGCTTCAGGACGTCACGGTGGGCACCTTAAAGGTGCCCAAACAAACATAGAGAATGTGGAGACACCCCATGCAAACCGACACGACTCGCGAGAACTCGCAGGGTACTGATTCAACTCTGGATCTGTCTGCGACCGCGCCAGGCCAGTTGCGCGTGATCAAACGTAACGGAACCGTGGTTCCTTACACTGATGACAAGATCACCGTCGCCATCACCAAAGCGTTTCTCGCAGTTGAAGGCGGCAATGCAGCTGCCTCGTCGCGCATTCACGACACCGTTGCGCGCCTGACCGAACAAGTCACGGCAACCTTCAAGCGTCGCATGCCATCGGGCGGCACTATTCACATCGAAGAAATCCAGGACCAGGTTGAACTGGCCCTGATGCGTGCCGGCGAGCAAAAAGTCGCGCGCGACTACGTGATCTACCGTGACGCCCGCTCCAAGGAGCGCGCCACCCGCGCACCGGCCGAGACTGAAGTTCAGGCTCACCCATCGATCCGCATCACCCGCGCCGACGGTACGTTTGCGCCGCTCGACATGGGCCGCCTAAACACCATCGTCACCGAGGCCTGCGAAGGCCTGGCAGAAGTTGATGGCGACCTGATCCAGCGCGAAACCCTGAAAAACCTCTACGACGGCGTGGCCCTGAGCGACGTCAATACCGCACTGGTCATGACCGCCCGTACGCTGGTTGAGCGCGAGCCGAACTATTCGTTCGTCACCGCCCGCCTGCTGATGGACACCCTGCGTGCCGAAGGCCTGAACTTCCTGAACGTGGCTGAAAGCGCCACGCATCACGAAATGGCCGATCTGTACGCCAAGGCACTGCCGGCCTACATCGCCAAAGGTATCGAGTTCGACCTGCTGAACCCTGTGCTGGCCACCTTCGACCTGGAAAAACTGGGCAAGGCGATCAACCACGAGCGCGATCAGCAGTTCACCTACCTGGGCCTGCAAACCCTGTACGACCGTTACTTCATCCACAAGGACGGCGTACGTTTCGAACTGCCACAAATCTTCTTCATGCGTGTGGCCATGGGCCTGGCGATCGAAGAAAAGCAGAAAGAAGACCGTGCGATCGAGTTCTACAACCTGCTGTCCTCGTTTGACTACATGGCGTCGACCCCGACCCTGTTCAACGCCGGTACTCAGCGCCCACAACTGTCCAGCTGCTACCTGACCACCGTGCCGGATGACCTGTCGGGCATCTACCACGCGATTCACGACAACGCCATGTTGTCCAAATTCGCAGGTGGCCTGGGCAACGACTGGACGCCAGTTCGCGCACTGGGTTCATGGATCAAGGGCACCAACGGCAAATCCCAAGGCGTGGTTCCGTTCCTCAAGGTTGTGAACGACACCGCCGTGGCCGTGAACCAGGGTGGCAAGCGTAAAGGCGCCGTGTGCGCTTACCTTGAAACCTGGCACATGGACATTGAAGAGTTCATCGAGCTGCGCAAGAACACCGGTGATGACCGTCGTCGTACCCACGACATGAACACCGCCAACTGGGTGCCTGACCTGTTCATGAAGCGCGTCTTCGATGACGGCCCGTGGACCCTGTTCTCGCCATCCGAAGTGCCGGACCTGCACGACCTGACTGGTAAAGCCTTCGAAGAGCGTTACGAGTACTACGAAGCACTGGCTCAGTACCCGGGCAAGATCAAGCTGTTCAAGACCATTCAGGCCAAAGACCTGTGGCGCAAAATGCTGTCCATGCTGTTTGAAACCGGCCACCCGTGGATCACCTTCAAAGACCCGTGCAACCTGCGCAGCCCGCAGCAGCACGTGGGCGTGGTTCACAGCTCGAACCTGTGCACCGAAATCACCTTGAACACCAACAAGGACGAAATCGCAGTCTGCAACCTGGGTTCGATCAACCTGCCGAACCACATCAAGGACGGCAAGCTGGACACCGACAAGTTGAAGCGCACCATCGACGTGGCTGTACGCATGCTCGATAACGTGATCGACATCAACTACTACTCGGTGCCGCAAGCGCGCAACTCGAACTTCAAGCACCGTCCGGTAGGCCTGGGCATCATGGGCTTCCAGGACGCGCTGTACCTGCAGCACATTCCGTACGCCTCGCAAGCCGCTGTCGAGTTTGCCGACAAGTCGATGGAAGCGGTCAGCTACTACGCGATCCAGGCGTCTTGCGACTTGGCTGACGAGCGTGGCGCTTACGAGACGTTCCAGGGTTCGCTGTGGTCCAAAGGCGTATTGCCACTGGATTCTCAACAAATCCTGATCGAGCAGCGCGGCCAGAAGTACATCGACGTTGACCTGAACGAATCCCTGGACTGGGCACCGGTTCGCGCCCGTGTACAGAAAGGCATTCGTAACTCCAACATCATGGCCATCGCACCGACCGCGACCATCGCCAACATCACCGGCGTATCGCAGTCGATCGAACCGACGTACCAGAACCTTTATGTGAAATCGAACCTGTCGGGCGAATTCACCGTGATCAACCCGTACCTGGTTCGCGACCTCAAGGCTCGCGGTCTGTGGGACTCGGTCATGATCAACGACCTGAAGTACTACGACGGTTCCGTGCAGCAGATCGAACGCATCCCGCAAGAGCTCAAAGAGCTGTATGCCACTGCGTTCGAAGTCGACACCAAGTGGATCGTTGACGCGGCCAGCCGCCGTCAGAAGTGGATCGACCAGGCTCAATCGCTGAACCTGTACATCGCCGGTGCTTCGGGCAAGAAACTGGACGTGACCTACCGCATGGCCTGGTACCGTGGTCTGAAAACCACTTACTACCTCCGTGCCCTGGCCGCGACCAGCACCGAGAAGTCGACCGTCAACACGGGCAAGCTCAACGCTGTATCGAGCGGTAAAAACAGTGAAGACGTCATTGCAGCGCCAGCCGGTCCAGCACCGGTGCCAAAAGCCTGCGCGATTGACGAGCCGGATTGCGAAGCTTGCCAATAAGCTGAGCTGTCAGGCGGGTTAACCGCCTGACTCAAAACCCCCGTTTAAACCCTGGTAACAGTTGGGTTTAAACGGGGGTTTTGTTTTGTGGGGATAAAAAGGTCAATGACTTAAACGAAGCGATGTAGCCTCGTACCTCGTCAGCGGCTTTTAGGGGTGTCGATACGACTATCGCGCCAGCAGGCTAAAACAGTGCACCAACGCCTCAAAATGAATCACTCTGCACATTGAATCCCTCCCTTTTTTAACGGTTATGTGCACGTTGCACATCTTCTGTCATGCCCCCTGCCCGCTTTTGAGTGCCGCAAGCCTCTGCCCAAAACAGGCCCGCTTATTGCTCTTGTCCTCGTGTGCCATTGACCACGGCCCTATCCATTTGAGGCGCAGGAATACAACATGAGTTCACCCGACGAGTTTCCGTTGAGCGAAGCCCCGCGCAGCGCGCGCAAAGGCCTGCTGTCCATTTCCATGGTGTTGTTCAGCTTTACCTTCTTCACCGGCACTATGTTTGCGGGTGGCAAGCTGGGCATGGCCTTTAACTTTGTCGACATGCTGTGGATTGCCGTCATCGGCAACAGCCTGCTGGCCCTGTATGCCGCCGCCCTGGCGCTGATCGCCGCCCGCAGCGGCCTGAACACCGTATTGATGGGTCGGTTTTGCTTCGGAGAAGCCGGCAGTCGGTTGTCAGATTTTTTGCTCGGCTTTGCCGAACTCGGCTGGTACGCCTGGGGCACCGCAACGGTGGCCATCGTGCTGGTTAAAATGCTCGGCCTGACCGAGGGCTTCGCCACGCCGCTGATGATCCTGTTCGGTTTTGGCTTTAGCATCACGGCACTGATCGGCTTCAAAGGGCTCGACGTGCTGTCGCGGGTGTCGGTACCGCTGATGTTTATTCTGCTGATTGTGTCGATGTACATCGCCACGCAGCATGTCGGCGGTTTCAAAGGGCTGGCCGCCGTGATCCCGCATGAAACCATGACCTTCTCGGCCGCCATCACCATGGTCTTCGGCACTTTTGCCAGCGGCGCCACCCAAGCCACCAACTGGACGCGACTGTCGCGCAGTGGGCGCGTGGCTGTGATCGCCAGCGTGGTCAGCTTTCTGCTCGGCAATGGCTTGATGGTGGTCGCTGGCGCCTGGTGCGCCATGGTCTACCAGCAGGCCGATATTGTTGAAGTCATGATGCTGCAGGGTTTGTCATTCGCCGCCGTGATTATGCTGTGCCTGAATTTGTGGACCATTCAGGGGCCAACCATTTACAACGTCTCTGCCGCCGCCTGCCATCTGGTGCGCAGCGAACGTCGACGCACCATGACCCTGCTCGCCGCCGCCATTGGCGTGGTGCTCGCCATCGGCGGGATGTATGAAATGCTGATTCCGTTTCTGGTGTTGCTGGGCTCAATCATCCCGCCCATTGGTGGCGTAATCATGGCGGACTTCTGGTATCGCCATCGCGGCCAGTACCCAACGCTGGCCAGCGTCACCCTGCCGCGCTACAACCTGCTGGGCTTGTCGGCGTATGCCGCAGGGGCGGTGCTGGCATATAGCTCGCCCTGGATCGCGCCGCTGGTGGGCATTGGTGCTTCGGCAGTGTGTTACGTAGCCTTACTCGAAATCAGCCGTCGCCGCGCCGTATTACCCGTCGCTCAGGAGGACATTTGAGCCTCACCCTGGAAGAGATTCTGGCCCTGCCCGGCCTGCAAGAAATGACACTGCGCGCAGGAGAGCAAAACCTTCATCGCAGCGTACGCTGGCCTTATGTCGCTGAGAACGAAGGCATTGCCGAATGGGTGATGGGCGGCGAGCTGGTGTTCGTCACGGGCATCAACCATCCCCGCGACGAGGCCAATTTGCTGCAACTGGTGGAAGACGGTCATACCAGCGGCATTGCCGGACTGGTCATCCTAACGGGCAGCGCGTTTATTCAAGGCATACCCGCTTCGGTGATTACACGGGCACACGCCTGCGGCCTGCCGCTGGTCGAGCAACCGTACTTGCTGAAGATGGTGATCGTCACGCACCTGATCGGCACGGCACTGGTGCACATGGCTCAGACCAAACGCTCGCGCCACGACATTGTGGCGCAGTTGCTGAGCGGGGATTACCCCAGCCTGGCCACGGCCCGTCAGCGCGCCAGTCACTTGCAACTGCCGCTCGACGATAGCCGTCGGCTGGTGGCGCTACGTTTATCGGCAGTCAACGTATTATTTGATCGTCATCCGCCCGACGAGGCTGAGCGACGCTTGCAGCACATACGTCAAGCTGTGCAGGATCACCTCGACGCCTGGAATCGGGCACAACCTGATCCCCTGCCGGTGATCGTGCAAGGTGATCTGTTTATAGTGTTGCTGGCCGAGCACGAAGCGATCCGCATCCAACTCGCCGAGCTGTATCAGCCGTTGCACGCCATGATCGGTGAGCTGGCCTTGTTTATGGGCATGTCGGGTACGGTCGAAGATTGTACTGGTTACCGTCACGCACTCAATCAGGCACGCCAGGCGCTCGATGTAGCGGAAAACCTGCGACCGGCTACAGGATTGTGTGATTTCAATGAATTGGGTGTATTGCGCCTCTTACAAGCCATTGGCGACCGCTCGGTGATCGACGCTTTCGTCCAGCAGACCCTCGGCCGACTCATTGAACCCCGGCGCAAACATCCTCACAGCCTGATAGATACGCTGGACGCACTGCTTCAAGAAAACGGCAATGCCCTCAAGACCGCCGAGCGTTTGAATCTGCATCGCAACACGGTTACACAACGAATACAGCGTATCGAGCAACACAGCGGACAGTCGCTCGACGACCCACTTTTCAGAATGAATGCTTCGGTTGCCCTCCTCGTGTGGCGCATGAACGAAACTCAACGACAGGAACGCCCATGAACATCATCAATGCCACCTTGCGTAAAACCCCAGGCCTGCACACCGTCACCTGCGAAGGCGCACGCATCAGTGCCATCACCTTGCAGGCTGGCCGTGTAGTGGCAGAGCCCGGCGATATCGACGCACAAGGCCAACTGCTGATCGCGCCCCTGGTTGAACCGCACATTCACCTGGACGCTGCCCTGACCGCGGGCCAACCCGAGTGGAACCAGAGCGGTACGCTGTTCGAAGGTATTGAACGCTGGGCCCAGCGCAAGGAAACCATTACCCACGCAGACACCAAAGAACGCGCCCACACCACCATCCGCATGCTTGCCGAGCATGGCATTCAGCATGTACGCACCCATGTCGACGTGACCGACCCGACGCTGGGCGCGCTCAAGGCGATGATTGAAGTCCGCGAAGAAGCCCGCCACTTGATTGACCTGCAAATTGTCGCCTTCCCGCAAGAAGGCATCGAGTCCTACGAGGGCGGACGCGAGTTGATGACCCGCGCCGTGGAAATGGGCGCCGATGTGGTGGGCGGCATCCCGCACTTTGAAAACACGCGGGATCAGGGCGTCAGCTCGATAAAATTCTTGATGGACCTGGCTGAACGCACCGGCTGCCTGGTGGATGTGCATTGCGACGAGACCGACGATCCGCAGTCACGCTTTCTCGAAGTGCTGGCCGAAGAAGCACGGGTGCGCGGCATGGGCAGCCGGGTCACCGCCAGCCACACCACCGCCATGGGCTCTTACGACAACGCCTACTGCTTCAAATTGTTCCGCCTGCTCAAAATGTCAGGCATCAACTTTGTCTCCTGTCCAACCGAGAGCATTCACTTGCAGGGGCGCTTTGACAGCTTTCCCAAACGCCGTGGCGTAACCCGCGTGGCAGAACTGGATCGCGCCGGAATGAATGTGTGCCTGGGGCAGGATTCGATCAAGGACCCGTGGTATCCACTGGGCAACGGCAACATTCTGCGCGTGCTGGATGCCGGTTTGCATATCTGCCACATGATGGGCTTTGAAGACCTGCAACGGTGTCTGGATTTGGTCACCGACAACAGCGCCCGCACCCTCAATCTGGGCGAGGGTTATGGCATCGCTGTGGGGCGACCGGCCAATCTGGTGATACTGGACGCCGACAGTGACTACGAAGCCGTACGCCGTCAGGCCAAGGCGCGCGTCTCGATACGGGGTGGCAAGGTGCTGATGACCCGGGTGCCTGAGCAGGTGGTATTCAACAGTGCTCAAACGCACTGACCCGCTCAGCCAACGTGTTGGTCGGTGACAAGGATCACATCTGAGATTTGTTTGCAGTTGGCGCGATATTGCATAATGCGCGCCAACTGACAATTGGACTTAGGGCGCATGCTGAAGCAGCACTGCCGTCGCCCCGGTCGACCAACAAGCACGGACGTATGAACTCCCATCAACTGTTGTACCTGTTGTACGGCAACAATGCCGTTTACCGCCAGGAAGCCAAATTCAGCATTCTGTCGGCGCTTCGCCAGCAACGCGTGCCTGCAAGCTTCACCATCACCGTAATGACCGACCAGCCGCACGCGTTCGAGGGCTGGCCCGTCACCGTGATTGCACTGGACGCTGAAACCCTGGCCCACTGGCAAGGTGTTCACGGCTATACCCACCGACGCAAAGCTTGCGCAATTGCCGAGGGGGTCAAACTCGCTGATAAAACCATTTTCGTTGACACCGACACGGTCTTTTTCAAAGACCCCGCGCAACTGTTTAGCCGCGTCACCGAACAGCAGTACCTGATGGATCAGTTCGAGTGGACATGGGCTGAAGCGAAACATCGGCCCGACTACGTGGCATTCGCCCATGACCTGACAACCAAAGGTACAGCCCCTGACGATTGCATGAAGCTCTACAACAGCGGGATCTGCGGGATTGTACGCAGCAATGGCGGGATCATGGACGGTGTCATCGAACGCATCGACGCCTGGAAAGATCACTATTGCAAGCTGCACACCATCGAACAGATTGCCGTGTCTTTCGCGATGGGCCAGTCGCGTGTGGTTACGGCCCACGATTGCATCAACCATTACTACGCCAAAAAACGCTATTACCATGCAATGAACAGAGGCTTCTTCGACAAGCACGGCGAGCAGTACCACCCGGCACTGCCACGGCTATCCGCGAGGGTGCCAGTGTTTTTTCCGGAGCCGTCGCTGCTGGCCAAAATCAAGGCACTGCCTCGCCTGCTGCGCGTCGAAAAGCCCTTCAAAGCGGCTGCCAAACTGATCATCCAAGGCCTGACACTGCCCCTCGCCCCTGACTTGCGCCCACACTGTCAGCGGGCCCTATGGCACCGGTCAATTGAACTGTTGCTGCTCAAGCACGCAACACCGGCCCAGATCGAGCACGTGTGGGAGGCTTGCGGGGGCACGCCGCAGCAACTGGGCTGCTTCAGGCAAATGCTGGAACAGGTGGCAACGGCACGCCACTAAGCTCATGGCGTAATAACAAAAACCCCGACGCTGGCGCCGGGGTTTTTTCATCACGCGCCGCCGCTGTTATCAGGTCATCTGAATGATGGTCTGCATGATGGTGCTTTGAGTCGAAATGGTTTTGGCGTTGGCCTGGTAGTTACTCTGCGCCTTGATCAAATCGACCAATTCGCTGGTCAGGTTAACGTTGGAATCTTCCAGCGAGCTGGACACAACGGAACCCAAAGTGCCGACTTTTGGCGCGTCGTAGCCTGCCTGACCTGACGCGAAGGTTTCTTTCCAGGCGGTGCCGCCCGCAGGCTGCAAGCCCTGCTCATTGGTGAAACTGGCCAGCGAGATCTGACCGATAGCACGGCTCTGGCTGTTACTGAAGTTGGCGAACAATACGCCTGAACCGTCGATGCTCAGGTTGTTGATCTGGCCGGTGGCGTAGCCGTCTTGAGTCGGCGGATTACGCGAGCTGTCAGTGTTGTACTGAGTAGTCTTGGCCATATTGATGGCAATTCCGTCACCGTTCGCCGCAGCGCCGTTGGAAACCCAGTCGCCATTGACCGTAGCGCCCGGCATCCAGTTGCTCACGGTCAAGGTGCTGCTGACGATGTCAGGCTGACCCGTCACCGGGTTGGGCGTGGTCACGCTGGTCAGCGCACCGGCCGAGTCGAACACCATGGTCGACGGCACCGGGGCTACTGCATTCGCCCCCGTCACCGCAGTACCGTCAGGGTTACGCCCGTCGATCAGGGTATAGGTCTCCCAGGTGTTGGAACCTGTTTTGACCATGTACTGGTCCATCGGGTGCGCATTGCCCTGAGTGTCGTAAATAGTGGTGCTGAACTTTTTGCTGTAGCTGGAAGTTTCGTTTGGATCGAATGCATTCACCGTTTGATCGATCACGTCCGAGCTGGAATTCAGGTTAATGGTCGAGTCCACGGTGCTGCTGGCCTTGGGTGCCAGGTTGGACGTGTCGATGCGCAAGTCGGTCAACACACCGTTGATTATCTTGCCGTTAGCGTCCACGCCATAACCCTGCAAGCGCTGGGTGCCATCGGAGCTGGTCACAAAGCCATCTTTATCGGCCTTGAACGTGCCGGCACGGGTGTAGCTCAAGGCGCCGTTGTCGCTCAGCACAAAGAAACCGCTGCCTTGAATACCCATGTCCAGCAGGTTGCCGGTGTTATTGATCGCACCTTGACTGAAACTTTGCGACACATTGGCCAGGTTGACGCCGCTGCCGATGGTCTTGCTGCCGACGCCCAGCTTGCTGGCCGAGTACACGTCGGCAAATTCTGCACGGGAGGATTTGAAGCCCGTGGTGGCGACGTTGGCAATGTTGTTGCCGGTCACATCGAGTTGTTTGTTTGCCGCATAGAGGCCGCTAAGACCGATATTGAATGACATGGTTAACTCCTTGAAACATGTAAGTCGGCTTAGGATTTAAAGGCCAATGGTCTGAACTTTTGACATGCCAATACTGCCCAGCCCCGCGAGGTTGAGCATGATTTCGCCACCGGTTTTGCTCAGTGTCACGCTGTTGACCGTGGCCGGCAGGTAAGTGGTGAGGGCCGTGCTGCCGGTGTCGGTTTTGCTCGCCGCCGTAAAGGTGTAAGACCCTTTATCCAGCAGAACGCCTTCGTCATCCTTGCCGTCCCAGGTGAATTCACTGTTGCCGGCTTGCTGTGTGCCCAGATCCAGAGTTCTGACCACCTCACCGTCGGCATTGGTAATAGTGACCGTCGGCGTCGAGTTGGCATCAGCGACCACAACCGTGCCGTTGAATGCCTTGCCACTGGCCGGGTCGACATAGGCTTCGCTGGTTTGCACGATCACCGAACGGCCCACCAGGGATGAGGCCTGCAACGCTTGCGAGGACTGGAAATTGCCCGAGATCGAATTAACCGTGTCATTGAGGGTGGTGATGCCTTCCAGGCTACTGAACTGGGCCAACTGCGCGACAAACGCGGTGTTGTCCTGCGGGTCCAGCGGGTTCTGGTTTTTCAGCTGGGTCACCAGCAATTGCAGAAACGCATCCTTGCCCAGCGAGGAGCTGCCTGACACCGCCTTGGAAGCCGCTGCCAGACTGTTGTCAGTCGTGGTGGTCTGGCCGGAGTTGGCGAGAACCTGATTGAGGCTCATGCCACTGGTGGAATCGGTCACACTCATTTGCCTTGCCCCTTATCACTGACCGAGGGTCAGCACCTTCTGCATCATGGTTTTGGCGGTGTTCATCATTTCCGCGTTGGTCTGGAACGAACGGCTGGCGGAAATCATGTCAGCCATTTCTTCGACCACGTTGACGTTGGGGTAGTAGACATAGCCCTTGGCGTCGGCAGAAGGATGGTTGGGCTCGTAACGGGCTTCGAGGTTGCTCTGGTCTTCGACCACACCCAACACCTGCACGCCTTGGCCGGCGGCATCCTGATTATTGAACAGCGAATCACCGGTGCCGTTTTGCGCCCCCTGAAACATTGTGGCAAATACCGGATGACGGGCGCGGTACGTCTGATCGAGGCTCGACGAGACGGTTTCGGCGTTGGCGATGTTACTGGCGACGGTATTCAGACGCGTGGTCTGGGCACTCATGCCGCTGCCGGCAATATTGAACACACTGGCTAAAGACATGAGTTACTCCCCGCGCAGGGCCGACATCAGCCCTTTGAATTTACTGTTGAGCAAGGTGAAGCTGGCCTGAAAGTTGACCGCATTCTCTGCATAGTTCGACTGCTCAAGCTGAGCGTCCACGGTGTTCTGGTCGATCGAGGGCTGCATCGGCGTGCGGTACTGTAGGGCTTCGTCACCCATGCTCAGGCCTTGGGCTTCGATATGGCGGCTGTTGGTCTTGTTCAGGGCAAAGGTGGCGTTCTGGTTCTTGTCGTTCTGTGCCGCGAGCACAGAAGCGAAATCCAGATCCCGCGCTTTGTAGTTCGGGGTATCAGCGTTGGCAATATTGTTGGCCAGCACTTCGGCACGTTGTGCACGAAAACCCAGGGCTTGTTCATGGATACCGAGCGCTTTATCGAAGCTGATGCTCATGTCGGGAAACCTTTGTCAGCTGACCTGAAACGGATTCAGGTGTGGATGACAGGTACACAGCAAACCTCGTGCCAGATCGAATAACCGCATGTTTCAGGGCTTTGCGCAGGGAGTGGGCGGCGCCAATGTCAGAAAAGCGGCAAAGGCTGACCGCTGACTGCCGCTTTTCTGCCGCCTGATTGCACGTGCGCGCCCCCCCGTAGCAGCTGCCGAAGGCTGCGTCCGATCGCGCAGCGATCGCAACAATGAGCACTGAGGTTTAGAACTCTTTGCGACGACTGCGTCGCCGAACGCCGCCTTCGGCAGCTGCTACGGGTTAACGCAGCCTATTTCGCCTGATAAATGATTCCGGGGCTGCATTGCACCATCCGGTAATGGTCGGGCAACCCGTTGAGGGCTTCTGAGGCGCCCAGAAACAGGTAACCACCCGGCTTCAATGTGCTGTGGAGTCGCAGCAAAATGTCTTTTTTCATCTCGGCCGAGAAGTAAATCAACACATTGCGACAGAACACGACGTCAAACTTGCCGAACGCTGCGTAGCTGTCCAGCAGGTTAAATGAACGAAATTCCACCCGGCTCTTGATCGGCGCCTTGATTACCCAACGCCCCGGCCCCTTGGGTTCGAAATAGCGCTGCAAGCGCTCCTGCGACAAGCCTCGGCCAATCGCCAAATTATCGTACTCACCGGTTTTGCACGTATTGAGCATCAGACTGGACAAGTCAGTGGCAAAGATCTGTGCGCCTGCCTTCAATTGCCCAAGGTTACTGCGTTCAAACTCGTCAATGCTCATCGACAGCGAATACGGTTCCTGCCCCGAGGAACACGCCGCCGACCAGATATGCAACCGCTGCCCCGGATTGGCCTTGATAAACTCGGGCAAGACCTTGTTCTTCAATACTTCAAACGGGTAGGTATCACGAAACCACAAGGTTTCATTGGTGGTCATGGCATCCACCACCTGTTCACGCAGCCCGCTGCGAGGCTGGCTTTGCATGCGCTGAATCAACTCACCCAGCGATTTGATGCTCTGCTGCTCCATCAGCTTGTTAAGGCGGCTCGAAACGAGGTATTGCTTGTTTTCACCCAGCACAATGCCACAGGCTTTTTCCAGGAAGCCCCGGAACTGTTCAAAATCCAAATTAGCCGTCGACAAATGATCCTGCCTCTTAAATCGTGTTGACCGCCAGGGACTGACCCTGGCTGTGGTCTGCTGCTTTAATCCGGTCAACTACCCGGGATGCCAGGTCATCGGGCCGAAACTTGGCCAAAAAGTCATCAGCACCGACTTTCTTGACCATCGCCTGATTAAATACCCCGGACAAAGAAGTATGCAGAATGATGTGCAACTTTTTCATGCGTGGATCGTTGCGGATTTCGGCTGTCAGGGTGTAACCGTCCATTTCCGGCATCTCGATATCCGAGATCATCATCAGAAATTCCTCGGCCGGGTCTTTACCCTCCTCCACCATCTGGCGCAGATAGTTGAGCGCCTGACGGCCGTCGTTCAGCGAAACCACCTCTACCCCGACCGTTTGCAGACAACGGGCCACCTGCTTGCGCGCCACCGATGAATCATCGACGGTCAGCACCCGCAAAGACAATGCCCTGGCCTGAGTCTCAACATCCACCACACCCTGGGAAATGGTCTCAGGGGTAGGCGACACTTCGGCCAGTACTTTTTCCACATCAATGATTTCGACCAACTGCTCATCCATGCGCGTCACCGCCGTCAAATAATGATCACGGCCTGCGCCCTGAGGTGGCGGATGTATGTCTTCCCAATTCATGTTGACAATGCGTTCGACCGAACGCACCAGAAAGCCCTGAGTCTTGGTGTTGTACTCCGTGATGATGACAAACGGGTTATCCCGTTCTTTAAGTGGACCCGCGCCGGTGGCCATTGCCAGATCAAGAATCGGAATAGTCGCGCCGCGAATGCTCGCCACGCCGCACACCACCGGATTGGATCGAGGCATCATCGTCAGCCTGGGGCATTGCAGCACCTCCCTGACCTTGAACACATTGATCCCATAAAGCTGCGGCCCGTCCAGACGAAACAGCAACAGCTCCAGACGGTTTTGCCCCACCAATTGAGTGCGCTGGTTAACCGCATCCATCACCCCAGCCATACTCAGCTCCTTTTAAAACTTTAAGTTACGACACACGCAGCCCGGTAAACGGCACGGGCTTTGCTATTTATCTTTCATGAACAGCAAAACGACAAATTCCTGCCGCGAGTCCAACCCCTTCAGCCTTCGCCGTCGATGCCTGAGTCTGTTGGCAGTCGCGTGCCTGCTTAGCGTAGGCAAATATTCCTACGCTGATGGCTTCACATCTCCTACTCAGCTTATCGGCGTCACTCAGGGCTTTCTTGAGTTCACTGTCGAAGACTACCTTGCCACTGGTCAGATAGAAGGCCGCTATGAGATTCAAGTGAACAATCTCGATCCACGCCTGCGTCTGGCGGAGTGCGACAGAGAATTGACAGCCACGCTTGAAAGCCCGGCCCAGCCCATGGGCCGAGTGATCGTGCGGGTTCGTTGCGAAGGGGCCTCACCCTGGACCATCTTTGTCCCGGCTCAAGTCAGACTTTTCCGCGATGTGGTGATCGTCACCCATCCACTGAAACGCGGCATGGTTGTGGACTACGCCGATGTCACCTTGCGCGAACGTGACGTCAGCCAAATCAATCAAGGCTATATGACCGCGACCGAATTGGCCGTGGGGCAAAAACTGCTGCGTCCTGTGGTGACTGACCAAGTGCTGACCCTGACGCATCTGGAGCAAAACGCCGCCGTGCGCAAAGGCGACCACGTGGTCATCAGTGCTCGCAGCGGCACCCTAAGCGTCAAGATGCCCGGCGAGGCGCTGTCAGACGGCGGCTTGAGCGAGCAGATACGCGTCAGAAACCTGAACTCCAAACGTGTGATCAAGGCGCGGATCACTGGGCCTGGTCAAGTCGAGGTGGCACTGTAAGCTTTTCTGGCATCAGTCTTGCGACTTTCCTACACTGTTACCTGACCCAGATCAGTACGTATTCAGTCACACCTATGATTAATCAAGCCTAAAGTTTTTCCGGGTATGGCCGAAAACATGGCAAGCGTCCAAATACCCAGAGGTTTTTCGTTATGGTTATCGACTTCAGTCGTCTCAACAGCGCCCCGCCAGTTACCGGCAGTACGCGCAGCAATACCGCCCAAGAAGCAGGCAGCGCCACGCAAGCGGCCCCTGCGCAAAGCCCTGAGCCCACCACCAGTGCCCCGAGCGGTGAATCGGTTAGCTTGAGCCCGCAGGCTCAGCAGTTACAAAAAATCAGCGACTCACTGCGCGATCAACCGGTGGTCAACAGCGATCGAGTCGCCGAGCTGAAACAAGCCATTGCCGATGGCAGTTATAAAGTCGACAGCAGTCGGGTCGCCAGCAAACTGCTAAACATCGAAGCCCAGCACTAGCCCTTGGGGCGGGTGCCAGGCTTTTGGACGCTTAACTCCCAGAGCCCGCCATGCACGACGAAAATTTGCTGCAACTGATCAATGACGACCTCGCACCCGCTGAGCAACTGCTCGGTTTGTTGCAGGAAGAGTCCATCGCCCTCAAAGGGCGCGATATGGTGCACTTGGAACACATTCTGGCGCGTAAACATTCGTTGATCATTTTGCTCGATCAACATGGCCGCAAACGCAGCCAGATTTTGGCCAGCCTGGGTCTGACGACCAACCGCAAAGGCCTCGAAAGCCTCGCCAGCCATTCAAGCGTGGGCGAGCAGTTGCTTAGCCAAAGCGATCTGTTGAGCCAGTTGCTTGCGCAGTGCCATGCCGCCAATCAGCTCAATGGCCAATCAATTCAGACCCAACAGGCGATTACGGTCAATCAACTGCGCATCCTGCATGGCGGCGAAGTGCCCTCCCTGTACACCGCACGCGGCACCACCTCGATGCTAAACAAGCCTCGCGCCTACAGCCAGGTGTGAACGCGAGTCGTCAAGCAGCCTAGCGAGATGCTCAGCATGATGGCAAAATGCCGCACTCTTGTGTTGCTGTACTTGCCTGGAGACAGATGAACCGTGTTCGATGCCCAAGATGCTCCGCAGCCGCCCAAGGTGCTGACCACCCCGCTGGAAATAGCCTCTAACCTGCGGTTGCTACAAGAGAGCCATGACCCGTTGATCATCACATTCCAGGATCGCACCCAGCGTTTCCAGAGCTATGTGGTGGATGTAAATCGTGAGAATAACAGCCTCGCGCTGGACGAAATGATCCCTCGAGAGGGTGAACGTTTTCTTGAAGCGGGCGTACCTTTTCGGGTCGAAGGCTTCCATGACGGCGTAAGAATTGCCTGGGAATGCACCACCTCACTGACCATTGATGACGTCAACGGTCATCGCTGCTATCGCGGCGCACTCCCGGGCGAAGTGGTCTATCACCAGCGCCGAAACGCATTCCGCGCGGCGTTAAGACTGGCCAACCTGATCAGTGTCGAAGTGGCGGGCGAGAAGCTCAAAACCCCGATCAAAGGTAAATTGCTGGACGTCTCCGCCACAGGCTGCAAGTTGCGCTTTGAGGGTGATATCAGTCAAAGCATGCAACTGGGTCAGGTGTATGAACGCTTTAACGCTGCCCTGCCCTTTGGCACCATGACGACGCCGGTGGAGATGCGTTACCTGCATTTTGAAGAGCGACTCAACATCACCTTTGCTGGCATGCGTTTTCACAACATCAGCGGTGCCGTGCAGCGCCAGGTTGAACGTTTTGTCTATCAACTGCAGCGTGAAGCGCGGCAGTTTGATAAAGACGACGATTATTGATTGCACGCTATCTGTTTGATCAAAGGCCACTTTAATGTGGCCTTTTTTATGCTCTGAATTCTCTTCAGCCTTGATTCATGTCAGAGACCGCTGACATCAACCAGTAAGGCATCTCACTCAAAACACGCTTTAAACCCCCCTCAGCTATAGACCCGTCTTACAGCCATTTTAATTATCGCCTTGCACACTTGCGCCACCGAAAAATCCTGATGGTTGAAGGACCTCAGGTGCTCTCCAGCGTAAGGAAACAGGTCAATGACTGACAGCATCCAGCCCGATGTACCCACCCTCCTGTTGCGACACAGAAACTGCCTGGCCGAGTACCGCCTGCAAACCTCAAAGTGGTACGGCGGCCTTATTGCCGCTGAGCAAAAATTCAGTGCCGGCGACAGTGCCATCACCCGCAATATAGAGAGCAAAGGCCCGGCGATTCACTATGCCCAATGCAAGAAAGACGGCACGCTGACCTTGATTCATGCCTTCGAATCCGCGCACTTTGTGCCGATTGGCAACACCCCTGTCCGTCTGACGCCCCTGCGCTCAAAACCCCTGCGTCCGGACAATTATGGCTTTGCCAGTTCACTTGATACCGACGGTGAAGAGCTCCACACCCTCATCGACAATAGCGGCATAAAGCTGCTCGAAGGCTGTAAACCCGATCAGCGCTATCGCGTCACCTTCTACCCCCAGACCACACCGCAAGAGATCGACGCCTACTTCGACTCCTATCAAGGTCTGCTCAACGATCTCGGTGGCTGGCTCTCGCAGCAATGGAACAGCGAATTCCAGCCACTCTGGCGCGCCTACGATAACGCCAGTAATGCAGACCAACTGCTGCTGCACGCACAAAGCGCCCTCAAGGGTTTTGGCAATACGCTGATCGGACTTTGGGACAGCCTCGTCAAACTGTTCGATCTCATCACGCACCCGAAAAAGAATCTCGAAAAACTCGCAGAGTTCCTTAACCCGGAACAACTCGACGACCTCATAAACGCCTCGGGCCAATCGTTGCAGGCCCTCTACTTAATCGCCAGTGACGAACCGCTGCTGTGGGCGTATTTCTCCACCTTCCAAGCCTGGCTGCAATTGCTGCCGCCACTCCTATGCACTGAAATAGTTACGCGCCTGACCAGCGAGGTGCTGATCGACATCCTGATCGGTGTTGTTCTGACCGGAGGGATGGGGCTGGCAGTCAAATACACTGCCAAAGTTCTGCCAACGATGACCGTCACCGCCAAAGCCACCCACCTGCTGGACAGCTTTATCGACCTGCTGCTGCGCACCAGCAAAGCCCGCTCAGCCC
>NZ_JBJGEJ010000007.1:0-286494 GCF_045062345.1 Pseudomonas sp. 2024-210 | reverse complement strand
GTGGTGGTGGTGGTGGTGGTGGTGCCGGAATATTACGTTGGGCGCAGCCGTCGGGGATGTCTGTTAATGCCTTTGGTTGGGGCGATTGAGCATGCTGTAAGACCGACTGTAAAGGTGAAGCAGTCGTGCGTTGCGCAAGAGTGCTGTTCGGTTCTGATTTGAGTTGACGATTTTTTATTTCAACTGCTTGGAGGCCTTGATGCGATCGATTGCGGGTATTTTTTGCATATTTTGCTACGCGGCTTTTCGAGGGCAGGGTTTTTTTTTCTGTATCAGGCAGTGCGCGTAAGACTCTTCTAGCGATTATTTCTCGTGCTTGCATGACAAATCCATACTGCAAATGAAGATTTTTCGAGTTAGCGGCTATACATAATCATTTTGCAGATCATGCCGCTCTCAAAAAAAGCTCATCCCCTCACGGAGGTTATAAGGTGAGGCTTGGGCGCAGTGAGTGGGGCCCGAGCCTCAAGCTGCAAGAGAGCGCTTCTCAACTTGCAGCCTTCCACCTGCTTTTAACCTGTAGCTTGCGCCATCCGCAGTTCATGTTGATTACCACGAAACAGCACCACGGTTGCGATCAGCCCCAATACAGCCGCACCCGTCAACCACAAGCCCGGCGCTGCCTTGTTGTCCAGTACGTGGATCAGGTACGTACACGCCGCCGGGGTGAAACCGCCAAACGTTGCAGTCGCCAAGCTGTAAGCCAGCGAGAAGCCGGTGGTGCGCACTTCAATCGGCATGATTTCAGTCAGGGCAACCACCATGGCGCCGTTGTACGAGCCATAAAGGAATGACAGCCACAACTCGACCATCAGCAAGTGACTGAAACTCGGGTTGGCCACTAGCCATGACAAGGCTGGGTAGGCAGTCAAAATGGCCAGAATCGTCGAGCCCAGCAGCAGTGGCTTGCGCCCGATCTTGTCGGACAGCGAACCCATGACCGGCAGCCAGAAGAAGTTCGACAAACCGATGCACACGGTCACCAGCAATGCCTGCAAATCCGTCAGGTTCAGTTCTGCCTTGCCGAAAGTCGGGGTGTAAGCCGTGATCAGGTAGAACGACACGGTGGTCATGATCACCAAGGCCATGCCGCCGAGTACCAAGCCAAAGTTTTGCCCAACAGAGCGCACGATTTCGCGCAGCGTGGGGTGATGCTTACGGGCTTCAAACTCCGGGGTTTCTTGCATGGATTTACGGATGACAAAGATCACCGGCACGATCATGCAGCCAATCAGGAAGGGGATGCGCCAGCCCCATTCACCCATTTCTGCGGGACTTAGCCAGTGGTTCAGGCCCACGCCCAGCAAGCCGGCAAACACCACCGCCGCTTGTTGACTGGCCGACTGCCAGCTTACAAAGAAGCCTTTGCGGCCCGGTGTGGCTATCTCTGCCAGATAGACCGAAACCCCGCCCAACTCAACGCCAGCAGAGAAACCTTGCAGTAAGCGGCCCAGCAGTACCAACAGGGGAGCGGCGACGCCCAGCGTGGAATAGCCCGGCACACAGGCAATCAGCACAGTGCCCATAGCCATCAGGGCCAATGTAATGATCAGGCCTTTGCGGCGGCCGTGACGGTCGATGTAAGCACCGAGAAAAATGGCACCCAGAGGGCGCATCAGGAAACCGGCGCCGAACGTCGCCAGGGCAAGCATCAGTGAGGCAAATGCGCTATCGCTTGGAAAGAAGGTTTTGGCAATGGCCGTGGCGTAAAAGCCGAAGACCATAAAGTCGAACATCTCAAGAAAGTTACCGCTGACAACGCGAAAAATCGCCTTGCCTGTGCCCGTACTGGAGGCCATCAGAAATCACCCGCTGTTATCTGTTTTATGCGTAATCCATGTTTTTTGCTTGTCCGCACTGCAAGGGCCAAGCATTCGCTTTTGCCCAAAACAGTTTTGTAACCATATGTGTATCAAATTATGTAGGCAACTGTTGTGGGGACTACAGGGCAAGTCAGGGGGTAAGTTTCATCAACGTCTTACGCAGGTTTTCGGGCAAACCGTCGGGCGCAAGCCAGATGCCGATATAGGTTTTGGCCAATGCCGGGTTCTGGCTGGTGAAAATGACGCTGCCATTACGCTCAAGGTTCAGGCCGCGTTGTGGTGAGAAATTCAAGGCGAAGCGGTCACCCCGTTTGATGTCGCCGAAGCTGTCTTGCAATTTTTTCAACTCGGGTTTGAGGGGAGTCAATACGGTTGGCGGGTGTTGGCGCTCAAGGATGGTGGTGGAGGCTTTGGTGATATCGCTGTGTTTCAGGTCGCGTAGATAGAACAGTTCCAGGCGTAGGTTGCGCTGCTGTTCGAACGCTTGTTGGGGAGTCATGCCCGAAGCGGTGTACAGCGCGGCGGCGTAAATGTCGGCCCAGAGGTAGGTTAGAACGATCTGGCCTTGGCGCGGCATGACTTCAGAGCCTTCGCGCCATTGCGCCGGGAACGCGGCCTCTTTTATCAGCGCAGCATCGTCGGCCGCTGCCGCAGCGCTGTAGGCGAATAAAAGAGCGATCAACAACTGACGCATGCTGGCGATCCTGATCGATGGGTTGTTTGAGGTTATGTCAGTTTTCACAGGTATGTCGGCTGCATTGAGTCCCTCTCCCTTTTGGGGAAGGGTGGATGGCCGTCAATTGTGTAGTGAATGCAAATATAGCCAACGACCAGACCAAGGGTTAATGTTCGCGGCGTTCAGGCTTCTATAGACTGTGCCCCACGTTTTGATCCTTCATGGCGCTGGCCGCGACATGATTTAGCCGTAGGTGCCCAAAGCGGTGCCACGGCCTGTTCTGAGGAGTACGCATGGCTGTCTACAACTACGACGTAGTGGTACTGGGCTCTGGCCCGGCAGGAGAAGGTGCGGCAATGAACGCCGCAAAAGCAGGGCGCAAAGTGGCGATGGTGGATAGCCGGCGTCAGGTTGGCGGCAACTGCACGCACTTGGGCACGATCCCGTCCAAAGCCTTGCGTCACTCGGTTCGCCAAATCATGCAGTTCAACACCAATCCGATGTTTCGGGCCATTGGTGAGCCGCGTTGGTTCTCGTTCCCGGACGTGCTGAAAAGCGCCGAGAAGGTGATTTCCAAGCAAGTGGCTTCGCGCACGGGTTACTACGCACGTAACCGTGTCGACCTGTTCTTCGGCACCGGCAGCTTTACCGATGAGCAAACCATTGAAGTGGTCTGCACCAACGGCGTCGTCGAAACCTTGATGGCCAAGCAAATCATTATCGCCACCGGCTCGCGTCCGTATCGCCCGGCAGATATCGATTTCACTCACTCGCGTATCTACGATAGCGACACCATCCTCAGTCTGGGTCACACGCCGCGTAAGCTGATTGTTTACGGGGCAGGCGTGATCGGCTGCGAATACGCATCGATCTTCAGTGGTCTGGGAGTGTTGATTGAGCTGGTGGATAACCGCGAGCAACTGCTGAGCTTCCTCGATTCCGAGATCTCGCAAGCGCTGAGCTACCACTTCAGCAACAACAACATCACCGTTCGCCATAACGAAGAGTATGAGCGCGTAGAAGGCGTCGAAAACGGCGTGATCCTGCACCTCAAGTCCGGCAAGAAGATCAAAGGGGACGCCTTGCTCTGGTGCAACGGCCGTACCGGCAACACTGACCTGCTGGGGCTGGAGAATATCGGCATTAAACCCAACGGTCGTGGTCAGATCACCGTTGATGAAAACTACCGCACCACCGTGCCCAACATTTTCGCCGCAGGCGATGTGATTGGTTGGCCGAGCCTGGCCAGTGCAGCTCACGACCAGGGGCGCTCAGCCGCTGGCAGCATCGTCGACAATGGCAGCTGGCGCTTCGTCAATGACGTGCCAACCGGGATTTATACCATTCCCGAGATCAGCTCCATCGGCAAGAACGAGCAGGAGTTGACCCAGGCTAAAGTGCCTTATGAAGTGGGCAAGGCGTTCTTCAAGAGCATGGCGCGGGCGCAGATTGCGGGTGAGCCTCAGGGCATGCTGAAAATCCTGTTCCACCGTGAAACCCTTGAAGTACTGGGCGTTCACTGCTTCGGTTATCAGGCTTCAGAAATCGTGCACATCGGCCAGGCGATCATGAACCAGCCGGGCGAGCTTAATACCCTTAAGTACTTTGTGAACACCACGTTCAACTACCCGACCATGGCTGAAGCCTATCGGGTAGCGGCTTACGATGGCCTTAATCGGCTTTTTTAAGCGGCTCCGGCCGGTGGCCTGAGCCGGCCGGGGAGACCGATTTCAGCCATTCCCAAGGGTGGCAGTGGCCAAACCGGGAAAGTCTGTAATCAGGCTGTCGACGCCGAAATCAGCGAGCCTGCGCATCAGCGCAGGTTCGTTGACTGTCCATACCGACACATGCAAACCCTGACGCTGGGCTTTGGCCAGACGTTCCGGGGTGCAGAGTGTCCAGTTCAATGCCAGCAAGTCACAGCCATAACTGTTTGCGACCTTGATCGGGTCTAGCCAGGCGTATTCGGCGACCAGTCCGCGAGACAAGTCCGGTGTCAGTTCCAATGCGGCTTTCAGCACTTCGCGGGAACTGGAGGTGACGGTCACTTTGTCCATCAGGCCATGACGCTCAGCCATCTCGCGAATGGCCAACACGGTACTGGCTGCGCGCGTGCGTGATGCGCTTTTGACTTCAAGCTGCCAATGCTCGAAGTTGCATTTTTCGAACAGCTCTTCCAAACGCGGAATCGGGCACGGCTGCATCCAGCCCGGGCCTCCTTTGCGAGCGTCATAAGTCATCAGGTCGGCCGCAGTGTGCTCGATCACTTTGCCGCGTCGGTCAGTGGTGCGCTTGAGGGTGGGGTCGTGAATCACCATCAGCTCGCCATCTTTGGACAAGTGCAGGTCGAGTTCGCAGCGACGAACGCCATGCTTGAGGCATTGCTCAAAGCTGGCGAGGGTGTTTTCCGGTGCTTCGCCTTTGGCGCCGCGATGGCCATAAATCAGGGTCACAGTTACTCCTTATAAGCGTGCGCGCAGCTTGAGTGATTACTCGGCGGCGGATTCGTGTTGTTCGCGGGCGAGGCGGCGTGCCTGTGCCTGTTTTTGCAAAATGTAGCGTGCCAGCAGCTGGCGCTGGGTGTCATTGAGGGCTTCGAATTCAGTGTCGATCACGTAACTCTCGTCTTCGGCAAGACACGTGACAACGCGGGCACGCAGCAGCAAACCCAGCGCTTGGGGCATCAGCACCAGCTTCAGTGAGAGATGGCTATCCGCGGGCAATGGCTGTTTCTGGCGAAACTCAATGCCGCCTTCTGAAAGCTTCACCGGTTGCAGCTCGCCGATCTTGCCTAGCACTGTTTGTGCCACGATCTGGCTGAGCAGATCGACGCGTTTATTGAGGGTTTTAAGGTAGCTGGAAAGGGTGCGGTCGCGTTCGCTGATCTGGCGCAGCAGGTGCTGGGATTCGAATTCGCTGAGGTGCAGTTCGCTGAGCAAATTGAACAATGGTGACGCATCATGCAACACTTCGCCGCTCGCAGCGTCGGTGTCCGACAGCGGGGTTATTTCCAGTGCGATCAGATCCTCGATACGGTAGTATTCGCGGCGATCTTCTTCATTTAATGTCGACATGGCGAACCCATGATGGCGGCTGTGGTCTGAGTGTAAAGCTGCTTATCAGGCCTCGCCACAAGGACGTCTTCTTTTCCCTCGAACAAGCCCCGACATGTTCAGACCTCTCTTCGTATTTATCGGCACGCGTTATACCCGTGCAAAGCGTCGCAATCATTTTGTGTCGTTCATTTCTCTGACTTCAATGATCGGACTCGCCCTCGGCGTGGTCGTCATGATCGTGGTGTTATCGGTGATGAACGGCTTCGATCATGAAATGCGTACCCGCGTGTTGGGCATGGTGCCCCACGCGACCATCGTCGGCGATCAACCGATCAGCGATTGGCAAAGCCTGGCCGCCAAGGTTAAGCAAAACCCCAAGGTGGAGGCCGTAGCGCCGTACACCCAGATGCAAGGGCTGCTGACCCATGACGGCAATGTGCAGAAAGTGCTGCTCAATGCCATCGACCCGGCGCAGGAGCGCAAGGTTTCGATCATTGATCACTTTATGCTTGAAGGTCAGCTCGATTCGTTGACCCCCGGCAGTTTCGGCATCGTGATTGGCGACAAGGCCGCTAAAAAGCTGGGCGTTGCCATTGGCGACAAACTGACCTTTGTTGCGCCGGAAGTCACGGTGACGCCTGCCGGGATGTTCCCGCGTATGAAGCGTTTCACGGTGCAGGGCATTTTCCATGTCGGCGCGGGTGAAATTGACGGCTATCTGGGTGTTACCAACCTGCAGGACCTGGCGCGCTTGCAGCGTTGGAAGCCTGATCAGGTGCAAGGCTTGCGGTTGAAGTTCAACGACCTGTTCGAGGCGCCGCGTGCGGCCTGGGACATCGCCCAGCAGTTAGGCGAAAGCCAATACTACTCCCGTGACTGGACCCGCACCCACGGCAACCTCTATCAAGCCATTCGCATGGAAAAAGCCATGATTGGCTTGCTGTTGTTGCTGATTGTGGCCGTGGCCGCGTTCAACATCATTTCCACGCTGGTCATGGTGGTCAATGACAAGAAAGGCGACATCGCCATTCTGCGCACCTTGGGGGCGACGCCGGGCACGATCATGGCGATCTTTATGGTGCAAGGCACTGTGATCGGAGTGGTTGGGACGGCTATTGGTGCGGTGCTGGGCATGCTCGCAGCGCTCAATGTCAGTGCTGCGATCTCGGCCCTTGAAGGGCTGATCGGTCACAAGTTTCTCAATGCTGATGTGTATTTCATCGACTACCTGCCTTCGCAATTGCAAACGCAGGATGTGTTGATGGTCTGCGGCGCGGCATTGGTTCTGAGTTTCCTCGCGACCTTGTACCCGGCCTGGCGTGCTGCACGCACCCAGCCTGCGCAGGCGCTTCGTTATGAGTGAGTTGGGCATGAAAGAACAAGCAGTGTTGAGTTGCCGCGACCTGGGCAAGTCCTACGAGGAAGGCCCGGAGTCCGTGGTGGTGTTGTCGGGTTTGCAGCTTGAGCTGCATCCCGGTGAGCGTGTGGCGATTGTCGGTACGTCGGGCTCGGGTAAAAGTACTTTGCTCAATCTGCTCGGTGGCCTCGATACGCCCACCAGCGGCAGCGTGTGGCTGGCGGGTGAAGAACTGTCGGCGCTGGGTGAAAAGGCCCGCGGTCTGTTGCGCAATCGCTCGCTGGGTTTCGTGTATCAGTTTCACCACTTGCTGCCCGAATTCACCGCGTTGGAAAACGTCTGCATGCCCCTGCTCATCGGTAAAACGCCGATTCCGGAAGCGCGCGAACGTGCCACCGCGCTGCTGACCCGTGTAGGGTTGGGCCATCGTCTGGAGCACAAGCCGGCCGAGCTGTCGGGTGGCGAGCGCCAGCGTGTGGCCATTGCCCGTGCGCTGGTCAACAAGCCGGGGCTGGTGATGCTCGACGAGCCCACGGGTAACCTCGATTCGCACACCGCCCAAGGCATTCAGGACTTGATGCTTGAACTCAGCACCTCGATGCGCACGGCGTTTCTGGTGGTGACTCACGACATGAATCTGGCCCGGCAGATGGACCGCGTGTTGCACCTGCAAGAAGGTCGCCTGAGCGCGATGTGATCGGCCAAGCCTGGCGCCGTTTTCTGGCGTCGGGTCTTTTATTTTTATACGGTGCCCGCGAATGTTCAGACCGTTATCGATTTTTATCGGCACGCGCTATACCCGCGCCAAGCGCCGCAATCGTTTTGTTTCGTTTATTTCCATGACGTCGATGATCGGCCTCGCCCTGGGCGTGCTGGCGATGATCGTGGTGTTGTCGGTGATGAACGGTTTTCAGCGTGAAATGAGTAACCGCATCCTCGGCATGGTGCCGCATGCCACCGTGGTGGGCGTGAAGCCTATTGATGACTGGCGGCCAGTGGCGCAGGCAGCGATGAAGAATCCGCAAGTGACCGCAGCCGTGCCGTTTACCGAAATGGACGGCATGCTTTCCTATAAGGGATCGATGCAGCCGATTCAGATCAGCGGCATCGATCCGGCGCAGGAAGGCAAGGTGTCGATCGTCACCCAGCACATTGTGCAGGGCAAACTCGACGATCTTAAACCCGGCGAGTTTGGTGTGGTGCTGGGCGACATTACCGCGCGGCGTTTCCGTCTGGCGGTCGGTGACAAAATCACCTTGATCGTGCCCGAAGCCAGCACCGCACCGGGCGGGATTACTCCGCGTCTACAGCGATTGAACGTGGTGGGCATCTTCAAGGTCGGGGCAGAGCTGGACGGCACCATGGGGCTTGTCCATATGGCCGATGCGGCAGCCATTCAGCACTGGGAGCCGAATCAGGTGCAAAGCGTGCGTCTGGCGGTCAAAGACTTGTACGCGGCGCCTCAGGTTTCGCAGCAGATCGTGGCTGGCTTGGGTGCCGATTACAAAGCCGATGACTGGACTCACACCCAAGGCAGTCTGTTCAGTGCCATGAAGATGGAAAAGACCATGATTGGCCTGTTGTTGCTCATGATCGTTGCCGTGGCGGCGTTCAATATCATTGCCACCTTGATCATGGTGGTGAATGACAAAGGGGCGGACATTGCCATCTTGCGCACCATTGGTGCTACACCGCGCCAGATCATGGCGATTTTTATGGTGCAGGGCACGGTGATTGGCATTGTCGGTACGTTGATTGGCGGCGTGCTGGGTGTGATTGCAGCACTCAATGTCAGCGAGCTGGTGGGCTGGATGGAGCGCGTGTCCGGGCAACACATTTTCAGTTCGGACGTGTATTTCGTCAGCAACCTGCCATCTGAATTGCAGGGCGCCGATGTGGCGCTGATTTGCGGTGCGGGCTTTGTGCTGAGCTTTATGGCGACACTGTATCCGGCGTACCGGGCGGCGAAAATTCAGCCAGCGCATGCGTTGCGCTATTCCTGATAGCTGAAACGCCCTCACCACGCCTCTCCCTGAGGGAGAGGGGGCTGATGGGTGGTATTGCGCAGATCGGATTTTGCTTTTAGTGCCCTCTCCCTCTGGGAGAGGGCTAGGGTGAGGGCTGCTTTTCAGGCAGCTCAATCACAAACCGCGTCACCCCCTCCTGTGACTCAGCTCGAATCTGCCCGCCATGGGCGCGAATGATCGACTGCGTAATCGCCAGGCCTAGCCCCGCATGTTCGCTGCTGCCTTCACGTCTTGCGGGATCGGCCCGATAAAACCGGTCAAACAGGCGAGGTAGCAACTCGGCGGGAATCCCGCTGCCGGTGTTTTCAATACGAATACGCACGCCGGTCGTCGACGCACCTATCAGCACCCTGATGACTCCCCCGGTCGGCGTGTAGCGCAGTGCGTTATCCAGCAGGTTGGAAAGGGCGCGACGCAACATGCTGCGGTCACCTTCAATTTGCCCGTCGCCCTCGCGGCTCAGTTCAATCTGCGAGTCTTCTGCCAGCAATGCATAAAACTCCAGCAAGGCATCCACTTCCCTGGCCAATTGCAGCGGCTCGCGACGCGGTGACAGCAAGCCATGATCAGCCTTGGCCAGGTACAGCATGTCGTTGACCAGTTGGGCCATCCATTGCAGCTCTTCAAGGTTGCTGTGCAGGGCCTCGCGGTACTCGTCAATGCTTCTGGGGCGGGTGAGGGTCACTTGGGTATGGGTCAGCAGATTCGACAGGGGGGTTCGCAACTCATGCGCAATATCAGCGGAGAACGCCGACAGTCGCTGAAAAGAATCATCCAGACGCTCCAGCATGGCGTTGAACGCCCCGGCCAGTTCGGCCAGTTCGGCGGGCATGGCCTGTTGCGGCAGGCGGGCATTGAGTGAGTCAGCCGAAACGCTGGCTGCAATGGCGCTCATGCGCCGCAAGGGTCGCAAGCCGCTACGGGCCGCCCACGCCCCGAGAAGCGCCGTGGCCAGCGCTGAGAGGCCAACGGTGAGCCAGATCAGGTGCTGCATGCGTTGCAGGAAGTGTTGGTGGTGGGTGATGTCCAGCAGCAAGGTCAGACGCGGTTCACCAGCAGTGTCAGGAATTGGGTTGAGTACTCTGTAATTCGTGCCGTTTATTTGCAGGCTTGCCAATCCGGGGTGAGAGGGCAGTTCATCCGGCAAGCTCTGCGAGCTGTCAAACCACACTTGACCGTCAGGACTGCGCACTCGCATCGTCAGGTCAGGCTGCTGGCGAAGGTTCTCCAGCAGGTCAGGCAGGCGCTGCTTGAAGCGCTCAAGGGAGTCGGCGTTTTGCAATGTGCTGCGCAGGACAGCGAGACGGCTCTCCATCAATTGTTGGTCGAGCTCGGCGAAATGCGCCTCGCTGGCGCGGCCGAACAGCACGCCGGCCAACAGCGACACCACTGCGGTGCAGGCGGCAAACAGCAATGCCAATCGACTGCTCAGTGACAGGCGGGGCATCAATGGGTGCGCTCTTCTAGCACGTAACCCATGCCGCGTACGGTATGGATCAGTTTGTGTTCGTGGTTGTCGTCGATTTTCAAACGCAAACGGCGAATCGCCACTTCGATGACGTTGGTGTCGCTGTCGAAGTTCATGTCCCAGACCTGCGATGCAATCAGGGATTTGGGCAGGACTTCGCCCTGACGGCGCAGCAGCAGTTCGAGCAAGGCAAACTCTTTGGCGGTCAGGTCGATGCGCTGGCCGTTACGCTCGACACGGCGCCGGATCAGATCGAGGCGCAGGTCGGCCAGCTGCAGGCTGGTTTCTTGCGTTGAGCTGCTGCCACGGCGCAGCAAGCTGCGCACCCTAGCCAGTAGCTCTGAGAATGCAAAGGGCTTGACCAAGTAGTCGTCAGCGCCCAGTTCCAGGCCGTGTACGCGGTCTTCGACGGCATCGCGGGCAGTCAGGAACAGCACGGGCATGTCCAGCCCGGCACTGCGCACAGCGTGCAGGATTTGCCAGCCATCACGCCCGGGCAACATGACGTCGAGAATCAGCAGGTCGTAATCGCCGGTCAAGGCCAGGTGCTGGCCTGTGATGCCGTCCGTCGCCAGTTCGGTGCTAAACCCGGCTTCGCTCAATCCCTGGCGCAAGTATTGGCCGGTTTTGGCCTGGTCTTCGACAATCAGCAGCTTCATGGGTGGCTCATCCAAAAATATCCTCAGCCTTATACATGGGGCCGGAGAATGTAGGTCCAATCTGACAAACTTGTAATCTTACGGTCAGTTGAATGCCAGTAGCGGTCGATAAAGTGGTGCTAAGTATTTTGCGTTCTGGGAGTGAGTATGCGTATTCGTAGCGGTTTGTCTCTGGCTGGGTGCTGGTTGGCGTTAAGTTTGCCGGTGATGGCGTCGCCTGCAAGCCAATTGGATTTTGGTCATCCAGCACCTGCCGCCAGCGCTACGCGCACGGTGGAGGTGGACATGAGCGACATCGCGTTCAGTCCCAAATCTTTGGACGTCAAGGCCGGGGAGACGGTGCGCTTTGTGCTGGTCAACAAAGGCCAACTGCTGCATGAGTTCAATCTGGGCCATGCTGCCATGCACACCGAGCATCAAAAAGAGATGCTCGACATGCAGCAGAACGGCATGCTCACGCCGACCGGAATGAGTCACGCGGGCATGGATCATTCGGCTATGGGCCATGGCGCAATGAAACACGATGATCCCAACAGCGTGTTGGTGGCACCCGGCAAAACGGCTGAGTTGACTTGGACTTTTACCAAGACCGATAACCTGGAGTTTGCCTGCAATGTGCCGGGTCACTATCAGGCGGGCATGGTTGGGACGGTAAAAGTTTCGCCTTAAACGTGGCTGATCGTCTGCGGGCGCTGAAAGCCTGGCCTAAACCCGGTAGAATCGTCGGGTTTTTCTAGCCAGGTTTTTTACCATGCATCCCGCAGCCGAACACTCGCCGCTGGGCAAGTCCAGTGAATACATCAGCACCTACACCCCGTCCTTGCTGTTTCCGATCCCGCGTGCGGCGAAATGGGCAGAGCTGGGCCTGAGCGCCGACACGCTGCCGTACGTTGGGGTGGACTATTGGAATTGCTTTGAGCTTTCGTGGTTATTGCCGTCGGGAAAGCCGGTGGTGGCCATTGGTGAGTTCTGCTTTGCTGCAGACTCTCCGAATATCGTCGAGTCCAAATCCTTCAAGTTGTACCTGAACTCGCTCAATCAGACCTTTTTTGCCGATAAACACACCCTTGAAGCGACGTTAATCGCTGATTTGTCAGCCGCGTCAGGTAAGCCTGTAGGCGTACGCGTGCGCAGCCTAGATGACGTTCAGGCTGATGGTGTGGGTATTTTGCCGGGCGTCTGCATTGATGATCTGGATATTACGGTCAGTGATTACGAACAGCCGCGTCCAGAGTTGTTGAAGTGCGATGAATCGCGGGTCATTGAAGAGAGTGTGTACAGCCATTTGCTCAAATCAAACTGCCCGGTCACCCGCCAGCCAGATTGGGGCACGGTGGTGGTTGAGTACCGCGGTGCGGCGCTGGATCATGCCAGTTTGCTGGCGTATCTGGTGAGCTTCCGTCAGCACTCGGACTTTCATGAGCAGTGTGTGGAGCGAATCTTTTTGGACGTGCAGCGTTTGCTCAAGCCCGAGAAGTTAACTGTATATGCGCGCTATGTGCGACGCGGCGGGCTGGACATCAACCCGTACCGCAGCACTGAGACGGCTGAGTTTCAGAATGTGCGGTTGGTGCGCCAGTAATTAAAAGCCCCTCACCCTAGCCCTCTCCCGGAGGGAGAGGGTACTAAGGGCAAAAGCAAGTTTGCGTCACGCCACAAATCAAGCCCCTCTCCCGGAGGGTGAGGGGCCTAAGGGCACAAGCAGATTTACGCAACACCGCCAATCAGCCCCCTCTCCCTCTGGGAGAGGGTTGGGGTGAGGGTCGGTCAGTCAGCCGTTATTCAGCGCCTTGGCCTGTTCCAGCACCGCCTCAACATGCCCCGGCACTTTCACGCCGCGCCATTCGTGACGCAGCACACCGTCCTTGTCGATCAGGAAGGTGCTGCGATCCACGCCCATATATTCCTTGCCATACAGCTTCTTCAGCTTGATCACGTCAAACAGCTGGCACAGGGCTTCGTCCTTGTCGCTCAGCAACTCAAACGGAAAACCTTGCTTGGCCTTGAAGTTCTCATGGGACTTGAGGCTGTCACGCGATACACCAAAGACTTCGGTGTTAGCCGCCTGAAACTCGGCATAGTGATCGCGAAAACCCTGTCCTTCTGTGGTGCAACCGGGCGTGCTGTCTTTGGGGTAAAAGTAAATTACCACCTGTTTACCCTTCAAAGCCGACAACCTGACGGTCTGCTCGCCAGTAGCCGCAATCTCGAAATCGCTGACGGGTTGGTCAATTGCAACGGTCATGGTCATGTTTCCTTACATCGGGTTTTGTGGACGCCACGGTTCAATCAGCGCATCCAGATTCAGCGCGTCGGCGAAATCCAGGAACTGGTCGCGCAACCAACTGATTTGCACGCCAGCCGGCAGGGTCACGGTAAACGTGGCGTTGAGCATGGTGCCGCCGGTTTGCGGTGCCTGATAGGTGTCGCAGGTCAGGTTTTCGAGCTCGACATTGTGGTCCATGAAGAACTGGCACAACTCGTTGATGATGTCAGAACGGTAAGCCGAGCTGACATACGCCACATAAGGCAACGCTTGAGGGCGGGTTTCGAGTGCAGCACTGCGCACCACGTTGACGCTGAAAGCATGCTTTTTGGCCAGTGCAGGCAAGCCGGCTTCGAGCCGTGCCAGCGCATCCCAGCTGCCGGTGACTTCCAGCACCAGCGCGCTGCATTCGCCATGACGAGTGAGGCGGGAGGTCACGACGGCACAGCGATTTTCATGGCTGGCGCGGCACAGGACGTTAGTCAGCTCCATTGGGTTGGCGCCAAGGGCACTGATGACAAGGAATTGTTCGCGAACTGTGGGGGTGGACATTCAGCCTTCCTAAAACGATGAGCGGTCAGTACGGTGGATGGGTTGCGCTGTGGGCTCTGGGCGTTCCAAGCGCTCCACCAGCCCGCCTGCAGGCCGTTTGCACGGTATGCAAACATGTCCCGTAAGGCCGAGGGCAGGGCGTTGGGCGCTTACAGAAAGACCTGAAAAACACACGCGCACACACATCAGTACCAATCAAAGGATGAAGGGTAGCGAAAAGCAGCGAGAAGGGGAATGCTCATCGGGCGCGCTGTTGCTTGTGCAAGGGTCAAGGCGCCAGTACCATTACGGCTCTCTTTTTCCGGCAGGAGCGGTTGCATGATTGCGGGCAGTATGGTGGCACTGGTCACACCGATGGATGCACAAGGTCGTCTGGACTGGGACGCTCTGAGCAAACTGGTGGACTTTCACCTGCAAGAGGGCACCAACGCCATTGTTGCCGTTGGCACTACAGGTGAATCGGCAACTCTGGATGTGAACGAACACATCGAAGTGATTCGTTTCGTCGTCAAACAGGTGGCAGGACGTATCCCGGTCATCGCGGGTACGGGTGCTAACTCGACGCGTGAAGCGATCGAACTGACCAAAAATGCAAAAGATGCTGGCGCCGATGCGTGCCTCTTGGTCACGCCGTACTACAACAAGCCGACCCAGGAAGGCTTGTATCAGCATTTCAAGGCCATCGCTGAAGCGGTCGCCATCCCGCAAATTCTTTACAACGTGCCGGGTCGTACGGCCTGCGACATGCTGCCCGCCACCGTTATTCGCCTGTCTACCGTGCCGAACATCATTGGCATCAAGGAAGCCACGGGTGATTTGACGCGTGTGCCCGCCATTCTGGCCGGCGTGAGCGATGAGTTTCTGGTGTACTCCGGTGATGACGCTACCGCAGTCGAGCTGATCCTGCTCGGCGGCAAGGGCAATATTTCGGTGACCGCCAACGTCGCCCCGCGCGCCATGAGTGACCTGTGTGCCGCCGCGATGAAGGGTGATGCTGCCACGGCTCGCGCGATTCACGAAAAGCTGATGCCGCTCAATAAGACTCTGTTTATCGAATCCAACCCTATCCCCGTGAAATGGGCGCTGCACGAGATGGGCCTGATGCCGGACGGTATCCGTCTGCCGCTCACCTGGCTCAGCGAACCCTGCCACGAACCGCTGCGTCAGGCTCTGCGCCAGTCCGGTGTTTTGGTTTAATTGAGGAAGCACTACGCATGAAGCGATTGGCCGGACTTTCCGCACTAGCCGTGATTATTTCGAGCACCAGCGGCTGCGGTTGGCTGTGGGGTCCAGAAGGTTACTTCCGTGACCGTGGCAGCGATTACCTGGAGGCGCAACAGACCGCGCCGATGATATTGCCGCCGGGTGTTCAGACAGACAAGCGCCTGGTGCCGCTGTTGCCGATCCCGAGCAACGTGCCCGATGACAACATCAAGGGCGAGTTCCAGGTGCCGCGTCCGCAGCCATTGGGCGCGATTGCCAGTGCCAGTGACTACACCCTGCAAAAAAGCGGCGACAACCGTTGGGTGATGGCGCAACACGTGCCGTCAGAAGTCTGGCCGGTGGCCATGCAGTTCTTCCAGGACAACGGTTTCCGTATCGACGAGCAGCGTCCGCAAACCGGCGAGTTCACCACGAGCTGGCAGCGTGCAGACGAGCTGTCGCAGCCAATGGCTCGGCACATCGCCAGCAGTGGCCTGTCGGCAGACAGCGAAACCCGTCTGCGGGTTCGCATCGAGCCGGGCGTTCAGCGCAACACCAGCGAAATTTACATCGTCAGCGCCAATCGCCCAGCGGGTAGCACCGCCAATGTTGATTTCGGTCAGCGGTCGGTGAATACCGGTCTGGATGCGGCATTGGTCGACGAAATGCTGATCAGCATGAGCCGTAACGCCGAGAAGGGCAGTTCGGTTTCGCTGGTGGCAGCACGTGATTTCGACACCCCGGCTCGCGTCAGCCTGAGCGAAGACGGTAACGGCAACCTGGTATTGAGCCTGAACGAAGACCTCGATCGCGCCTGGTCAAGTGTGGGTCGTGCGCTGGAGCAGGGTGAGTGGCGTGTAGAAGACATCAACCGCACCTTGGGTCTGTACTACATCAACCTCGCCGAAAAAGCCGAGAAGAAGGATGACAAGCCTGGGTTTATCTCCGGTCTCTTCGGCAGCAAACCGGACAAGGAAGAAGTGGAAGCACGCGCCCAGCGTTATCAGGTTCGTCTGAGCAAGGTTGGCGATACCGTGCAGGTCACTGTCGAAGAAAACATCAACAAAGTTGCACCGCCAGAAGTGGCTCGCAAAGTGTTGGGCGTTATCCAAGACAACCTGGGCTGATCATCTATGCGTTTTGCCGTTCTCGGCAGTGGTAGCCAAGGGAATGGCACGCTGATAGCCAGCGATAGCACGTATGTACTGGTCGATTGCGGTTTCTCTTTGCGAGAAACCGAGCGCCGCCTGGTTCGGTTGGGCGTCAGCCCACACCAACTGAGCGCGATTCTGGTGACCCACGAACATGCCGATCATGTGCATGGCGTGGGTTTGCTGTCTCGGCGTTACAATTTGCCGGTGTACATGAGCCGTGGCACACAGCGCGGGATGCGCAAACCGATTGAGCCTGCTGGTTACGTGGCGGGTGGCGAGACTTTGCAGATCGGCGCGCTGGAAATCAGCGTGACTCGGGTTGCCCATGATGCCCAAGAGCCTACGCAATACGTTTTCAGTGACGGTCAGCGGCGTTTTGGCTTGCTGACCGATCTGGGTTCGTACTGCGCTGGCGTATTGGCCAGTTACAGCAACCTCAACGCGCTGATGATCGAGTCCAACCACTGCCGCGACCTGCTTGCCCGTGGCCATTACCCTGCGTTTCTCAAGCAGCGTGTTGGCGGCCAGGAAGGACATTTGAACAACCACCAGGCTGCAAACCTGGTGGCCGAGTTGGGCTGGCAAGACCTGCAACATCTGGTGTTGGCCCACCTGAGCAGCAAGAACAACCTGCCGCAGCTGGCCCGGCAATGTTTCGTCGACACCCTTGGGTGCGACCCGGACTGGCTGCAACTGGCCGATCAAGATTCAGGGCTCGACTGGCGCACAATCGCCTAGCCCACCTACTTAGCATGCGGAGCCCATCATGGAAAAACGTGAAGAACTCTATCGCGGTAAAGCGAAATCGGTTTACACCACCGACGACGCAAACCGCTTGATCCTGTTGTTTCGTAACGACACTTCGGCGTTCGACGGCAAGCGCATCGAACAGCTCGACCGTAAAGGTATGGTGAACAACAAGTTCAACGCCTTCATCATGCAGAAACTCGAAGAGGCCGGCGTGCCGACTCAATTCGACAAACTGTTGGGCGACAACGAATGCCTGGTGAAAAAACTCGACATGATTCCGGTCGAGTGCGTTGTGCGTAACTACGCTGCCGGTAGCCTGGTCAAGCGCCTGGGTGTGGAAGAGGGCATGAAGCTCAACCCTTACACCTTTGAGCTGTTTCTGAAAGACGACGCCAAAGGCGACCCGTTCATCAACGAATCCCACGTTGTGGCATTTGGTTGGGGCACGGCTGAACAACTGGTGCGCATGAAAGAGCTGTCCCTGAAGGTCAACGACGTATTGAACAAACTGTTCGACGACGCTGGCTTGCTGCTGGTGGACTTCAAGCTCGAATTCGGCGTATTCCACGATGGCAGCATCGTGTTAGGCGACGAATTCAGCCCGGACGGCTGCCGCCTGTGGGACAAAGCCACTGGCAAGAAAATGGACAAAGACCGTTTCCGTCAGGGCTTGGGTGACGTGATCGAAGCGTACGAAGAAGTTGCACAGCGCCTCGGCGTCCCGCTTTAAGCCTTAAAGGCGCGCAAGCAACTGATAGCACGCGGTTTTTTTGAAATAAGGCTTTGCCAGATTCGAAAACCGCTGTTATTATTCGCGCCGTTGGAGAGATGCCAGAGTGGCCGAATGGGACGGATTCGAAATCCGTTGTACCTTCACCGGTACCTAGGGTTCGAATCCCTATCTCTCCGCCATTATTGAACAAGACTAAGCCCCTGAAATGGTTAAACATTTCAGGGGCTTTTTCGTTTCCGGGGTTTCATTTAGGACAGTAGTCGACACCTTCCGTTCTCTCTTAAGGATTTGGTGATGAGACATCAGGCGGTAGTTTTAAGTACGCAGTGGGTCTTTTCGATTGCAATATCGCGCACTGCAGTTGCTGCGGATGACTCCGCTAAAGTGATTCTGTCTGCTGAAGCATTCACGTACGCACAGCTCATGGCTCAGCGGGCAGAGCCAATGCCTAGGTTGATGCGTTAAAATTTGCGCCAGTTTTATTCAAAATGTCTTGCCCGAATCGTTTTTTTACTCCATGCGTAATTGCATGGAATTGACTACCTATTTGCATTCGACTTGACCCATTGTTTGCCTGGGATCTGACTAGCCCGTGGGGTGGGCCTTGACCGGCAGAAATCGGCCAGAAGTGGACGTTAAACAAACACCGTTTCAGCCGAAATTGTTAATTCAATCTCACTACCATCACTTCAAATTACTCTGAAAAAAGCTCGCTAGCTTGTCAAAAGGAATGAGGTCTACGCGATCATAAAGGTCAACATGGCCAGCGCCAGGAATGATGAGGAGCTCCTTGGGTTGACCCGCAAGCTTGTAGGCTTCTTCGCTAAACTCTCTGGAGTGGGCATCGGCTCCGGTAATAAACAGCATCGGACGAGGTGAGATCGTCTCAATGTCATTGAACGGGTAGAAGTTCATGAACTTGATGTTGCTGGTCAACGTCGGGTGGGTGGTCAGCGCTTTGGACGAGCTAGCGGGCGTGTATTCGCCTCGTGGCGTGCGATAGAAATCATAGAACTCTCGCTGGATCGGGTGAGTATTCTCGTCCAGTTGGTGCACCGTGCCGCTCGTGTAGAGGGTTTCACCGCCCGTGAACTCTACATACCGCTGCTGTGCGGCCTGCGTGATGATCTCTTTGCGTTGCTCAAGCGTCTGTCCATGCTTCAAGCCATTACGATTGGCTGCGCCCATGTCGTACATGCTGACCGTTGCGATGGCTTTCATACGTGGGTCAATCTTGGCTGCGCTGATAACAAAGCTGCCGCTCCCGCAGATGCCGAGTGCGCCTATGCGCTCTTTATCGATAAAAGGCCGGGTGCCGAGAAAATCCACCGCTGCGCTGAAGTCCTCGGCATAAATGTCCGGCGATACTGCATTGCGTGGCAGCCCCTCGCTTTCGCCCCAGAATGAAAGATCCAGTGACAGTGTCACAAAGCCTTTTTCTGCCAGTTTAGTGGCATACAGATTAGCGCTTTGCTCCTTGACCGCGCCCATCGGATGGCCAACAACAATCGCAGGGCTTTTGGTGTTGGCGTCGAGGTTTTTAGGGATGAACAGATTGCCTGACACGTTCATTTGGTACTGGTTTTTGAAATTGACCTTCTGCACGGTCACTTTGTCGCTGGTATAGAAGTTATCTGCGCCGTTGGACATATCGGCTCCTATTGCTGAGAGTGAACTGACAAAAAGCGTTAATAAAACAATAAGCTTTTTCATTGGAATTCCTATCGATGCAGAGTAGTCAGTATTGGGAGAACGTCACTTTCACGGCATGTCGGCCTAGCACTTGTGCCAGGTTCGCGGTGTCGTCCACACGTCCAAGGCGTGTGTATGCGTATGTCGATTTAAAGGTCGAATAGAAAACAACTAGGGTGTCCGTGCCATATAGCATCAGATCACCCGCGTGGATCGTTCCCGGTTTGCTCGCCTTGAAGGGCAGGGCTCCAGGAAGGCTGGCGTATTTCTCATTGCTGTTGAGATCGCTCATCTCTAGCGTCAGTGGCAGGAGCGTGACAAACGCACGAGCGGCTGCGTTGTCGGTCAAGGTAATGGCGAAGCGTTGTTCGCCGACGGTCATCCACATGCGAGATTTCTCCGTATTCGAAGACGCCGACGGGGCATCATTCATCATGATGTAGCTGCCAAGTACGAGAGCGGAATACAACAAGCTTGGCCAACGAAATGGACGCTTGCCCCGGACCTGATGCAGGTTGATGTTTGAGGTGCGGTGAATGCTGAGTGCCATACCCATCTCCCGGATCGTTGCCGGTTAAGCAGTTCGTTAGGGTGTCGAATGTGACGTCAGCATAGTTATCACTGCGCCCAGCAGGAGCACGACTGCGCTAGCGATAAAAGTGCTCTGATAGCCGTGACTATCGAACAGCATTCCACCCACGGTTGAGCCCAGAGCAATGGACAGTTGAATCACGGCCACCATCAGGCCGCCGCCAGCCTCGGCATTATTAGGCATGGCCTGTGCGATCCAGCTCCACCAGCCCACTGGGGCCGCAGTCGCCAACAGCCCCCATAAGCCCAGTAGTGCAGCAACAACGATGATCGAGTGGCCAAAAGGGATCAGTGTCAGAGCGATCAAGGCCATCAAGACCGGAATGACTATCAATGTCTGGAACAGGCTGCGCCTCAGAACGCGGCCGATGATTAGGGTGCCGATAAAGCCTGCCGCACCGATCACCAGTAAGATCAACGACAACGTGGATACATCGACGCGCGTTACCGTTTCAAGGAAAGGCCGCAGGTAGGTAAATAGCGCAAACTGCCCCATGAAGAAGGCCCCGCAACCGACCATGCCCAGCACCACTGATCGATTCTTGAACAGTTTGAACACATTTCCGGCGCCTGGTTTGCGCGGTTCCACCGGCATGGGCGGCAGGCTGATGAGCATCCAGACGAGAGCAATCGCCGCGACGGGCACCACACAGAAAAAAGCCCCGCGCCAGCCAATAATGGAGCCCAGATAACTGCCCAGCGGTGCGGCAACTACGGTAGCCAGCGCGTTACCACCATTGAAGATGGCCAACGCCTTCGACACCTGCGGGGCGGGTACCAAGCGCATGGCCGTCGCCGCGGACATCGCCCAGAAACCGCCAATGACCACACCGATGAGCGCACGGCCGACCATGTAAGTTTGATAGTCGGGGGCCAGCCCGACGATCAAGCCCGAGACAGCCATCAACCCGGCCAGTGCCAACAGCAGCAGCTTGCGATCGAGGGTTCTGGCAAGCCACGAGATCGACAGACTGGTCAGCACGGCAAATGCTCCGGAAATCGCAATGCCTTGCCCGGCCATCCCTTCGCTAACCTGAAGATCAACGGCCATCGGCGTCAACAGGCTGACAGGCATGAACTCAGAAGCGATCAGGGCGAAAACACACAGCGTCATTGCAAAGACACCGCTCCAGTAGGCGGGAGTCTCGTTGTTGGTTGAAACAGTGGCCATTGGGGCCTCACGGTTAATCGTATTCATGCCCGTAATGGTGACGAACGAATACTCACGCGACTAGCTAATGAATGCTTAACAAGGCTATAAGTGCAACTAATTAATAGCTGTAAAAGGTGCTGCATTCCATGGTCAGAGGAAACCTCAACGATCTGCTTTCATTCGTGACAGTGGCGCGCGAAGGCAGCTTCACCCGTGCCGCCGGGGTGCAGGGCGTTACCCAGTCGGCACTGAGCCAAGCCATCAGTGGTCTGGAAGCGCGCCTGCAAATCAGGTTGCTGACGCGCACCACCCGAAGCGTTTCTGCGACTGTCGCGGGCGAGCGACTGCTGCAAGCGATCGGTAATCGCTTCGATGAAATCGAGGCAGAGCTGGATAACCTGACGCAAATGCGCGACAAGCCTGCGGGCACCGTACGTATCACCTGCGGCGATCATGTTCTGCGCACCACGTTACTACCCAAGCTCACTGCGCTGCTCCACGAATACCCGGACATCAACGTTGAGTTCGACGTGAATTACGGATTCAGGAACATCGTGGCGGATCGTTTTGATGCAGGTGTGCGCCTAGGTGACACCATCGACAAAGACATGATCGCAGTCCCGATAGGCCCGCCATTGCGGATGGCTGCTGTCTCCGTGCCAGGGTACTTTGCCAGCCGTGGCATTCCCGAAAACCCGCGCGACCTGATGAACCATAGCTGTATCAACCAGCGTATGCAGACATCTGGCGGGCTCTATGTTTGGGACTTTGAGCAGCAAGGCAAGCAAGTAAACGTGCGTGTAGACGGCCAGCTCATTTTCAACACGTCGACCCATATCGTGGATGCGGCCTTGGCCGGGCTTGGCATTGCCTACCTGCCAGAAGAGGAGTTTGAACCGCACCTACGCGAAGGCAGGCTGGAGCGGGTACTGGAAGATTGGTGCCCACCGTTCTCTGGCTACTATTTGTATTACCCCAGCCGTCGACAACCATCACCCGCCTTTACACTGGTTGCCAATGCATTGCGCAAAGCTGAGTAGAGGAGACGGACTTCTGGGGCCTGTGGGTGGCTACTCCGTTTTATCTCGCTACGGGCCCGTGCGCTCACCCGAAAACTCCGTCTACAAACCCCTCTTATGGCTAGGTCGTTGAGCTTCCTGTTCAAGTGCAACGCTCTTAAGTACTGACACACATTACAACTACCTAAAATTGACTGTCGATCGATCACGCCACAGTCTATCTGCTCCCTTTTTTGCACAGGAGACAGTCGATGCCTTTCGTAACGGTTGACGGACAACCTCTTCACTACATTGATCAAGGTACTGGCCCGACCGTACTGCTGGCGGGTAGCTATCTATGGGATCAGGCCATGTGGTCACCGCAGATAACTGCGCTTTCGCGACAGTATCGAGTGCTTGCCCTGGACCTCTGGGGGCATGGCCAATCCGGAAAACTTCCTGACGGCACCACCTCGTTGGATGATCTGGCGCGTCAAGCTTTAGCATTGCTTGATCATCTGCAGATCGATCAGGTGTCTCTGGTTGGGTTGTCGGTGGGTGGTATGTGGGGCGTGCGTTTGGCGCTGTCGGAGCCGCAGAGGCTTAACGGTTTGGTGCTGATGGACACTTACCTCGGCGTTGAACCCGAGCCGACTCGTCAATACTATTTCTCATTGTTAAAACAGATCGAAGACGCCGGTGATATCGCTCCGCCTATGCTGGACATCGTAGTGCCGATTTTCTTCCGTCCGGGTATCGATCCACAGTCGGCGCTGTATCAGGATTTTCGCGCGTCATTGGCGGCGTTACCTGCCGAACGTCTGCGTGAAAGCATCGTGCCGATGGGGCGAATGACATTTGGACGGGATGACCAATTGGCACGCCTGGACGAATTGAATCCTCAAACCACGCTGGTGATGTGTGGCGATCAGGACGCGCCACGGCCCCCGTCGGAAGCTCGGGAAATGGCCGAATTGATTGGTTGCCCCTGTGTGCTGGTGCCGGAAGCAGGGCACATCTCTAATCTGGAGAATCCGGGGTTTGTGACGCAGGCGTTATTGAAGTTTTTGGCTGAGAGACATTCATCGATTTAACGGGCGTACAGGCTCGAAATGCCTACGATCCAGGTACAGTCCCCCCCCCTTAAATGCGTGTACAACCTGGCCTAATCACGGGGCTTTGATGAAAACCACTCCACCCTGAAAGGGATAAACCTTTCAGGGGTTTTAAGTGTGCATCGCTTCTGTATGTCACTCGACAGACAAGCCATCACGGCATTTGCGGCAGTTCTTGTGCGCGCAAATCGAACACCAGCACTTCGGCGTTGATGCCGTTACTCAACGTCAGCAGTTGCTCTTCACGTACCCGCACGCCATCACCTGCCTGAAGTTGCAGGCCGTTAAGCTGAACGCTGCCGCTGGCCACATGCACATAGGCGTAGCGATTGGCCGCGAGTTTCAGCGTGGCAGTTTCATCGCCGTCGATCAGGGCGGCGTAGACGCGCGCATCCTGACGCACGAGCAGCGATCCCTCCTCACCCGTCGGTGAGATGATCAGTTGCAGGCGTCCGCGTTTCTTTTCTGCGCTGAAGTGCTCCTGTTGATAACGCGGTGTGGCACCGCTGACCTCTGGCACGATCCAGATTTGCAGAAAGTGCACAGGCTGAGTAGCCGAGTGGTTGTACTCGCTGTGTGCCACGCCGCTGCCTGCGCTCATCAACTGCACGTCACCCGGACGGATCACCGAGCCGGTGCCCAGCGTGTCTTTATGCTCCAACGCGCCTTCGAGCACGTAAGAAAAAATTTCCATGTCGCGGTGCGGGTGTTGACCGAAGCCTTTGCCCGGCGCGACGCGATCATCATTGATGACCAGCAGGTCAGAGAAACCCTGTTGATTCAGATCGCGATAGTTGGCGAATGAGAACGTGTGGAAGGATTTCAACCAACCATGGTCGGCGGCGCCGCGATCCGAAGCTTTGCGAAGAGTCAGCATGATGAAATCTCCTGAGGGGACGTGGATGAGTCCGAGTGAGGAGAAGCTTAAGGGTTATCAGGCCGCGTAATAAGACGGTGTAAATGGAAAGACTGTCCTCTTTGAGTGGACAGTCTTGAGGGGTGGAACCCATGTTTATTGCGATCTTGCCCATTCAGTTTCTTGACTACACTTGTGTGCCGCATCCTGTTTTCAGTGCTGCCTGCTGACGCAATAAACGGCGTGTTTGGTTTTATCAACAGAGCGGCGTTCATCACACCCATCGCTCGCCCTCTATTACCAGAAGACTGACAGCTGCCTTCCCGGCACAAGGATGAACACGTCATGAGCACTTTCACTACCCGCGACGGCACCGAGATTTACTACAAAGATTGGGGTTCTGGGCAGCCCATCGTTTTCAGCCACGGTTGGCCGCTCAATGCGGATAGTTGGGAATCGCAGATGATGTTTCTGGCGTCCAAAGGCTATCGGGTGATTGCCCACGACCGCCGCGGGCATGGCCGCTCCAGTCAGCCATGGACAGGCAACGACATGGACACCTACGCCGAAGATCTGGCCCAGTTGATCGCGCGACTCGATTTGCAACGGGTGGTGTTGTTCGGTTTCTCCACGGGGGGCGGTGAAGTCGCGCGCTACATTGGCCGTCATGGCACGGCCCGGGTGGCCAAAGCGGGGCTGATTTCGTCTGTGCCGCCTTTGATGCTTAAGACTGAAGCCAACCCCAAAGGCTTGCCGATTGAAGTATTTGACGAAATGCGTCAGGCCTCACTCGCCGACCGCTCGCAGTTGTATCTGGACTTGGCCAGCGGTCCGTTCTTTGGTTTCAACAAGCCGGGTGCCAAAGCTTCGCAGGGGATGATCGACTGGTTCTGGATGCAGGGCATGACCAGCGGCCACAAAAATGCTTACGACTGCATCAAGGCCTTTTCTGAGACAGACTTCACCGAAGACTTGAAAAAATTCGACATCCCGACGCTCGTTGTACACGGCGATGCTGACCAAGTGGTGCCCATCGAAGCGGCCGGGATTGCGTCGGCCGCGTTGATCAAGGGGTCGACGCTGAAAATTTACCCCGGCGCGCCACACGGGTTGACCGACACCCACAAGGACCAACTGAACGCCGATCTGCTGGCGTTTCTCAAGGCTTGAGTCACAGTTTTCGCTAAAACGGAGTCGCTGACGAGGTACGAGGCTGCGATCCAGTGCGAAGCGCTCGCAAAACCGGTGAAGGCGGTCAATTTTTAGCGCCGCGTTATCGGGTTTTACGACGACTTCGTCGCCGATCGCAGCCTCGTACCTCGACAGCGGCTACAGAGCGTGTTCAGAGTGATGGAACCTTGCGCAATGGCTGACACCAACGAGATGGAGGTCGTGACCCTGGTGATAAAACATCGGGTCAAGGCCGGTTTTGAGGCCGCTTACAAAACCTGGTTGCGCAACATCGTGCGCATCGCCGGGCAATGGGAAGGCCACTTGGGTGTGGATGTGGTGCCCGGCAAGCAGTCCGGCCTCGATACCTACACCTGCATCCTGCGTTTCTGTTCCACCGACGCCATGCAACGCTGGCTCGACTCGCCCCAGCGCCGTGAGTTGGTCAATGAAGTCCTGCCCATGCTGGCGGACGGCGACCAGACCGAAGTGAATCCGGCCAACGAGTTCTGGTTTACGCCGCCGAACGAAACCCGTTCGCCACCCCCTCGCTACAAGCAAGCGGCGCTGACGCTGTTGGTGATATTCCCGCACACCTTGCTGGTGCCGATGATCTGGAAGCCCTTACTGGCCTTTAGCCCGGTGCTGTCCAACTACGTAGTCGCCACCTTTGTGATTACGCTGACCATCGTGTTGTCGGTGGTTTATCTGTTTATGCCCATGGCGACGCGTGTGTTCGCGCCTTGGCTGACGTCATCCACTGAGCCCAAGGAAACGCGATGAGTGCCGATCTGATTTTGTTCAATGGTCAATTTCATACCGTTGACCGCGAAAACCCGCGTGCCAGTGCCGTGGCCATCAGCGATGGCCGTTTTGTAGCGGTGGGCACCGATGCGCAGGTCATGGGCTTGCGCGGTGCAGGCACACAGGTCATCGACCTCAAAGGCCGCTGCGTCATTCCCGGCCTCAATGACTCGCACTTGCACCTGATCCGTGGCGGCTTGAACTACAACCTTGAGCTGCGCTGGGAGGGTGTGCCGTCGCTGGCCGATGCCCTTCGTCTATTAAAAGAACAGGCGGATCGCACCCCGACCCCGCAATGGGTGCGTGTTGTCGGTGGCTGGAATGAATTCCAGTTCGCCGAAAAACGCCTGCCGACGCTTGAAGAACTCAATCAGGCTGCACCGGATACCCCCGTGTTTGTCCTGCACCTGTATGACCGTGCTTTGCTCAACCGGGCCGCGCTGCGGGTGGCGGGTTACACCCGCGACACGCCGAACCCGCCGGGCGGCGAGATTGTGCGCGATGCCAATGGCAACCCGACCGGCATGCTGGTGGCGCGGCCCAACGCGATGATTCTGTATTCAACGCTGGCCAAGGGGCCAAAGCTGCCGCTGGAGTATCAGGTCAACTCGACCCGCCAATTTATGCGCGAACTCAACCGTCTCGGTCTCACCAGTGCGATTGATGCGGGGGGCGGCTTTCAGAACTACCCCGATGATTATCAAGTCATCGAGCAGTTGGCCAAGGATCAGCAACTGACAATTCGCATCGCCTACAACTTGTTCACGCAAAAGCCTAAAGAAGAGTTGAGCGACTTCAAGAACTGGACGAGCAGCGTGACCCTGCACCAGGGCGATGATTACCTGCGGCATAACGGGGCCGGGGAGATGCTGGTGTTCTCGGCCGCAGACTTTGAAGACTTCCTTGAACCGCGCCCGGATTTGCCGCAGAGCATGGAAGACGAGCTGGAGCCGGTGGTGCGCCATTTGGTCGAGCAGCGCTGGCCGTTCCGCTTGCATGCCACCTACAACGAATCCATCAACCGCATGCTCGACGTGTTCGAGAAGGTCAACCGCGATATTCCGTTCAATGGCCTGCCGTGGTTCTTCGATCACGCCGAAACCATTACCCCGCAAAACATCGAGCGGGTGAGGGCGCTTGGCGGCGGGATTGCCATTCAAGACCGCATGGCGTTTCAGGGTGAATATTTCGTCGAACGTTACGGCGCCAAAGCAGCTGAAGCTACGCCGCCTATCAAGCGGATGCTGGCCGAGGGCGTGCCGGTGGGCGCGGGCACCGATGCGACGCGGGTGTCCAGCTATAACCCATGGACCTCACTGTACTGGATGGTCAGCGGCCGCACCGTAGGCGGTCTGGAACTGCACGCCGAGGGCCTGTCCCGGCTCACGGCACTCGAACTGTTTACCCACGGCAGCGCCTGGTTTTCGTCCGAGCAGGGCAAGAAAGGCCAGATCAAAGTCGGTCAATTGGCGGATCTCGCCGCCTTGAGCGCGGACTTTTTCAGTGTCGACGAAGAAGCCATCAAGTGGATCGAATCCGTACTCACCTTGGTCGGCGGTAAGGTGGTGTATGCCGCTGACGATTTTGAAACACTCGGCCCGGCCCGCGTGCCGGTGTTGCCGGATTGGTCGCCGGTGGTCAAGGTTCCCGGACATTGGCGTCCCCATTCACCCCTGCAGGCGCAGGCCCACCAGTGCAGCGGGCCTTGCGGCGTGCATGCCCACCGTCACGAAACAGCTCGTTTATCCAACGCGCCGGTCAGCGACTTCGCCGGTTTTTGGGGCGCCTTTGGTTGCTCGTGCTTCGCATTTTGATGCAGTGCTTTAACACCCATCCCTCAAGGAGTTTTATATGAGCAATGTTCCGTACAAACGCCTCAATAAAGATGACGCCGTGGTGTTGCTGGTCGATCACCAGACCGGTTTGATTTCGCTGGTGCAGGATTTTTCGCCCAATGAATTCAAAAACAACGTGCTGGCGCTGGGTGACGTGGCCAAGTTTTTCAAACTGCCGACCATCCTCACCACCAGTTTTGAAAGCGGCCCCAACGGCCCAATGGTGCCCGAGCTCAAAGAACAGTTCCCGGACGCGCCCTACATCCCACGGCCCGGTCAGATCAATGCTTGGGACAACGAAGATTTCGTTAATGCGATCAAGGCCACGGGCCGCAAACAACTGATCATTGCGGGCGTTGTGACCGACGTGTGCGTGACATTCCCGACCCTGTCGGCGCTGGCCGAAGGGTATGACGTGTTTGTCGTGACCGATGCCTCGGGCACCTTTAACACGGCCGTTCAGCAAGCGGCATGGGCACGCATGACGGCGGCGGGCGCGCAATTGATGAACTGGTTCTCGGTGGCGTGCGAGCTGCAAGGGGACTGGCGCAACGACATGGAAGGCTTGGCCAACTTGCTGTCCCAGCGTATTCCCAACTACCGCAACCTGATCAACAGCTACACCGTACTCACGGCCAAGTAAGTGGGCTGAGGGGGGCGTCGTGCCCCCTTTACTTAGCGGATGCCGAAGGCGCCAGGCTGAGCTCCATAGCCAAGCGATTGTAAAACCCAAGTACGCGGTGTGTGCGTCATACAGTGCGTACCGGTTTTGCGACGACTTCGTCACGCAGCCTCGTTCCTTTGGCAGTTGCTACGGCCTGTTGAGAAGGTCGCACACATCAACCTAAATCCAGAATGTCGCCGGTATAACAGCCCGTGAAAGTTTCAGTCTTAAGCAGCGGGTCTTTGCGCTCTGCTCAAATTCACGGGGCTTTCTCCCTCTTCGAAGGGCCCGGTCTCATGCCAGTCGATGCGGGTTTTCGCACGCTTCAGCGTGTCTGCAACCAGCTTAAAAACCCGCCTTTTTTGATCGGCGCCGGGGCGGCCATCAAGGCCGAGCGGCTGCTTTGCTCGCGCACGGCCTTCAAGGTGTTCAAGGCGCGCCCCACGTCTGCCCGTTGCGCGATGCATTCACGGGTCAGGGACTTGTCGATCCGGTAAATGAGGGTGGAGGTCAATGGGGTGAAGGTCGCCTGTGACGGTGCGTCGGCGAGCACGCTCTCTTCGCCCATGATTTCTCCCGGCCCCATACGCCCGGCTTCAACGGGTCCCGAAGCCCCGGCCACGCTGACACTGATAACGCCCGTGGCGATGATCATCAGGCTGTCCGGCACTTCGTCCACGCTCAGCACCACCTGCCCGGCGGCGTAGGTTTGGGCCACCATGGAGCGCGCAATCTGGTCGCGCTCGTCTTCACTGAGCGAGCGAAAAATTTTCACCTCGTCCAGCAACGTGCGGGCGCGACTCGCAGGTTCAATCACGCCGTCTGGCTGACGCGAAATGCCGGCGGCCTCCAGATGGCGATGGGCGAGGTCGTAGAGTTGATTACGCACCTCACCTTTGAGCGCCAAATCAGCGATAAACCCGCTGATGACGTATTCGGACAGGTTCTCCCCAGCGTCCTTGAGCAACGCTTTAGGCGCCGGGTTCAGCAACAAACGGCTGCTGCCCTGTAGCGTACGCTCCAGCGCATCCAGTACCCGGCGCGGACGAATATGGTTGGGCACCTGCAGGCTGATCGACACCCCGTGAAGGTTGACCGGTCGGCTCAGGTTGACGATTTTGGCCTTGGCCGCCACCGAGTTCGGCACCACGGCCGTGCTGCCGGCGCTGGTCAGCAGGTGAGTGGCGCGCCAGTCGATGTCCAGTACCTTGCCTTCAACCCCGTCGATCATGACCCAGTCGTCGACTTGATACGGTTTGGTGGTGTTGAGCACGATGCCGGAGAACACGTCGCTCAAGGTGCTCTGCAAGGCCAGGCCGATAACGATGGCCACCACGCCGGAGGTGGCCAGCAAACCCTTTATCGGGAGTTCCAACACGTAGGCCGCAGCGGCTACGATGGCCGCCAGAAACACCAGTGCACCGATCACATCCTGCAACAAGCGACCGCTGTGACCAATGCGCCGCATCAGCGCCAGGCCGATCATTTCAGTGAGCACCCGCGCTGCATACAGCCACCACAGAATGCTCAATGCCGTGGCGCCCACTTGCATCACGGGGTCATCAGTAAACAATGGGGCCTGCAACGGACTGACCCCAGCGTTGATAACCACTGCGCTGAACAGCATAAACAGCCCCAGTCGCAAACCCACCCGCAGCAGCCGTTGCTTGAATGGCTGAACGTGCCAGAGCAGGGTGTCGAGCATCAGCAACAGGGCACCCACGGACAGCGGATGAGCGAGGAGAAAGGGCATGGGCACACTCCAGAGGCTAGCGAGGTGGGGTGATGGGAGACGGTGAACACAGACTAGTCAGGTGTTGCAGAAGGAAAAAGCGGCTATAAAGGGTTTAACTGTCTACCAGGTTGGGACAATGAACCCGTTTGAAGATATGCGTATTTTTTGTCAGGTCGTTGACTCGGGCAGTTTCACGGCCGCCGCCGACCAATTGGACCTCTCCAAACAATTTGTCAGCCGCCGTGTGATGCAATTGGAGGAGCGACTGGGGGTGCGGTTGCTCAATCGCTCTACCCGACGGCTGGACGTCACGCCTTTAGGGCAGACGTATTACGACTCGGCCATGCGCCTGCTCAATGACGTGGAGCAGATGGAGCAAGGGATTGCCGGGCAAACCAGTGAACCGCGCGGCACCTTGCGCCTGAGTGCACCGTTATCCTTTGCGATGGCCCATTTAGGCTGTCTGCTGCCGTTGTTTCTACAACGCTACAGCGACGTCGCCGTGGAAGTGGACCTGACCGACCGGCCAGTAGACTTGCTCAGTGAAGGGTACGACCTGGCATTGCGCATTGGCGTGCTTGAAGACTCGACACTGATTGCCCGGCGCATCGCCACTATCGACCGTGTGTACTGCGCCAGCCCGGCTTATCTGGCGCAGCGCGGAACACCGCGTGTACCTGCAGACGTGCACAGCCATGACTGCCTGCCTTATGGTCATGGCCGCCAAGTACCCTGGCGGTTTGAAGAGGCCGGCAAGCCATTGACCCTTCACGTCAGCGGGCGCATGCGGGTCAATAATGGTGAATTGTTGAGGGACGCGGCCATCGCGGGCTTGGGTTTGACCTATCTGCCGACGTTTATTGTCGGCGCTGCCCTTGAGGATGGGCGGCTGGTGCGGGTGCTGGACGATTTTCGCAGCGCGCCACTGGCCCTCTCGGCAGTGTATCCGCAGCACCGCCAGCGCTCTCTGGCCGTTCAGGCCTTGATTGAATTTCTGCGTGAACGACTGGATCAGACCCAAGAATCTTTATAGGCAGAGGTGCGCAAATAGGTTGTGTAGCCGCTGACGAGGAACGAGGCTGCGATTGGGCGCGTAGCGTCCCTATAACCTGAGCGCTCAATGTACCTGACACACCAGCGTGTCAGGCCCACGACAGCTTCGCTGCCGATCGAAGCCTCGTTCCTCGTCAGCGGCTACACGGCATGGGCGGTTGCAGTCCCACGTTGCAGCAAGAGAAAGGCGGCTATGGTTACTGCATGGATGTTCGCCGTAAACCACACGAGGAGACGACATGCAACACAACGCCCGTCCCGCCGTTCTCGAATTGATCGGCAATACGCCCATGGTGCGCGTCAGCCGATTCGATACTGGCCTGTGCACACTGTTTCTCAAACTCGAATCACAGAACCCTGGAGGGTCAATCAAGGATCGCATCGGTTTGGCCATGATCGACGCGGCCGAGCGCGATGGGCGCTTGCAGCCCGGCGGCACCATTGTCGAGGCGACGGCTGGCAACACCGGCCTTGGGTTGGCGTTGGTGGGGCGGGCCAAGGGCTATCGGGTGGTGCTGGTGGTGCCAGACAAAATGTCCACTGAAAAGGTCTTGCACCTCAAGGCCATGGGGGCCGAAGTGCACATCACCCGTTCCGATGTGGGCAAGGGCCATCCCGAGTATTACCAGGATGTGGCCGCGAGGTTGGCCAGTGAAATCCCCGATGCCTTTTTCGCTGACCAGTTCAATAACCCGGCCAACCCGCTGGCCCACGAGTGCAGTACTGCGCCTGAGATCTGGGCGCAAACGCAACATGACCTTGATGCGATTGTCGTCGGTGTCGGATCGGCAGGCACCTTGACCGGCCTGACCCGTTTTTTCAAGCGCGTACAGCCCGACCTGGCGATGGTGCTGGCCGATCCGGTGGGTTCGGTAATGGCCGAATACAGCCGCAGCGGGACGATTGGCAAGGCGGGATCATGGGCCGTTGAAGGCATCGGCGAGGATTTCATTCCCTCGATTGCCGATTTGAGCAGCGTGCGCCATGCCTACTCGATCAGCGACGAAGAAAGTTTTGATCACGCTCGTCAGTTGCTGCGCGCCGAAGGTATTGCCGGCGGCTCCTCGACCGGCACATTGCTGGCCGCAGCGCTGCGTTTTTGCCGCGAGCAAACCGAGCCCAAGCGGGTCGTCAGTTTTGTCTGTGACACCGGCACCCGTTACCTGTCCAAGGTCTACAACGACCAATGGATGAACGATCAGGGGTTGCTCCCCTACACCCACTACGAGGATCTGCGAGACCTGATTGCCCGCCGGTTTGAAGATGGGCGGGTGATCAGCGTGGGCCCGGACGACACCTTGCTCACGGCCTTCCAGCGCATGCGTCTGGCCGATGTATCGCAATTGCCGGTGCTTGTGGACGGTCAGCGGCTGGTCGGGGTGATCGACGAATCCGATATTTTGCTGGGGCTGCATGAAGACCCTTCGCACTTTAGCCTGACGGTGGCCAGCGCCATGACCGACACACTGCAAATCCTGCCGCCGGGGGCCAGCCTGGCAGAGCTTCGGGCCGAACTCGACCGTGGGCGGGTAGCAATCATTGCTGACGCCTCAAGCTTTCACGGCCTGATTACCCGCGTCGACCTTCTCAACCACTTGCGCAGATCCTTACTATGAGCCTTGATGATGAACCCCGTGCGCTGCATGCCTTTGCTACTCGTGTGATTCACGCAGGGCAGGTGCCGGACCCTTCTACCGGGGCGCTGATGCCGCCTATTTATGCCAATTCCACGTACTTGCAGCAAAGTCCCGGCGTGCACAAGGGGCTGGATTATGGCCGCTCGCATAACCCGACGCGCTTTGCGCTGGAGCGGTGTGTGGCCGACCTTGAAGGGGGCACTCAGGCGTTCGCCTTCGCTTCCGGTCTGGCGGCCATTTCAACGGTGCTTGAGTTGCTGGACGCCGGTTCACATGTCGTCTGCGGCAATGATCTGTATGGGGGCACGTTTCGTCTGTTCGACAAGGTTCGCCAGCGCAGCGCCGGGCATCGCTTCAGTTTTGTCGACATGACAGACCTTGCGACCTTCGAAGCCTCGTTGTGCGATGACACGCGGATGGTCTGGGTCGAGACACCGAGCAATCCCTTGTTGACGCTCACGGATCTGGCCGCTGTTGCAGGCATTTGCCGAGCGCGCGGCATTTTGTGCGTGGCCGACAACACCTTTGCAAGCCCCTGGGTGCAGCGCCCGCTGGAGCTAGGTGTGGACGTTGTCGTGCACTCGACCACCAAGTATTTGAATGGTCATTCCGATGTTATCGGTGGCATTGCCATTGTCGGGCCCAACCCGGAGCTGGCCGAGCGTTTGGGCTTCCTGCAAAACTCCGTTGGCGCCATTGCCGGGCCATTTGATGCCTTTCTGACCTTGCGCGGGGTGAAAACCCTGGCCTTGCGCATGGAGCGACATTGCAGCAACGCACTGGCGCTGGCGCAATGGCTGCAAGATCAGCCGCAGGTCTCACGCGTTCATTACCCGGGCCTGCCTTCCCATCCGCAACACGCAGTGGCGTGCAGGCAAATGCGCGGTTTTGGCGGAATGATCAGCGTGGACCTGAACACTGATCTGGCGGGTGCCAAGCGCTTTCTTGAAAGCGTGCATATCTTTGCCTTGGCCGAAAGTCTGGGCGGCGTCGAAAGCCTGATCGAGCATCCGGCGATCATGACCCATGCCAGCATTCCGGCTCACACCCGTGCGCAACTGGGGATCGGTGATGGGCTGGTGAGGCTTTCTGTCGGGGTAGAAGATGTCGAGGATTTGCGCGCGGATCTGGCGCAAGCGTTGTCCAGAATCTAGGGTCAACCCAAGACCTGCGCCTACCTAAACAGCAGGCGCAGGTCTTGATTCGGTTAGACGATGGCGGGGAAGTCGGCCATCGAGTCCGGCCACGGGCTCAACACTTCAAAGCCATCATCGGTCACGGCGACCATATGTTCCCACTGGGCCGACAAGGATAAATCCTTGGTGACCACCGTCCATTGATCGGCCAGGGTTTTGACATGGCGTTTGCCTGCATTGAGCATCGGCTCAATGGTGAAAATCATCCCGGTCTTGAGTTTCATGCCCTGGCCTGGGTAGCCGTAATGCAGGACTTGAGGCTCGTCGTGGTAGACCTTGCCAATGCCGTGTCCGCAGTACTCGCGCACCACACTGAAGCCTTCTTGCTCGGCCAAAGTCTGGATGGCATGGCCAATATCGCCCAGTGTGGCGCCGGGGCGCACCACTCGAATACCGGCACACATGGCCTCGTAGGTGGTTTTCACCAAATGCCGCGCCTGCGCGCTTGGCTCGCCGACGAAATACATGCGGCTGGTATCGCCGTACCAGCCGTCCTTGACCACTGCGATGTCGATATTGACGATGTCGCCGTCCTTGAGCGGTATGTCTGAAGGAATGCCGTGGCACACCACCTCATTGACCGAGGTGCAGACGGTTTTCGGGAAGCCGTGATAGCCCACGTTACCGGGAATGGCCTTTTGCACATTGACGATGTAGTCGTGGCAAATTTTGTCCAGCTGGTTGGTGGTCACACCTGCCTTGACGTGCTCGCCGATCATGGCCAACACCTCGGCGGCCAGTTTCCCCGCCACTTTTGACTGGGCAATCTGTGCCGGGCTGTTGATAACGACGTTGGCCTTCATGCGTGCGCTCCAGTGGTCACAGGTGTGTCTTGCAAAGCTGCATTCAGGTCAAGGCCGCCCGCCTGCTCGGCACGGACCAGCAAGCGGCAGATCTGGTGGTGATCCAGGTTGGGGTGCAGCTCGGTGAGCATACCGATGCGCATCCAGTGTTCGGCTTGCGCATTGATGGAACGGCTCAGCGCGTTACTGGCGACACGCAGGTTTTCATGCATTTGCTCGGAGATTTTGACGATACCCATCAGTCAGTCCATATGAAATGTATATGGAACGTATATTAGGCGAGGGTTGGGCACTGCCGCAACCCTCAGCTGGTCAAGCAGGGTAATGTGCCCCGTACTGGACCTTGTGTTGCTTAGCGCCACAAATTGACTTTGGCCAAATCAATCAACTCGCGCGCCCGGCCATCCATTACGGTTTTAAGCATAAACAGACTGAAGCCTTTGGCTTGTTCGAAGGTTTTAGTGGGCGGCATGACCAGTTCCTGACGGGCGCTGACCACATCCACCAACACCGGACCGTCATGGCTAAACGCTTCACGCAAGGCCCCTTCGAGCTCTGCGGGATGTTCGACCCGAATACCCTTGACCCCCATCGCCTCAGCCATGGCTGCAAAATTGGGGTTCTTCAGATCACAGCCCACATCAGGAAAGCCCGCGGCTTTCATTTCCATCTCGACAAACCCCAGCGTGCCGTTATTGAGCACGATCACCTTGACGGGCAAGCCCACCTGACTGAGGGTCAGAAAATCGCCCATCATCATGGTGAAACCACCATCCCCCGACATGGAAATCACCTGCCGGAACGGGAAAGCCGCCTGAGCACCAATCGCCTGCAACATCGCATTGGCCATTGAGCCGTGGTTGAACGAGCCGACGAGTCGCCGCTTGCCATTCATTTTCAAATAGCGGGCAGCCCAAGCGGTAGGAGTGCCGACATCACAGGTGAAAATCGCATCTTCCGCGGCCAGTTCATTGACCAGGCGATTGAGGTATTGCGGGTGAATGATCGAACTCTCAGGCCCGCTCTCGGCCAGCGCGTCGAGGTCTTTGCGGGCGACTTTGTAGTCGTCGAGTGCTTTGTCCAGATGCTCGCGATCAGGGTTTTGGTCGACCTTGGGCAATACCGCCTGCAACGTCAGCTTCACATCGCCGATCAGGCCCAATTCCAGCGGGCAACGGTTGCCCAGCGCTTCGGGGCGCAGGTCGATTTGTGCGATATACCCGTGCTCCGGGTAAAACTGGCGATAGGGAAAATTAGTGCCGAGCATCAATAACGTGTCACAGCTCATCATTGCCTTATAACCCGAGGCGAAACCGATCAGCCCGGTCATGCCGACGTCGTAGGGATTGTCGTACTCGACATGCTCCTTACCGCGCAAGGCATGCACGATCGGCGCGTTAAGGCGCTCGGCCAGCGCCAGTATTTCGGTGTGGGCACCCGCGCAACCTGCGCCGCAAAGCAAGGTGACCTTTTTGCCGTTATTGAGAAATGACGCTAATTGGTCGATATCACTCAGAGTCGGACAAATCAGCGGCTGGGTAGGGGTAATCCAGTTAGGCACTTTGGCCTCGGTGGCTTGCAGCGCAACGTCGCCGGGAATCACCACCACCGCCACGCCACGTTTAGCGATGGCCACGCGCATGGCACGTTCAAGAATTTGCGGTAACTGCTCGGCATGGGATACCAGCTCGACGTAATGGCTGCACTCCTTGAACAGGCTTTCGGGGTGCGTGGCCTGAAAATAATCGATGCCGATTTCACTGCTGGGGATGTGTGCGGCCAACGCCAGCACGGGCACACCGCTGCGGTGCGCGTCAAACAGACCGTTAATCAAATGCAGGTTACCCGGCCCGCAACTGCCGGCGCAGACCGCCAGCTCGCCCGTCAAATGCGCTTCGGCACCGGCGGCAAAGGCCGCTGACTCCTCGTTGCGCATATGAATCCATTCAATCTGCTGCTGACGGCGCAGCGAATCGGTGAAGGCATTCAATGAATCGCCCACGACGCCAAACACACGCTTTACCCCTGCTTGCTGCAAGGTTTCGGTGATGAAATCGGCAACCGTTCTGCTCATGGGGAGGCTCCTTGAAGTAAGAAATCGGGTGGCTTGAGTCAGGTTAAAAACCGTTGCCAAGCAGGATAGACACTGCATGCGACCACACCGGTTTTTAAAACGTTCGATGAAGATGTGTTCATGTCTGACCCACCATCCCCTGAGCATGCGCCGGGTAAATGTGACAGGGCTGAACACCTCGTAAGAAAAACAGGGACGAGAATTATTTTAAAAACAGAGAATTCCTACATAAAAGTGGTGAGTACTCCGCTAGCTTGCGTTCTTTAACCAGAGGGAAACAGCAAATGGCTAATCACGGTTACATGCGTATTTCAGGTAACAGCCAAGGCCTGATCTCGGCAGGCTGTTCAACGCCTGAGTCCATTGGCAATAAATGCCAAGCCGGGCATCGCGATGAAGTCATGGTGCTCTCCTTCAATCACACCCTGTTGAATCTGAGCAATCTTGACCGAGCGACTCATCAACCCATTGCGATCGTAAAAAACATAGACAAGTCGACACCGTTACTGGCGAAAGCCCTGACCAATAGAGAGATACTGGAGTGCAAGATCAACTTTTACCGAACCTCACCGATGGGCGTTCAGGAGCGTTTTTTTACCATTGATATATCGGGGTGCATTTTGACGGAGCTCACGCTGGTCATGCCCCATGCCACGCTGGAAAATGATGCCGACATTCAAGAGGTCATGGGCCTGAGTTATCGCGAAATTTGCTGGATGCATCATATAGCCGGCACCAGCGGTTACAGCAGTTGGGATGAGGACAAATGAGATCTGATAAATCGCAGCATTCATTGGCAGATGATGAAGTGAGGGCGTTAGATCAGGCGGTGAATCTTTTGACGAAACAGGCCTGTACGGTTGGGATACAGCGAATAAAGAATCTTTCTATTCGCTTGCAATTCAATCGAGACATAACGGAGTACACACGGGGTATTGTTCAGGACGTTTATAACGGCAAGAAAAGCACCGAGCAGGGACTTGACGCCATTAATAAACAACGCAGCGCACTGGTGAAGCACACCTTACTGGACCAAACGTTATTAGGGGTGGGCGTTGCGGCTGGCGGTATGCAAGTCGCCATGGGGGGCGGCATTTGTTATTTCTCGGCAGGAAGCATGTGTTTAGGCATAGGGGCGCCACTGATGCTTCAGGGCGGGAATAATATTTATGAAAACGGTCGTAATCTTTTATCGGGACGCTCCGATACTCAAGGCCCCATCCGAAAAGTCTATCACTCCGTAGCCAAAGCAGTGGGCGGGACAGAGCGCGAAGGCAATATTGCATATGGCGTCGTGGACTTGGCAGGGTCTGTTTATGGTGCGGGAAGGTTGGTATTGAAGCCAGAATCCTGGAGGTTGTTCAGGCATGTTCGCGCTGATTATCTTTATGGCTTTCAGCGTAATACCGTAGGTGGTGCCGCGATTGGAAAGACCTCTGATGTAAATACATTGCAGACATTGTATGAGTATTGGGGGGGGTAGAGATGAGTAGCTATTTATTCTATGTGGCCTTAGTTTTTGTTAGTTTGGTATGTTATCTGCCTTCTTTTTGGGCAAGTTTTGCGTGGTCGGGAAACGATAATAGCGCACTCAAGTTTTACGGGGTTGCGATGCTTAATATTTTTTTTATAGGCGTTCATGTCCTTCATGCTAAAACGGGGTATTTACCCGTCATCGATAAAAATACAAGTTATGGAGCGCAGTGGTTCTCTTTCTTTGTAGCCATGGCCTATGTGTTCTCTCTCCCTGGTGCTAAGAAAAAACACATGTGGTTTTCGCGCAAAAAGCTTTGATTCGGCTGCGCAGGTGAAGGGAATAAAAAGAGGATCGACCGTTATGTTTACTCAGGACGAACCTAAAGGTCTGAAACTCAGTATTTGATAAACGCCATAAATCGTGTGAGGCTGGGCGTCCCCAATGCGGTGTGGTTGTGAGCATGGTTGTCAAAAAGGCTGATTATTCCAGTCATGAAGCGCCGCAGTGCCTTGCGCTCCCTGTTGAGAGCCGCCTGGGGTTTCTTCTACCCGCCCATCATCTCTGTCTCCTTCCTTCGAAACTGGCCTTCTGGGCTTTGTTTCACTGTCGACATGCCCGCCCGCCGGATACCCGTACATTCCGTTAAATCTTGAACGTCTGCGGCCTCTCTGGGTTGCAGTCTCGGCGTGCCTTTACGCCCTTCAGATATGAATTTACGAGTATTGCCATGAGTACAACGACTGCATTTGCGACACTGCAAGAAGCCCAGAATTTTCTGTCTGATAACCCTGATATCGAAATGTTCGAGCTGTTTATCCTCGACAACAACGGTGTGCCGCGGGGCAAGTTGTTGCACCGCGATGAATTGCTGGAAATCTATAAAAGCGGGCGCCCCCTGCCGAGTACGATCCTGGGCCTGAACATCAATGGTGATGATGTTGAAAACACCGGGTTGGTCTGGGACGTGGGCGATATTGACTGTCGCGCTTATCCCGTCAGTGGCAGCTTGCAGCGCATGCCTTGGCGCTTGATACCGACGGCGGCGGTGCAAGTCAGCATGCACCCGCAAGAAGGCATGCCGGCCACCGTGGCCGATCCTCGGCATCTGTTGTCCAAGGTTATCGAGGGATTAAAGGCCGACGGCTATTACCCGGTAATGGCGGCCGAGTTGGAGTTTTATCTGCTGGATCGCCAGCGCGACAGCAATGGTCGCCCGCAACCGGCACGTGATGTAGATGGTCAACGTCCGCGCGCCACTCAGGTGTATGGACTGCGAGAGCTGGAGCAAATCGAACCGTTTTTGGCGGATCTGTACAGCGCCTGCAAGCTGCAAGGGATTCCAGCCCGCACGGCCATTTCTGAATACGCGCCGGGGCAGGTGGAAATCACCTTGGAACACCGCAACGACGCCCTGCAAGCGATGGATGAAGCCGTGCGTTACAAGCGCCTGGTCAAAGGCGTGGCACATAAACACGGGATGCTTGCCTGCTTTATGGCCAAGCCCTTTGATGACTTGGCGGGCACAGGCATGCATATGCACGTGAGTCTGGCCGATAAAGACGGCAATAACCTGTTCGCCAGTGAAGCGCCTGACGGCACGCCATTATTGCGCCACGCCGTGGGCGGGATGCTCAGCACCTTGCTCGATTCATTGCTCATGTTCTGTCCGAATGCCAACTCGTACCGCCGTTTTCAGAGCAACAGCTATGCGCCGTTGGCCGCCACCTGGGGGGTCGATAACCGTACCGTGAGCTTGCGGGTTCCGGGAGGTCCGGCGTTTTCGCGGCATATCGAACACCGAATTTGTGGCGCTGACGCTAACCCCTATCTGGCGGCGGCTGCGATTTTGGCGGGCATCCATCGGGGTATCCGTGAAGAGCGAGATCCAGGTGCGCCGGTAGAAGGCAATGGCTATGCGCAGGCCAGCGAAAGGCTGCCGACCGATTGGTTGACCACCTTGCGGGCATTGGAAGCCTCGCATTGGGCGAAAGAAGCCTTTGGGCCTGAATTCTTGAAGGTATATCTGGCGGTCAAAAATGCCGAGTATCGGCAGTTTATGGGGCAAGTGGGGGAACAGGATTGGCGTTGGTATTTGCATCAAGCGTAGGGGGTTGGGGCTAGCGGCAAGCTACAAGCTACAAGCGGTAAGTAAGAGCGGATCGGCTTGCAGCTTCTAGCTTCTAGCTTGCAGCCAGACACCCTGACATTTTTTTCACTGGACCCCAGTTAACCTACTCGCAGAACATTAATAAACCTACGAGTCAGCGGGCATGTCCACTCAGCCACCGTCCACCTTTGAGCTTGAATTCGCCGAACGCTATGATCGCGAACATGCACAGGTCTGCCTTGAAGTGCGCCCGCAAGGGTTAACCCGACGGTGGACTGCATGGCGCGAAAATCAATTGGTACGTCGCGCGCTCAAGGTCGCCGGTGAGCCGGGGCTGGTATTGGATATCGCTTGCGGCGCAGGGCGCTTCTGGCCCGTTCTGGCCGAACACGGCAATCGGGTGATTCTCGCGGCCGACTCTTCCCAGAGCATGCTCGATCATGCACAAACGCATCACCCCGCGAGTTTGCTGGCTCGAATCAAATTGTTCAAAAGCGCTGTGTTTTCTATCGATATGCCCGCTAACGCGGTAGACAGCATTTTTTGCATGCAGCTGTTTCACCACGTGCACAACGCTGAGCACCGTCTTGCCATCCTGCGCGAATTACACCGCGTGAGCCGCGATAGCCTCATCGTGTCGCTGTGCATGAGAAGTTCGTCGCACCTGCTCAACAACTTCACACGGATTGTGGTACGCAAGGAGGATGTGGAAGTGCAATTTGCCCAGGCAGGCTTCAGCATCCTCAAGCATTACGATATGTTGCCCGGCCGTAGGCTGGGCAGCATTTATGTTTTAGTTAAAAAAGCCTAGGGTCTGTTCCCGTTTCATTGCAGCCGCGACGAAAGCCCACGGGGTTTAGGGAAAGGCGCGAGAGGCGTGGTTTGGTTATTCCCATTAAGCTTCGAGCAACGCAGCCCTGCCCCACGTGGGCTATCGTCCCTTCGGGCCCTGTGTCAAATTTAGCCAGGCTGCGTTACAGAGCTTGGGAAGGGAACAACCATTCCCTTCGCTCTGCGCCTTGCCTGGCTAAATTTGACTCAGCGACGCGGCTAGCAATGAAACGGGAACAGACCCTAGTTCAAGGCGTTGAATATTTTGTACGCCAGTTCGATGCGTTCACGGTTGGGGTAGTTTTTGTTGGCCAGGATTACCACGGCCTGTTTTTTGATGGGGATCAACGCGATATAGCCACCAAAGCCAGAGGTTGAACCGGTTTTATTCATCCATACAGCCTTTCGTGGCGCCATGGGCGGGTTCAAGGCCAGGACGTCATTGTTCTCGTAGGCCATTTTGTTTGAGTTGCCCCTCAGCAGGTTTTTCAGTGTGACCGGGTAAGGATACTGCTCCCAGATCAAATCCTGAGTCATTGGCCCGACCTGGAAGTAGCCGGTATGGGTCTGCTCAATGGCACGCTGGATCTGGGTCTGGGGTTTGCCCAGCGCGGTGTTCAGCTCGGCAAAATGAATCAAGTCGCGCACGCTGGTTTTCACGCCATACGCTTCATTGGCCAGTACGCCGGGATTGACCCTTACCGGCTGGTTGTCGGCGTTGTAGCCCTGGGCGTAAAGCGACATTTTGTCGGCGGGTACTTGCAGGTAACTACTGCTGAGGCCCAATGCCGGAAACAGGGTTTTCTGCATAGCCGATTCAAAAGGCTGGTTCATGCTTTTGGCCGCAATCATGCCCAGCACGCCAATGCTGGGGTTGGCATAGCTACGCTGTGTACCGGATGGGTAGATGGGCTTCCAGGCTTTCAGATAAGCCATCAATTGCTGCTCGTTTTGCACGCTCTCGGGAACTTGCAACGGGAATCCGCCCGCGGTGTGGGTTGCCAAATGCAGGAGGGGGACTTTGCCGAAGGCACTGCCTTGCAGTGCTGGCAGGTATTTATCGACGGGATCAGTCAGGGAAAGCTGGCCGTTGGCCTGTGCATAGGTGGCCAAGGTGGCCGTGAAGAGCTTGCTGATTGAGCCGACTTCAAACACTGTGTCGGGCGTAACGGGTGCTTGAGTCGCTTTGGAGGCCACACCGAAACTGTAAAATTGCTGCGTGCCGTTATGGCTCACCGCAATGGCAAGACCGCTGATGTCGTGAGCCTTCATGATCTCGCCGGCGGCGTGTTGTACGACGCTGTCCAACGTTGCGGGCTTAGCCATGACTGCACTGGTGAATACCGTGAGGCCAACCAGTGAGATGGCGCAAAGAGACATTTTTTTAAGTGAAAACATTCAGTTCATCCTCTTGTTTGTCGGTCAGCCGCGCTGGTCCCACCCAGGCGAATTGATTGGCATTGTCCTGTTACAAGTCAGCGCGTGAGGTATGAATTTCCGTTTTACCCTTGCCACTCGCTCCGACTCGCGATGACACAGGCTTGAGAAAGTTACCTATAAAAATATAAAAAGCACGAAGTCCGTTACTTTTATTTCTGTAGGTATTTTCGTCGTTTAGATTGCCTGTCATTACCCGATAAGGTCTGGCGGCGATATATACTGCGCGCCATTCTTCAAGGGAGAGCCGTGTGGCCATCGATATTCACTGGATTCGCGACAACGATAGCCTCGGCCAGCATTGTGCCAAATGGCAACATTTGCCATTTGTAGCCCTCGACACCGAATTTATGCGGGTCGATACCTTTTATCCGATTGCCGGTCTTATCCAGATCGGTGACGGTGAGCGGGCTTATCTGATCGACCCCCTGACCATCGACAATTGGCAGCCTCTGGCTGACCTGTTGGAGAACACGTCCGTGGTCAAAGTGCTGCACGCTTGCAGCGAAGACCTCGAAGTGTTGTTGCGCCTTACGGGCAGTTTGCCTGTGCCGTTATTCGACACCCAGTTGGCAGCGGCTTACCTCAACCTCGGTTTTTCCATGGGTTATTCGCGTTTGGTCAAAGAGGTCCTTGATCTCGACCTGCCCAAGGGCGAAACCCGTTCTGACTGGCTGCAACGTCCATTGTCGGACACTCAGATCAGCTATGCCGCTGAAGATGCCCTGCATCTGGCCGAAGTCTATGTACTGTTGCGTCCGCGTCTGTCGGATGAAAAGTACGCCTGGGTGCTTGAGGACGGTGCAGAGCTGGTTGCCAATCTGCGCCGCGAAGTAGACCCTTATGAGGTTTACCGGGAGGCGAAGCTGGCCTGGAAACTGTCACGGGATCAGTTGGCGGTGCTGCGTGAGCTCTGTGCCTGGCGCGAAAAAGAAGCCCGTGCCCGCGACCTGCCACGAAATAGAGTGGTGCGTGAACATGCATTGTGGCCTTTAGCCAAAACCCAACCCGATAATCTGGTGTCGCTGGCGCGTATTGAAGACATGCACCCGCGTACCGTGCGTCAGGATGGTGAATTTTTACTGGACCTGATCAAGCGTGCTGGCAGTCTACCGCCCGAACAATGGCCACCCGCTGTCCCTGAGCCATTGCCGGTTGAGGCTGCACTGCTGATCAAACGCTTGCGCGCCGTTGGCCAGGAATTGGCCGAGCGTCTCAATATTGCGCCAGAGCTGATGCTGCGCAAAAAAACCCTGGAAGCGCTGGTCAAAAGTGGCTTTCCCAATGGGCCTTATCAATTGCCGGACTCACTGCGTGGATGGCGCCGTGAGCTGATGGGGCAGGCGTTGCTTGATTGCCTGTCCTGCGCTGGAGAACCTTCTTGAAACGTATTTGCTCGATCTATCGCAGTACCAAACGCAACGAAATGTATTTGTACGTGCTCAAGGCCGATGCCCTTGAACGCGTACCCGAAACCCTGATGCTGGCGTTCGGCAAACCGGTCCACGCGTTTGATCTGGTGTTGACGCCGGAACGCAAACTGTCGCGTGAAGACATCACCAAGGTGTTGGATAACTTGGAAACCCAGGGCTATCACCTGCAAATGCCGCCCGCCGAAGACGAATACATTGAGCACTTGCCCGAAGAGCTTTTGCGTCGCAACGACCCCATGTAAGGACTGCCTCAGGTGCCCGGGCCCGGGCGCCTGTCTCACATGGACTGAATTTGATTGACGGTGGCCGAGCGCGACGGGGCAAACCTGGGCGAAGGGCGCTGACAGTGTTTTAAGAAGGTTAGAAGCATGCGCGTCCTGATTGCCGAACACGATTACCCGCTTTACGCCAAGCTCCTCCAACACGCTGCACCGCAGCTGGACATACAGACCAGTGGCGATTCTGCACAGCTGGCTCAAATGGCCGCTGATTGCCCGGTGTGGCTGGGGCAACCCGATTTATTGGCGACCCTGTTGCGCCAAGGGCATACGCCACAATGGCTGCAATCGACTTGGGCCGGGATCACGCCCTTGCTGGCACCCGGACTGGGGCGTGACTATCGCCTGAGTCGGGCGGTGGGTATTTTCGGGCAGGTCATGGCCGAGTACGTGTTGACCTACATGTTGGGTCACGAACGCGAAGTGATGGCGCGGCTGGTCAGTCAAGTCGAGCGCAAGTGGGACAGCCGAACGGGGCAAAGTCTGGTCGGACGCAAAGTGCTGATTGTCGGTGCCGGAGACATCGGTCAGACCGTGGCGCAGTTCCTGCTTCCGTTCGGGGTTGAGTTGTATGCCGTCGCCAGCAGCACTCGTGAACAGGCGCCGTTCAAAGAGGTGACGACCCTAAGTGAGTTGCCGCGACTGGTCGGGCAGATGGACTACGTCATCAATCTGTTGCCCAACACGCCTGACACCCATGACTTGTACGATGCCGAACTCTTTGCGTTGTTCAACCCCAACGGCGTGTTTATGAACGTTGGACGGGGTGTAGCGGTGGTGGACGCCGATCTGGTTGAAGCATTACGTCAAGGCCATCTGGCCGGTGCAATCATTGATGTGTGCCGTCAGGAACCGTTACCGGCCAAGCACCCCTTTTGGACCGCTTGGGGTTTGCTGTTGACCGGGCACAGCTCGGCGCCGACATCACCGCAGATGATGGTGCAATTGTTTGTCGACAATTTGCGGGCGTTTCAAGCCGGTGAAACCACCTACGGCGAAGTGGATTTTGAGCGCGGTTATTGAGATTAAAACTTGTAGGAGCTGCCGGAGGCTGCGATCGGCGGCGTAGCCGTCGTAAATTCACAAACAACGGTTCACACGGTGAACCGCAGGCTCAGTCGTTGCGATCGTTGTGCAATCGAACGCTGCCTGCGGCATCTGCTACGGGTCTTACACGCTGAAATCACCCTCAGCGACCAATGTGCTCAGCGGTACGCGCTGGCTTGGCACTTCTTTGGCTTGCAGGTAATCCACCAGGGTTGCCTTGTCACCTCGTTTGCCAATGGCAACCATGGCCTGAACCGCATAACCTTCAGGGATTTTCAGCTCCCGGCGGGCACGCTCGTAATCCAGGCCACTCATGCCGTGGGTGTGCCAGCCGCTGAGGTGCGCTTGCAGCGCCAGATGACCCCAGGCGGCGCCTGTGTCAAAGGCATGGGTCGGCGCCGGTTTCTCTTCGGTCGTACCCGGTGCTGCAAAGGTGGTTTTCGAAACAATGACCACCAGCGCGGCAGCGTGTTTGGCCCACCCCTGATTGAACTCCACCAGCAAGCTCAGGTAACGCTCGAACTCGGGTGTGCCACGCAACGCATACAAAAATCGCCAAGGCTGGGCGTTGTAGGCAGAAGGTGCCCAGCGGGCGGCCTCGAAAAAGCTCAGCAGGGTGGCTTTATCAAGGGATTCGTCGGTAAAGGCACGAGGCGACCAGCGTTGAGTAAATTGCTCATCAATCTGGTGTTCGGCAATGCGGTTGGACGCTGGCATTCGAGTTTCCCGAGTGTAAGTGAGGGTACAAAGCTACTGTTAGGCCCCCATTGTGACAAGTCCTGTTACACCGTCAGTCACTAGCACTTGGCCCGCGAAGCCATGGGCACTAGACTGGCGGCCTTTCCACTCCCTGATGTTGATGTTTGAGCCATGGCCGCAAAAGTTGAACCGTTCTGGATCCGCAAGACCCTCGATCAACTCGATCAAGAGGAATGGGAGTCGCTGTGCGACGGCTGCGGCCTGTGCTGCTTGCAAAAACTCGAAGACGAGGAAGACAACAGCGTCTACTACACGCGCATTGCCTGCAAACTGCTCGACCTGAAAACCTGCCAGTGCACCGATTACCCCAAGCGTCGGGACACGGTCCCCGATTGCATTCAGTTGTCGCCGGGCAAGGCCGAATCGTTCAAGTGGCTACCGCCGACCTGTGGTTACCGATTGGTCAGCGAGCGCAAAGATCTACCGTTGTGGCATCACTTGGTGTGCGGCGACCCTGATGCTGTGCATCACGAGCGTATTTCCCAATCAGGGCGCATGCTCGCCGAAGGCAGCGTGGCGGAAGACGACTGGGAAGATCATCTGATTTTCCGCGCCGGTTAAGTGCCGAAGCGGTAGCCGAAGGAGTGTGTATGCCGCTGCGTTACCAATTACCTCTGGGCTTGGCACTGGTGATGGTCAGCAGTCTGCTGTGGGCCGCCCAAAAAGTAGATCTGGACTACCACGTGCGCCTGTTGCCGCAAAGCAATCAGGCACTGGTGCGTTTGACGCTGGCGGATGGCGCTGCGGTGCGCAGTCTGGATTTCGATTTGGGCGCAACGGGCAGCTACAGCGACTTCAAGGCGGACGGCCAATGGCAACTGAGTCCAGACGCTGGCCACAGCCGAGGCGTCTGGCATCCGACGCCGGGCAAAGCCAGCCTCTCTTACCGTGTGCGCTTGAATCAGTTACGTAAAAACGGCAGCTTCGATACGCTGATGACGCCCCAGTGGGCGTTGTTTCGGGGCGAACAACTGGTACCGCCGGCTGCGCTGGATCAGCAAGACGGCACTGAGTTGGTGTCGCGTCTGGAGTTTGAGTTGCCAGACGGCTGGAAGAGTGTCGAAACTGCGTGGCCACGCATCGGCAAAAACCGCTTTCGCATTGATGACGTGTCGCGATTATTCGATCGACCCACGGGCTGGATGCTGGCTGGCACGCTGGGCAGTCGTCGCACCACGTTGGGTGAAACCGACGTCACTGTCGCCGCCCCGAAAGGTCAAGGCATGCACCGCATGGATGTGTTGACCTTATTGACGTTCGTCTGGCCCCACGTTCAAGCCGTGTTCCCGCGCAATCCCGCCAAGTTGTTGATTGTGGGGGCCGCGAGCCCGATGTGGAAAGGCAGTTCGGCGGCACGCAACTCAATCTATCTGTACAGCGGCCTGCCATTGGTCAGTGAGAGCGGCAGCAGCCCATTATTGCGTGAAGTGGTTCAGGTGTTCAGCGCCATCAACGATGAGCCGGGGCATGGATGGATTGGCGAAGGGTTGAGCGAGTATTACGCCATAGTGCTGATGCGCCGTGCCGGTGGCATGAGCGATGAGCGTTATCAGGCGTTGCAACACAGGCTCAATACAGCCGGGAAGGGTGTGACCCGACTTCGCGGCCAGCAGGTTAGCCCGGCAATGGTGGCGCGGGCGGTCACATTAATGCAGGCCCTGGACCGCGAAATTCGTTTGCAAACCCACAACAAACGCTCGCTCGATGACGTCAGCCAAGCGCTGATGCGCATGGACAAGGTCAACACAGAGGCCTTTGTGCAGTTGAGCGAAAGTGTGTTGGGTGCAGATTCTGAAGTACTGGATACGCCTCTTTTGCATTAATCCTGTGAGAGCGGGCGGCAACAGACGAAGCCTCCCGTCAACTCTGTCAACTAGGATGGCGGCATAGCTTTGGTCAGACTGAAGGCTCTATCCCGGAGCTTCCTCTATGCCTGCCTCAAAAAATACAGCGCTGTATGAATACCGATTTGATCCACTGGATCGCTGGGTCGGCTCTACCTCGGTAAGTCGAGGGTCTACCCGGCGCTTTTATCAGCTCGATCGCATCACCACTGAAATGCATGACCGTGGTCAAACCACTGTTATGCGCAGCGAACACCTGTTATTGGCCCAGCAGTGCTCAGATCGCACGACGTTGTTACTGGCCACTGACGTGCAAGGCTCAGTCATGAGTGATTGGAGCACCCACTTATACATCCCCCAAGGTTATACCCCGTACGGTTATCTTCATGATTCAAGCGTCGGGAGCACTCTGCTGGGCTTTAACGGCGAGTGGCGAGATGAGTTAACCGGATGCTACGTGTTGGGCAATGGCTCACGTGTCTATCACCCTGTCTTGATGCGCTTTTGCAGCCCGGACACGTTGAGTCCGTTCGACAAGGGAGGGGTTAATGCTTACGCCTATTGCTCAGGTGACCCACTCAATTGGCAAGACCCCAGCGGGCATGTTCGCTTGCCTGTGCAGCTAGCTTCTGTGTTGGCCTTATTTACTGCTGCCAATCCAGCCCAAGTGCCAAAGGCAATCATCAAAGCGAAAGAGACCGTGACTCTGGCGTCTCAAGCGCTTGTCGGGAGTAAAAGTCTTCCGGATTTCACTTCGGCAGGACGTCAGCTAATTCACAGTGCAACTTCAGAAAAGCCTTTAACTCAGACATTTTCGCGCGCCTTGAATACGGTGAATCACAATCTGGCCACTCATGGCATCCCTCTTGATAAAGCTGCGGGAGCGCACTACGGCTCTCTGGTGAAGTCAGTCGAGCGAGGCGAAATTCACAATTCGACTGCCCACTTCAAAGCGGCCCATCATTGGATGACCAACACTTTTGGCCCTGAAAGGGTCGTCGGTGTCACCTTCAATTCAATAGGCGGGGTCATGGGGGGCGCCCACGATGCCAAAGCGCTAAAGACAGGTAATGCCATACGCGGACTTTGATGGCCCTGCTGGTTCAGCTTCGGGCGTATGCCTGTGATACGCCGCTTTTACACTAACGTCAGGTGCATTGAGGGCGATCTGCACTCTCCCGTTTGTTCTATGAGCTGTAGTGTTGTTGTAACCGTACCAAACTGGAGAGACCAATAGTGGAGGTTCCTCTTATGTCTGATAAACCCGCACTGAAATGCAAATACCGATACGACCCGTTTGATCGCTGGGTCGGGTCACAACAAACTGCCTTATCGGATTGCCATCTGTTTTACCGAAAAAAACATTTAACCACGTGTTTGCAAGGGTATCAGAGCACTCGACTTTTTCAGCACGAGGATCTCTTGCTGGCTCAGCAGGATGACGCTCAGGCTCAGTTGTATATCACTGACAGGCAACGCACTGTTTCAGGTGTCCCGAGTACCGGGCGTTCTCATCAACGTTTTACACCCTATGGATATTGCTCTGCTCTGCACGGTTTTAGCAGCCTGTTGAAGTTTAATGGTGAGCGGCCCGATCCGGTTACCGGGCATTATCTTTTAGGCAATGGGTACAGAGCCTACAACCCCGTGTTGATGCGCTTTAACAGCCCGGACAGCTTGAGTCCTTTTGCCGAAGGCGGTGTCAATGCCTATTCCTATTGCTTGGGCGATCCGGTCAACAGACAGGATCGGGATGGTCATATGTCGCTTCGCATAATGGCGACAGTGCTTAAAGCCGTCACACGATTTAAAGCGCCCTTGAAGTTAAAGATATCCAACTTGCCTGATGTGCCCTTTCATAAAATCATCGCCCATTTGAATGGGGCTGATATGACTTCGTTGGCATCAACGTCCAAGTGGATGCATCAACGTGTGCTGAACAATGTCCAGCCGCTCGCTTATTTGAAGCCTTTAGCTGCCTCAGCCGCCTCGACGCCAGACTATATTGTCGGGCTGAGAAACATCTCTCTGGGCAATTCGAATGGCCATTTACCCTCTCAGGTATTACGCCATCCACGTTTGATGAGCGATGCCACAGGTATGGCAGTCAGTGATACCGAGCCGGGTCGAAGTTACCTTTTGAATCAATATAAGAAAGGTCTCAGAGATAATAATGACAAACACATACAGCGCCTGATCAAAGCTATCCGCAAAGAAAAGGTTGCGCATAAAAAGGCCACCTATGGTGAAGATGTTCACAGTGATACCAGCTATGACAGTGATGATTCCTATATATGAAACCTGCCTTGACTGAAGGTGCGCAGCCTTCTCAAAGGGCGTCAGCATTTTTACACTTTCTTTATGCCCCGGCATTCCCCTCGATCTCGATCCTTTACACCCTGACTCCTCACAATCTTCCTACACGCGGCGCATGCCGTTCTGGGGAGAGTTGTCATGGGTGTACTGGATGGAGTGTCACTGCTGCTGGCCCTCGGGCTGTTCGTTTATCTGCTGGTTGCGCTGTTGCGCGCAGATCGGAACTAGGAGCGGGTATGCACAGTTATGACTATGCGTTGGTGCTGGCCTTCTTTGCGCTGGTGCTGTTGCCCGCACCCTCGTTGGGCCGTTTTTACTACAAGGTTATGGAAGGTCAACGGACATGGCTCACGCCGGTCGTGGGGCCTGTCGAGAAACTCTGTTATCGCGTAGCGGGCGTTGACCCAAGCCGTGAGCAAAGCTGGCGTCAGTATGCCCTGGCATTGCTGATGTTCAATCTCGCGGGTTTTTTGCTGTTGTTCTCGGTGCTGGTGTTTCAGCAATACCTGCCGCTCAACCCTCAGCAATTGCCAGGGCAGGAATGGACTCAGGCCTTCAACACGGCGGTGAGTTTTGTCACCAACACGAACTGGCAAAGTTACAGCGGCGAAGCCTCGCTGAGCTACCTCAGCCAGATGGCCGGCCTGACTGTGCAGAATTTTGTGAGTGCCGCCACAGGTCTGGCGGTACTGGTCGCTCTGTGTCGTGGTATCAGCCGTCGCTCGGCTAGCACGTTAGGCAACTTCTGGGCTGACATGACTCGCGCTACGTTGTATGGCCTGCTGCCGCTGTGTCTGTTGCTGGCACTGTTTCTGGTGTGGCAGGGCGTACCGCAAACCTTCAGCCATTACGTCAATGCCGTGACGATGCAGGGCGCCGATCAAGTGATCCCGCTGGGGCCGGCGGCCAGTCAAATTGCCATCAAGCAATTGGGTACCAATGGCGGCGGTTTCTTTGGCGTCAACTCGGCCCACCCGTTTGAAAACCCGACCGCGTGGAGCAACCTGTTCGAGTTGGCGTCAATCATTTTGATTCCGGTTGCGCTGGTGTTTACCTTCGGCCATTACGTCAAGGATCTGCGTCAGAGCCGGGCCATTATCGCCTGTATGTTGGCGCTGTTTCTGATCGGTGGCGGTACCGCGTTATATGCCGAATATCAACCCAACCCCGCACTCAATAGCCCGCTGGTGGAGCAAAGCGCACCGCTGGAGGGTAAGGAAGTACGCTTTGGCACCACCGGGACGGTGTTATGGGCTGAAACCACCACCGCGGCTTCCAATGGTTCGGTGAACGGCATGCACGACAGCCTTACCCCCCTGAGCGGGATGGTTGCACTGGTCAACATGATGGTTGGCGAGGTGATCTTCGGCGGGGTGGGTGCGGGGCTTTACGGGATGTTGCTGAACGTGCTTATCGCCGTCTTTCTGGCCGGTTTGATGATTGGCCGAACCCCGCAATACCTTGGCAAAAAGCTTCAGGCCAAGGAAGTCCAGTGGCTGGTGATCACGTTGCTGGTGATGCCGGTGGGTGTATTGGTCTTGGGCGCCGTGGCGGCTGTTTTGCCCAGCGCTGTGGCTTCGGTCAGTAACCCCGGCCCCCATGGCTTTAGTCAGATTCTCTACGCCTTTACCTCGGCCAGTGCCAACAACGGTTCAGCCTTTGCCGGGCTCAATGCCAATACGCCCTTTTACAACCTGATGCTGGGTTTGGGCATGTTGATCGGACGCTTCGGCTACATCCTCCCCGTGCTGGCGTTGGCAGGCAGTCTGGCGCTGAAGAAAACAGCCCCTATTGACCAGAACAGTTTTCCGACCCATGGCCCGCTGTTTGTGGCGCTGTTAACGATGACCATTTTGTTGGTGGGCGGCCTGACGTTCTTGCCGACTCTGGCCCTTGGCCCCATCGCTGAACAACTGACTCCGGGTTTCTAAGGACACGATGATGAATATGCCTGCGCCTGATTCAAAGATGTTATCCGTCCCTGAAACCCATCCTCATCAGTCAGCAAAGACGGCGTTTGCCGACCTGTGGCGACCGGCTTTAGGGCAAGCGTTCGTCAAACTCGACCCGCGCCAGCTCAAGCGGTCGCCGGTAATGTTGGTGGTGGAATTGACCGCCATTTTCACCACGATCCTGTGCCTGTTGCCCGACCCGGCAGTGCCCACCGCGGTGGCGGTGCAAATCGCCGTTTGGCTGTGGTTTACCGTGCTGTTCGCCAACTTCGCCGAAGCCTTGGCGGAAGGCCGAGGCAAGGCCCGCGCTGATAGTCTCAAAGCCGGCAGCGTTGGCTTGAGCGCAAGGCGCAGGACCAGTGGGGGCAGTTTTGAAGTGGTCCCCGCCACGCGCCTGCGCAAAGGCGATGTGGTGCGCGTCGAAGCGGGCGAAATGATCCCCGGCGATGGTGAAGTGATAGAAGGCATTGCGGCCGTCAACGAAGCTGCGATCACGGGTGAGTCTGCGCCGGTGATTCGAGAGTCGGGGGGCGACCGCTCGGCGGTCACCGGCAACACCCGGCTGGTGTCGGACTGGTTGCTGGTGCGGATCAGTGCCAACCCGGGCGAGTCGACTCTGGATCGCATGATTGCACTGGTCGAAGGCGCCAAACGGCAGAAAACCCCGAACGAAGTGGCGCTGGATATTCTGCTGATCGGTCTGACCCTGATCTTTTTGATCGTTGTCGTGACCTTGCAGCCCTTTGCCTACTTTGCCGGTGGCAGCTTGCCGCTGGTGTTTCTAGTGGCACTGCTGGTGACACTGATTCCGACCACCATTGGCGGTTTGCTGTCGGCCATCGGCATTGCGGGCATGGACCGATTGGTACGACTGAATGTGATTGCCAAGTCCGGCCGTGCGGTCGAGGCAGCAGGCGATGTGCATGTGCTGATGCTCGATAAAACCGGCACCATCACCTTCGGTAACCGCCGTTGTACGGCGCTGTATGCCTCTCCCGGCGTGACTGCCAAAGAGTTGGCAGAAGGGGCTTTACTGGCGTCGTTGGCGGACGAAACTGCCGAAGGCAAGTCTATCGTCGAGTTTGTTCGCGGCCTGCACACCTTGCCGGAGCCTGGCACTGCGGATTTCAGTGCGGTGCCTTTCACCGCTGAAACACGCTTGTCGGGTATCGACTGTCAGGGTCGGATCTACCGCAAGGGAGCGGTGGACTCGGTGTTGGCATTCGTTGGCCTGGCCCGCCACGAAGTACTGCCCGCCCTGTCGCGCGAAATAGACAAAATCGCTCAAAGCGGCGGCACGCCTTTGCTGGTGTGTGCCCAAGGCAAGTTGCTGGGGGCGATCCACCTCAAGGACGTCGTCAAGCCAGGAATACGCGAGCGCTTTGCCGAACTGCGCGCGTTGGGCATTCGCACGGTGATGGTAACGGGCGACAACCCGCTGACTGCAGCAGCCATTGCGGCCGAGGCGGGGGTGGATGACGTATTGGCAGAGGCTACTCCAGAGAAAAAGCTGGCGCGTATCCGCCACGAGCAAAATGACGGGCGGCTGGTGGCCATGTGTGGCGATGGCGCCAACGACGCACCGGCCCTGGCTCAGGCGGACGTGGGCATGGCGATGAACGATGGCACGCAGGCGGCACGCGAAGCCGCCAACATGGTCGACCTCGACAGCGACCCGACCAAACTGCTGGACGTGGTGCAAATCGGTAAGGAGCTGTTGGTGACACGCGGCGCGCTGACCACGTTCTCCATCGCCAATGACGTGGCCAAATATTTCGCGATTTTGCCGGCCCTGTTCGCCTCGATCTACCCGCAACTGGGGGTGCTTAACGTGATGCACCTGCACAGTCCGCAGAGCGCGATCCTGTCGGCCATTGTGTTTAACGCGCTGATCATTGTCGTGCTGATCCCGTTGGCACTGCGGGGCGTGCGTGTGCAGGCGGCCAATGCGGCGCAACTGCTGCGACGCAACCTGCTGATCTATGGCGTGGGCGGATTAGTGGTGCCTTTCATTGGCATCAAACTGATCGACATGCTGCTCACTGCGCTGCATCTGGTTTAGGTTTTGGAGAAAAAATCATGACCTCATTATTACGCCCGGCCCTGAGCCTGATGCTGTTGATGACCGCCATTACCGGGGTGATTTACCCGCTGGCTGTGACTGGAATTGCCCAGTTGGCTTTCCCCGAGCAGGCCAATGGCAGCCTGATCCATGGCCGCGATGGCCAAGTGCAAGGTTCGGCCCTGATTGCGCAAGATTTCAGTGGCGATACCTGGTTTCATCCTCGGCCCTCTGCGGGAGCCTTTGCCACCGTCGCGAGTGCGGCCAGTAACTTGGCGCCAAGCAATCCGGCGCTGGCTCTGCGGATCAAGGCCAGTGCCGCGCAGCAGACGGTTGCGGATCAGGGGCCGGTGCCATTGGCGCTGTTGACCACCTCGGGCAGCGGGCTAGACCCGCACTTGCCACCCGCGGCAATTCGCTATCAACTGGCACGCGTTGCGGCATCACGCGGTTTGCCAGAACAGACCGTCGAACAACTGGTGAAACAACATATCGAACAGCCGCTGATAGGCCCGCCAGTGGTCAACGTATTGCTGCTTAATCGGGCGCTGGCACTGATGAATGCGGGTGAATAGGGCAACGCACATCTCGCAGGGTATCAGCGGCGTAACGCTTTTCTAATAACGGGTTAAATCTCATGTCGAACGCCTCGCGCGCCGATGCACTGTTAGCCGATTTACCCCGCGCGGGCCGTGGCCGACTCAAGGTGTTTCTGGGCGCGGCCCCCGGAGTGGGTAAAACCTACGCCATGCTGCAAGCCGCGCACACGCAGTTGCGCCAAGGGGTAAAGCTGCTCGCAGGGGTAGTCGAAACCCACGGTCGGGCCGAAACCGAGGCGCTGCTCAACGGCTTGCTTCAGCAGCCTTTGTTGCGCTCGGAATACCGAGGGGTTCAGCTCGAAGAGATGGACCTCGATGGTTTGCTCAGCGCCAATGTGCAGTTAGTGCTGGTGGACGAACTGGCCCACAGCAATGCCCCGGGCAGTCGGCACGCCAAGCGCTGGCAAGATGTTCAGGAGTTGTTGGCGGCGGGTATCGACGTCTACACCACGGTCAATGTTCAGCACCTAGAAAGCCTGAACGATCAGGTGCGGGGCATCACCGGCGTACAGGTGCGCGAAACCGTACCGGACTGGATTGTTCAAGAAGCTTACGAGTTGCTGTTGATCGACCTGCCACCGCGTGAGCTGCTTGAACGTTTGCGCGAAGGCAAGGTGTATGTGCCGGAGCAGGCGCGGGCCGCTATTGATGCCTTTTTTTCCCAGACCAATCTCAATGCCCTGCGCGAACTGGCCATGCAGACAGCCGCCGTGTACGTCGACGATGAGCTGGACAAAGGCTATCGCCAGCTCGGTCAGAGTGCGCCGGCGTTGCGTGGCCGGTTAGTGGTCGGCATTGACGGTGACGAGCAGGCCGAGCGCCTGGTACGCCACGCCAGTCGTGTTGCTGAACGTCGGCACCTGCCTTGGAGTCTGGTGCACGTTGATAGCGGTCGCCCCCGCGACGAACACTCGCGGTTGCGCCTGCAAAGTGCTCAGCTATTGGCTGAGCGTCTGGGCGGCGAAGTGGTGTTGCTACGCGCCGACGAAGTGGCCAAAACCTTGATTCAGCACGCCCGTGAACGGCGCGCCAGTTTGTTGTTGGTTGGCCAGTCGCGTTTGCGCTGGCACCGTCGCCTGCTGGGAGGAGGGCTGGCGGCGCGATTGTTGCGCGACGCCCATGGGTTGGAAATCAACGTGCTCGACCATGAGCAATCGAGCGCCCCAGTCGCCCGCCGTGCCAGTCATTCGGCGGGTTGGTTTGATTACACCTTGGCTGTATTCGCCACAGGATTGGCCAGCGCGCTGGCCTGGGGCGTGTCCAGCGTATTGGCGCTGCCCAATATCTCGTTGGTGTTTCTCGCGGCTGTGTTACTGGTGGCGGTACGCAGCAGCCTGGGGCCTGCGCTGGTCTGCGCAGCGCTGTCATTTCTGGCCTATGACTTCTTGTTTATCCCGCCTAATTTCTCGTTCAGCATTCAGCGCGAAGAAGACGTGCTGACATTGCTGTTTTTCTTGTTGATGGCGGCCCTCACCGGCAATCTTGCTGCTCGTCAGCGTCGACAGCTACAGGCGCTGCGCGAAACTCACGAAGAGACCACGCAACTGCTCGACCTGTCACGCAAACTCACGGCTGCCACGGACCGTAAAGCGGTTATCAGCGCAGCGGCCCAGCATTTCAGCGAGTGGAAGGACGTTGACATGTGCCTGCTTAACCGCGATGGCGCGCAAGGTTGGCTGATAGAAACCGGCGGCCCGGTGCCGTTCACTGAACCCGAGCGCGCTGCCGCCGACTGGGCCTGGAGCCATGACCAGCCTGCCGGACAGGGAACGGACACGTTGCCGATCAGCCATTGGTGGTGGTGGCCCTTGACGGTGGAGGATGGCCCGCTGGCGTTACTGGGTGTGCGTAGTCACACCGGTCAGCCGCTGAATGGGCAACGCCGGCGTTTGTTGATGGCCCTCAGCCAACCGCTGGCGCAAGCATTGGCGCGGGCGCGGTTGGCGCAAGACCTCGAAGCGGCACGCTTGCACGGTGAGACCGAACAATTGCGCAGCGCCCTGCTGGCGTCCGTATCCCATGACTTGCGCACCCCTTTGACCACCATGCGCGGCAGTATCGATACGTTATTAGCGTTGGGTGAAGCAATCCCTTTGCAGGACCGGCGTGAATTGCTTGAAGGCACCCGCGACGAAGCGGAACGTCTTGATCGCTATATCCAGAACCTGTTGGACATGACTCGTCTGGGCCATGGGGCGCTCAAGCTGGCGCGCGACTGGGTTGCCCCGGCGGATATAGTCGCCAGCGCCTTGAGCCGCCTGCGTGCCGTGTTGGCTCCCTTGCACGTGCAGGTCGACGTGCCAGGGCAACTGCCGTTGTTGCATATCCACGCGGCATTGATCGAGCAAGCGTTGATCAATGTGCTGGAAAATGCAGCGCGCTTTTCACCGCCACAGGGTCGGTTGATATTGCAGGCAGGGGCGGATGAACGTGAGCTGTGGTTTGCCGTCAGTGATCAGGGCCCGGGAATCCCTGAGGTTGAACGGGCACAGATTTTCGACATGTTCTACACCGCCGCCCGAGGTGATCGCGGTGGCCAGGGTACCGGACTGGGGTTGGCGATCTGTCAGGGCATGGTCGGTGCGCACGGCGGACGCATTACGGTCGCTGAGGGGATAGAGGGACTGGGCACCTGCATCACTTTGTTTTTGCCCTTGCCCGAGCAGCCCGAGCCAGGGACAGAAGAGCTGGAACATGAAGCCTGATACTCTTTGGTCATTGTTTTTTCACACTGAGCAGCCATGAACCAGAACGCGACTATTTTGGTCATCGACGATGAGCCGCAGATTCGTAAATTTCTGCGCATCAGCCTGGTTTCCCAAGGCTACATCGTCCACGAAGCCGCCTCGGGCACAGAAGGCTTGAGTCAGGCTGCGTTAAAACAGCCGGATTTAATGGTGCTGGATCTGGGCTTGCCCGACATGGATGGCCAGCAGGTGCTGCGTGAGTTTCGTGAGTGGTCGAGTGTGCCAGTCCTGGTGCTTTCAGTACGTGCCAGCGAAGCGCAGAAGGTTGAAGCGCTGGACGGCGGGGCCAATGATTACGTCACCAAGCCGTTCGGAATTCAGGAGTTTCTGGCGCGGATTCGTGCGTTGTTACGTCACGCACCGGCAGGAGAAACCCTCGATGCAGCCCTTTCGCTCGGCCCGCTGACCATCGATTTTGCTTTTCGCCGGGTGCAGCTCAACGGTGTCGAGGTCGCCCTCACGCGCAAGGAATACGCCGTGTTGGCGCAACTGGCGCGGCACCCGGGGCGGGTCATTACCCAACAGCAATTGCTCAAGGATATTTGGGGGCCCAGTCATACCGAAAACAGCCATTACCTGCGCATTGTGGTCGGTCACTTACGGCAAAAGCTCGCAGACGACCCTACCCGGCCGCGCTTTATTGCCACAGAAGCCGGGGTCGGTTATCGACTGCTTGAGGCTTAATGCTCCTGACTTTCGTAACGGTCCAGCGTGTCCTTGGCAATCTGGCGGCCAAGCTCGATCAATTCGGGTGCCTTATAAAACTCGAAAAAGCGGCAAACCTTCTTGGGCACATTGATCAGAATGTCCGGCGGGTAACCGGCGATTTTGTACTGCGCCAACGAGGTTTGCATCACTTCGAAGCTTTGGTTGATCAAATCCACCAAAGAGGCGGGGCCCACTGTATCAATCACCACCGACCCGTCTGCCGAGTGGGGTGTCGTCGGGTCAGCCGGTTTAGGTTTTGGGTATGAAGACTCGAGCCAAGGGTCACGTGGCGTTTGCGCCAGCGGCTCAATGATGGGATTGAGCATTTCACGTTCCAGGTTGAGTAATTCCTCAACGTGCTTGGTGCGAAACGGCATGCGTGAACCCAGCGAGCTGATCAAATTGTCAAAACGCCCTTTAAAGCTCGCAGGGCGCGCAATGACCGGCAGTTGGTAACTGCTTTGAATCGTCGAATTCAGATTGACCGCGACGATCAGGTCGCAATGGCTGGAAACGACCGCCACGATGGGCAGGGGATTGAGCAGGCCGCCATCGACCAGCATGCGGTTACCTTGCACCACAGGGGTGAACAGGCTCGGAATGGCTGCCGAAGCGCGCATGGCCTGATGCAGGCAGCCTTGTTGAAACCAGACTTCCTGTTGGTGTGTCAGGTCGGTAGCAATGGCCGTGTAAGGAATCCGCAGGTCTTCGATATTCATCGGGCCCACGATGTTACGGATATGCCCGAAGACTTTCTCCCCGCGGATGGCACCCAGCCGAAAGCTCACATCGACCAGCCGTAATATGTCGAGGTAATCCAGGTTTTGAATCCAGTTGCGGTATTCGTCAAGCTTGCCGGCGGCGTAAATGCCGCCGACGACCGCGCCCATCGAGCAGCCCGCGATGCAGGCGATGTCGTAACCGCGCCGCTCCAGCTCTTCAATGACACCGATGTGGGCGTAACCTCGTGCACCGCCGGAGCCTAATACCAATGCAATACGTTTTTTCATGACTCGATCCTTCGACTGGCAGGAAAGCGTTGCCTGTGAGTGAAGTGTAGCGACAGCTCAAACTGTTTCGGTGGGCTAGTATACGGATCAGTGCGCAGGGCACTTTTAGGTCGATTTTTCGTCTTAGCTTGCACTGATTGTTTATTTTTGAGGAAAACCCCATGAAAGCCTGGATGTGTGTGCCGTTTATTGCGTTGGCTCTGGCAGGTTGTGCTGGCAATAAATCTGCTTATCGGGACAGCTGTGCCACGCAGCTGGACGCTGCTTGGCATGAGCTTGATCTGGCCAAGGCTGAAGGTTTCGCCGGCACTGTCAGCTATTCCAAAGCGCTTTCCTTATTGACCGCAGCTAAAACGCAGCAGCAATTTGAAGCGTTTGAAGGTTGCACCATCAAATCAGAAAAAGCGCGTTTTTACATTAAAGAGTCCCGTGCAGGGCGTTAAACCGGCAGTGTAAGAGGAAGGGACAGATGGCTGAGTTGATGGACCGGGTAATAGAAAATGTAGTGCGCCTGGAGGTCAAGTTATTGGCCTGTCAGGCGCGCCTGCTGGCCGAGACAGACCCAGAAGCGTTACACGATCTACGCACCACTGTTCGTCGATTACGCAGTTTGCTGCGACCGTTGCGCGGCTTGCCGGGGGTGGTGCAACTGGAAATGGCCGCGTCCCAAGTCGGCAGTTACACAACACCCTGGCGAGACCTGGAAGTGCTGGCGGCCTATTTGCAAGCGCACGACCTGCCTCTACTGGCGGCACGTCGGCGTGAACAAATGACGGAGGTTTACCCCACGGTCGCCGAGAGCGTCCAGCTGTCTCAGCTGTTGATGATTGTGGACGTGTTTCCACGCTTTATCCGGGCAGCTGAACGCGAAGGCATAGTGCGGGGGTTGCGCCAACGCATCGAAAACGTGCTTGAGAAGCAATGGAAGACGCTTGAAAAAGCACTGAATGATCCCGGGCATGATCGTCATCGCGTGCGCTTGTTGATCAAGCGCGTGCGCTACGGTGCTGAAGCCTATCCCCAACTCAACGAATTGTCCGCACGGGTGCTGAGCCGTTTGAAAGCGGCGCAACAGGCGTTGGGTGAATGGCATGACGCCTGGCAATGGCTGGTTCAAGCCGAGCAACAGCCCGATTTGCAGCCTTGTGTGGAGCAATGGCGCGCGGCGTTGGTGCGTGGCGAGAAACGCGCAGATCGGGCACTGGTCAAGCTCAGTGCGGCCTGCTTTCAATAATCGGCTGATAGCCCGGAGTTTGGCGCATTCAAGGCCTGTGCACGGGATAAGCCCTGCGTAGTATTGCCCGGTGTTTTATCCACTTGTGAGGTGCACATGGAGTTTTCAGCATTGGTCGCTGCAGTGCGTAACGACCCGACGGCAGTGACTATTCCGGCAGATTGGGGGCAGGGACGCGCAACATTTGGCGGGCTGATGGTGGCTCTGCAATACGAAGCCATGCGCGCACACGTCCCGGCAGAACGATCATTGCGTTCATTGTCGGTGAGTTTTGTCGGGCCAGCGGAACCGGGTGTGTCGATCAGTTTTGAGGTCGAGATACTGCGCGAAGGCAAGGCCGTCAGTCAGGTTCTGGGTCGTGCGATGCAAAATGGCCAGGTTGTGACGCTGGTTCAAGGCAGCTTTGGGGCTGCACGTGAGTCGATGGTGAGCGTCGACAGTGTGCCCGGGCCTGAAATGAAAGCACGCGCAGACTGTTCGTTATTACCCTATATCAAGGGCATCACGCCTGAGTTCATGCGCCATGTGTCGATGGCGTGGGCAGTGGGTGCACTGCCGTTCAGCGGTCGTGGCACGCGTGAAATGGGTGGTTGGGTGCGCCTTTGCGGGGATGTGCAAGATGAGCCTTTGACCGAAACCCATTTGTTGGCGCTGGTTGATGCCTGGCCACCCGCATTATTGGCACTGCTCAATAAACCGACGGCGGGCAGTACATTGACCTGGACCATTGAGTTCGTGCAGCCGCTCACGAACGTCAGCACACTGGACTGGTGCAAGTACCTGGCGGTTATCGAGCACGCCCGTGATGGCTACGGCCATGTGGCAGCCAATCTATGGTCGCCAGAGGGTGAGCTGATTGCGATCAGCCGCCAGACCGTAGCCGTCTTCGGTTAATCAGAACGTTTTGCTGCGCTGACTATCTTTGGCCTGTTCTTGAAGTTGGCGCCCTTGATACTGGATAGCCATGCCTGCAAACAGCGCAACCAGTCCAATCACGGCACTGGTTGCATTGTTGCTGAATACGCCTGAAGCCAGCAGCAAAAAAGCCACAACCATCATCGGGATGGCGATCAGGTCAAGCGCTTGCAGTGAAGCACTCTGTGCATTTACTGGAGCGGAGCGCCATTGCCAGGCAGGTTGGTCAGGATGTTGTTTGCCCATGATTGCTCTCCTTGTGTTGTTTAAAGGTTCAGTCTTGGCTGAACCGGATAAACAAAGCATAGGGCTGAGCGCTATGAACAGCGAATCAACAATGGCTATTGGCCTTATAGGCAGTTGCCTATCGCCTTAACTGGCCAATGGCGCGGTTCAAATTCCCTGCCAGGGTTGCCAGTTGGTTGCGGGTGACGTCGCGCTTGATGACAAGCGCCTGGTTCAGCTCTTCGGCCACTTGGCTTTGTCTTGCGCAGTTGCTACGCGTCAGGTGAGTCGATAATCGCGGGCAATCCAAAAAACGCCCGTGCGCAGGCGGTGGTGTGAGCAGCCAGGTCTTGTTGGCTTTCTTCGCGGTGCAGGGCCACTTCGCGCAGCACTTCGGTCAAATAAGCCGGTTCATTGCGGCCATTTTTAGGCTTGGGTCGCAAAGTACGTGGCAGCAAGTACGGTGCATCGCTTTCCAGCATCAAACGGCCACGGGGTATGTCTCGCACCAGTGGGTGCAAGTGGGTGCCACGTCGTTCGTCACAAATCCAGCCGGTGATGCCGATGTGCAAATCCATATCCAGGTAACTGAACAGCGCACGTTTTTCGCCGGTAAAGCAGTGCACCACTGCCGCTGGCAAGTGGTCGCGGTAGTTACGCAGGATTTCAAGCAGGCGCTGGTTTGCGTCGCGCTCATGCAAAAACACCGGTAATTGCAAGTCAACGGCCATCGCCAAATGCTCTTCGAGCACCTTTTCCTGCTGCACTCGCGGAGAGAAATCGCGATTGAAGTCCAGGCCGCATTCACCGACGGCGCGTACGTTCGGCTCTTTGAGCAGTGCCAGTAACCGTTGGGCGCTGTCGCCATTCCAGTCACTGGCCGAATGTGGATGAATACCCGCCGTCGCAAACAGGCGCTGCGCGCTGTCATCCAGCTCCCGACACAGGTTCAGTGCCTGTTCACTGCCCTCAACACTGGTGCCCGTGAGCACCAGTTGAGAGATGCCAGCCGCGTATGCGCGCTCTAAAACGGCTTGGTGTTTGCCGTCGAAGCTGGGGTTGGTCAGGTTGACGCCGATATCGATGAGTTGCATGGTGCTACCTCAGGCCAGAGGCCGGGAAGCATATCAGAGCTGTAGATTGATAAGAAAAACCAAGAACTACAGACAGTTATGGTTGTCTTTGAATGCCGCATCAACGTAACGCCAGGTTTGCAGAGACTGCCGCTGTACGTTTGCTCACTGTTTTCAGCGCTTTTTTAATCCCAAAAGGGTAACCGGTGGTCGGGTAAATCGATCCAGTGCTGAAGGCCATTCACTCCGGAGAGCGGATGATTAGACCCACACTATTGATTGCTCTGTGCCTGATGATCTTGCCGGTATCGGCAACGGCGCGCCTGGCCGGACCTTCACAGGTCGGCAAACCGAGCCAGGCCCGTGATCTGGCGCAAATTCGCAGCAGTAAAGTATTGCGGGTGCTGGTCAATCAAAGCCGCAACAGTTCGGGTGAGGTGCAGGGCCAGGACATTGGCGTTGAATACCATCGTTTGCGGGCTTTCGAACGCTACCTCAATGGCCATGCCCGTGATGGCCAGAAAGTCACCCTCAAGATCATTCCTAAAGCCAAAGACCAATTACTCGGCGCCCTGTCGCGTGGCGAGGGTGATGTGGTGGCCCCCGGCGAACTGTTCAACCTCAAGCCCGGCCGTGCCATCAGTGCCAGCGCTCCTATAGTCGATGACGTGCCCTTGCTGCTGGTGGGTGGCAAAGGGCAGCGTCGTTTCACTCGTCTGGAGCAGCTTTCAGGGCGTACTGTGACCCTGACCACCGGCAGCGCGGCGGGTGCAGCGGTGAACGGGGTCAATCAAAAGCTGGCTTTGCGCAAATTACCCCCCGTGAAGATCGAATGGGTCGACCCGACGCTGGCCGTGGAAGATGTGCTGGAGATGGTTCAAGCCGGCATTTTTCATCTGACCATCGTTGAAAAGCCAATAGCGGAGCGTTGGGCCACGCTGATGCCCAAGCTGCATTTCGACCGCAAGGTACTGATCAGTGAGCCCAGAGCCATGCGCTGGTATGTGCGCCGTGATGCCTCAATGTTACGGGCGAGTATTGATCGCTTTATCGTCGGCTATAAACCCCCCTCCAATCAGGACGTGGCGTTTGAGCGGGTATATCGGCGCTTATACCGCGTGCACAACCCGCTGGCCCGCGCCGACCGACAGAAGCTTGAACAGTTGCGCCCGGTGCTGCAAAAACATGCCGGTCAACAGGGGATGGACTGGCTCAATCTGGCCGCGCTGGCTTTCAAGGAATCAACCCTGAACCCCAATGCGAAAGGTGGCGGCGGGGCAACGGGATTGTTGCAAATTACCCCGTCGGCGGCCCGGCGAGTGGGCGTCAATAACATTCAGAACGTTGATAACAATGTTCAAGCCGGTGCCAAGTACCTGGCGATGATTCGGCGCAAGTTTTTTTCCAGTCCCAAGCTCAACGAGAGAGAGCGCATGGCCTTTGTGCTGGCGGCCTATAACATGGGCCCGGAACGTGTGCAGGCAATGCGGGCCGAAGCCCGGCGACGCGGGTTGAATCCGGATCAATGGTTCTTTCAGGTGGAGCGCATTGCCATGGAGCAGGTTGGGATGGGGCCCGTCAGCTACGTTAATAGTGTGAATAAATACTTTTTGGCTTTTGATCGGGTTCGTGGCTCGTTGGAGCCTGTGAAGTCAGCTGTAGCATCTCGTAAATGATCTAATAACTCGATTGTTATGCGGTGTTTATCCCGCTTTTAACATTTTAAAAACTGATTAATATGGCGCCATTCCCACCTGAATAGTCAAAGGACTTCACCATGAGCAAATTCATCCAGATCCTACTGAGCACGCGTGCAGGTTATGGCTTGACCCTTTTGCGGATTTTTGTCGGCATCATCTTCGCCGCTCACGGCTCGCAAAAACTATTCGGCTGGTTGGGTGGGGGCGGTCTGGCGGGTACGGCTCAATGGATGGAAAGCATTGGCCTGGCGCCGGGCACGCTAATGGCGCTGTTGTCGGGCGGCACGGAGTTCTTTGGCGGGTTGGCCTTGATCGTTGGTTTACTGGCCCGCCCAGCAGCGCTGGGTTTGTCGTTCACATTACTTGTAGCGATCTTCTCGGTGCATATCCATAACGGCTTGTTTATGGCCAATAACGGCTATGAGTTTGCCTTGGCCCTGTTGGGCGGCACGCTTGCGGTGCTGATCGAAGGGGCGGGCAAACTGTCGTTTGATCGCGCCATCGCCCGGTAAACGTGAGCACACACTGCTAAGGCCCTAGTACGGGCCTTTTTCGTTGTACGAGATTCTTGACAGCTGCAAGGGGGTTTATCTAGGATGTTTTCTTGCGCCGATTTAAACAGCTACTTGCGGGGCGCCAGAGGGTCACTAGACTTTCTAAGAGGTTTGCAGCAAACCTCGAAATACCGCTAAAGCGCTGGTTCGGTGTTGCCTCTCACCTGCCACGCAGAATCTTGAGGCGGAGAACCGAAACATGAGTCAACCACGTCCTGTTGTAAGCCTGGCGCCTGTCACTGCCAACTCGGACCTGCGCAATCCAAAAATCCTTCTGGGCGGTAAGCATCAACCTACGCTGTTGCGTTGGTTGGACGGCTGGCCGCGTCGCAAGGGTCGAGCTTCGGCCTTCTTGATTCAGTTTGTGGAAGAGCGTGACGAACTGGCGCGTTTTGCCAGTGACAGCTTTGATCTGGCGGTTATTCAATCGCCCTGTGCCGAAGATGCCGAAGTCGTTATCCGCAACTTGATCCGGGTCTCGCGTCAGGGCTTGATTGCTTTACGCTAACGGCGCTACGGGTACTCAATCGCAACGATATACACCCATTGCTCACCGGTGGGCGTTTGCACCTGTACCTCTGCATCCAGGGCTTTGCCGATCAAGGCCCGTGCCAGCGGGGAGTCGATGCTGATGAGTCCCTGCTTGAGGTCAAGCTCATCAGGGCCAACGATGCGGTAGCGTGATTGTTTACCTGTTTCATCCTCAATCGTGACCCATGCGCCGAAATACACTTTGTTCGGATCGCTGGGCTTCTCGCTGACAACCTTGAGACTCTCCAGACGTTTGGTCAGAAAGCGCACGCGACTGTCAATTTCGCGCAGCATTTTTTTGCCGTAGGTGTATTCGGCATTTTCCGAGCGATCGCCTTGTGCCGCTGCTTCACTGACGGACTGAGTCACTTGTGGTCTGCGCACATGCCACAACTCGTGTAACTCGGCGCGCATCCGCGCTTCACCTTCAGGGGTGATGAGCGCGGTGCCGGCAGGGCGAGGAGGGCGATAGCGGCTCATGGGCAATCCGTTGGCAGAGAAGGGCGCGAGTCTATCAGCCCTCGCGCAATACTGTCAGCGGGCTGGCATTGAGCGCTCGGCGGGTGCCAAATACCCCGGCGGCGCCGACCATGAGCGCACCCACAACCGGTAGTAACAAAAGCCACGGGTGGGGATGCCACGGCAGGTCGAACGCAAAGCGGTACAAGACCAGACTCACCAGTTCAGTGCCCAGGGCTGCCAGTAAACCGCTGGTCGCGCCCAGCAAGCCGAACTCGATGCGGCGGGCTTTGACCAATAATTGCCGTTCTGCCCCTAGGGCGCGTAGCAGAGCGCCTTGGCGAATGCGCTCATCCAGGGTCGATTGCAGGCCGGAGAACAGCACCGCCAGACCGGCTGCCAACACAAACAGCAGCACGTATTCAACGGCGATGGTTACTTGGGCCAGGATGCTGCGCAACTGCGCGAGCAGGGCTTCGATGGGCAGAATGGTCACCGCCGGGAAGCTGCGTGACAGGTCGATGATTTCCTTGTCATGCCCCGGGGCCAGATAAAAGCTGGTGAGGTAGGTGGTGGGCAAGTCCTGCAGCGTCCCAGGCTGGAAAATCATAAAGAAGTTGGGCTGGAAGTTGTCCCAATTGATGCTGCGCAAACTGGTGACTTGCGCCTCGCGATTCTCCCCGCCGACGGTAAAGGTCAGATGGTCGCCCACCTTCAGTTTCAGGCTCTCGGCGACTTTGGCCTCGACCGATACGCCGGGAATATCCCCTTCAGGTTGTGCACTCCACCAAGCGCCCTGCGTCAACGTATTGCCCTCGGGCAATTGAGCCGCCCACGTCAGGCTCAAGTCGCGCTGGATGGCTTTGTCGCCACTGGAGTCCTTCGTCACAATTTCTTGCACCGGCTCGCCATTAATGCTGACCAGCCGTCCGGGAACAACCGGATAAAGCGGTGCTGCCTGAGCGTGTAACGCGTGCAGGCGAGCGCCGAAGGCGTCTTTGTCGGCCGGTAGAATGTTCAGGGCAAAATAGTTGGGCGCGTCTTTGGGTAATTGGTTTTGCCACGTGTCCAGCAGTTCGCCGCGCAGCAGTGCAATTAAAGCCATCGACAGCAGGATCAGGCCAAAAGCCAGGGACTGGCCTGCCGCTGCCAGCGGCTGACGCAGCAGTTGGCCCAACCCCAGTCGCCATGCCAGTGTCGATCGTGCCAATAATCGGCGCAGGCTGTGCAGCCCCAACAATAAAAGGCTGCCGAGCACCAGTGCGGCAATCACGCCGCCGCCAAGCAGGGCAAACGTCAGCACCAGATCCAGACTCATGCGCCACATGATCAGACCGAGCGCCAGCAGGGCGGCTCCGTAAACCGTCCAGGTGCTGGCTGGCACAGGCAGTATGTCGCGGCGCAAGACGCGTAAGGGGGGCACGCGCCCCAGTGCAGCCAGCGGCGGCAAGGCGAAGCCGGCCAAGGCGACAAGCCCTGTGCCCATGCCCGCCAGGGCTGGCATCAGGCCGCCGGGGGGTACGTCAGACGGTAGCAGGTTATGCAGGATTGCGAATAAGCCGAGCTGTGCCAACCAGCCCAGCAGGGCTCCGGCGACGCTTGCCAGTAGCCCAAGCACGGCGAGTTGCAGGGTGAATAGCCACAAGGTTTCCCTGCGCGACAAGCCCAGACAACGCAGCAAAGCGCTGGCATCAAAGCGTCGATTGGCAAACCGGGTGGCCGATAATGCCACGGCCACACCCGACAACAGGACGGCCACCAAACTGGCCATATTCAGGTAGCGTTCGGCCTTGCCCAGCGCACCGCCGATTTGCTGGTTACCGTCACGCCCGTCGAGCAAACGCTGGTTGGCATCCAGGCCAGGTTTAAGTGTTTGTCGATAAGACTCCAGCGCTGGCGCGTCCCCACGCCACAGTTCGCGAAAAGTGACTCGGCTACCCGGTTGAACGATGCCCGTGGCGGCCAGATCGTCAAGATTGATCAGAACCCGAGGAGTGAGGCTGTAAATATTGCCGGCGCGGTCGGGTTCATAGGTCAGAACACGGGTGATACGCACGGTTTTTGAGCCGACGTCGATCTCATCCCCGACTTTTAAATCCAGTGCCGTGAGCAGCCTTGATTCCGCCCAGGCCTCTCCGGGTTTTGGTCCGCCACCGGGTTGCTCCTCGGCGTAAGGTTGTGCAGCACTTTTCAACTCGCCACGCAAAGGGTAAGCGCTATCGGCGGCCTTGATGCTGGACAGTTGAATGCCGTTATCAGTGGCAATGACGCTGGAAAACTCGACAACGCGGGCGTGTTGCAGGCCCAGATCCAGGCCTGTGCGCACTTGTTCTGCACGGGCCGGGGTACTGCCATCCAGTACCAGATCAGCCCCCAGAAATTCGGTGGCGCGTAACAGCATGGCGCCATTGAGGCGCGCACCGAAGTAGCCGATAGCAGTGCTGGCAGCAACGGCCACCAGCAGGGCGAAAAATAGAACGCGTAACTCTCCTGCGCGGGCGTCGCGTAGCAGTTGGCGCAGGGCGAGGCTGATCAGACGCAACAGCGGGAGGCGTGCCATCAGGGCTCCAGAGGGCCGACCAGATGGCCAGCTTCAAGGCGGATCAGGCGCCGGCAACGATGCGCCAGGCGTTCGTCGTGCGTCACCAGCACCAGGGTGGTGCCGCGTTCCTTGTTCAGTTCAAAGAGCAGATCAGTAATACGCTCGCCCGTGTGGCTGTCCAAATTGCCTGTGGGTTCATCGGCAAACAGCACGTCGGGGTTGGCGGCAAATGCGCGGGCGATAGCCACTCGTTGTTGCTCACCCCCGGACAACTGGCGCGGCGAGTGACTCAGGCGTTGACCCAAACCGACCCGTTCCAGCAGGTGCTGAGCATGGGCGCGGGCATCTTTACGGCCGTCCAGCTCCAGCGGCAACATGACGTTTTCCAGCGCATTGAGGCTGTCGAGCAACTGGAATGACTGGAACACAAAGCCGACATGTTCAGCCCGCACTCGCGCGCGCTGGTCTTCATCCAGCGTGCTCAAGGCCCGTCCTGCAAGGATGACTTCGCCTTCGCTGGGCAGGTCCAGGCCGGCGAGCAAGCCCAGTAATGTGGATTTGCCCGACCCCGATGCGCCAACAATCGCCAGGCTGTCGCCCTTGTTCAGCGCTAGGCTCAAGGGATGAAGGATGGTTAACTCGCCTTCCGCGCTAGGAACCACTTTGCTAAGGTTCTGCGCGGTGAGAATACTTTCGCCCATGGAGAATCCAATGCGTGTGTGGTTTTTAAGTGCTGCTCTGACCCTGATGTGTATAGCTCAGTCTGCAACGGCGGGAACACTTTTGATCGTTGGCGATAGTATCAGCGCGGGTTTCGGCCTGGATACCCGTCTTGGGTGGGTGTCTTTGCTTGAGCAGCGTCTCAAGCAGCAGGGTTATGACGACAAAGTGGTTAATGCATCCATCAGCGGCGACACCAGTGCGGGCGGGTTGGCGCGGTTGCCGGCACTGATTGCAGCTCATAAGCCCGACGTGGTGATTGTAGAGCTGGGTGGTAATGACGGCTTGCGTGGCCAACCACCGGCGCAATTGAAACAAAATCTTGCGAGCATGATTGATCAGTCTCTGGCCGCCGGTGCCAAAGTGCTGTTGCTAGGTATGCAGATACCGCCCAATTATGGGGTTCGTTACACGACGGCGTTTGCCCAGGTGTACAGCGATCTGGCTAAAGAGAAGAAGCTTGCGCTGGTGCCGTTTTTCCTTGAAGGCGTTGGTGGTCATCCTGATTTGATGCAGGCAGATGGCGTGCATCCTGCAGTCCCGGCGCAGGAGAAGCTGCTGAATAATGTATGGCCGGTGCTAAAACCCCTGCTTTGATGCTTCTCTAGCGGCAGTGTTTCGGCTAATGTGGCGCCCCCCTGATTTGGAGCCCCTGATGTCGCGTCCTGCCTGGTCTTTATATGCCTATCAACTGATCGAGCCTGACGAACAGCTCGATCTGTTCGCCTGCCAGGAAGTTCGGGTGCATCTGGTCACGCGCCAACTTGAGTTGGGCGGCACCATTGATCGCACATTATGCGGCTCGCTGTTGCCTGCTCAACCGCGCTGGTCGGATGTCACGCGCAAGGTCTTTCAGGATCACCGGCTCTGCCCGCTGTGCCGGGCGATCATCGAGTCGCAGCGTCGCGGCACAGAGCCTATCTGGCCGGAACTGCGCTTTGAACTATGATGTTACCTGACTGACGCCTTAGCCGGCTCACGAACCCTGTGGGCGCGGTGTACACTCCTTTTTTTATCCCCGTTGCTTTGCGAAGGATGTTCCGGATGTTGTCGCGCCTACCTGCGGTCACCCGCTACCTGTCAGTTGCCGCACTGTGTGTTGCCGGCCCCGTCTCTGCGCTTGAGTTTGCGCTGCCGCCGCCCGGCGAAGATGTTGTCGGGCAGGTGCAGGTGATCAAGGCTCAATATGAAGACTCCTTTGCCGATCTGGGGGAGAAGTATGAATTGGGCTACTCGGAAATGATTGCAGCCAATCCTGGCGTGGATGCCTGGCTGCCGGTCAAACACAAGGGTGAAGAGACCGACGTGGTGCTGCCAACCCAATTTGTTTTGCCGCCGGGCAAGCGCGAAGGCATCGTGATCAATCTGGCCGAGTACCGCTTGTACTACTTTCCCAAAGACAGGGACGTGGTCTACACCTTCCCTCTGGGAATCGGTCGGGAAGGTTGGGGGTCGCCGGTAGGCACTACCCGGATTACGGCTAAAACGCCCAACCCGACCTGGACGCCGCCTGCGTCGATCAAGGCCGAACACGCCAAGAATGGCGATCCTTTGCCGAACGTAGTCCCGGCAGGCCCGGACAACCCCCTTGGGCCTTTTAAATTCACCCTCGGGATGCCCGGTTATCTGATCCACGGCTCCAACGCCAAATTCGGCATTGGCACGGGCACCAGCCACGGCTGTTTCCGCATGTTCAACAAAAACGTGCTGCAAATGGCGAGCATGGTGCCGGTCGGTACGCCTGTAAGGATTATCAACGAGCCCTACAAGATCGGTGTCAGCGGTGGGAAGGTCTATCTTGAGTTGCATCAACCCTTGAATGTCAGCGATGGTTCTCTGGTTGCCGTAGGCGCGCCGTCGGCAGCTTCATTCGAAGAATTGAACGAACGCTATAACGCAGTAATGAATGCGGTGCTTAAACGCCCGGACTTGAAAGAGACTATCCAGATTGACCGGGACAAGGCGTGGGAGGTTGTTCGCGCCGAAACCGGAGTACCTACCGAAGTGGGTTTTGATATCTCGGCACCCGTGGGTCAGTCATTGGACTACATACCTTAATTAGTGTGTAAAAAAAAACCGCGACGGCTTAAACCCTCGCGGTTTTTTATTGCCTGCTTAGTTACCGGCAATAAAAAAGCCGACCCATAAATGGACCGGCTTGGTAACAATCCTGACGGACTATTACTTGCGGCTAGCTTTTTCAAGCATACGCAGAGCGCGCTCGTTAGCTTCGTCAGCAGTCTGTTGTGCTTTTTGAGCAGCAGCCAGAGCTTCATCAGCTTTACGGTAAGCTTCGTCAGCACGAGCCTGGGAGCGAGCTGCTGCGTCTTCAGTTGCAGTCAGACGGGCTTCAGTTTCTTTAGATACGCTGCTGCAACCGGTAGCCAGAACTGCGGCCAATGCCAGAGCAGAGAATTTCAGAACGTTGTTCATCGTGTTCCCCTTCAAGGACTTTCTAATTGGAGCTGCTCCTTCAAAGTGAGGAAACAGCCGGCGTACATACTACCCATTACTTGTAGTAAGTAAACTGACCAAGCGCAAGAACCAAAAAAAATTTTTGGTAATCAACGCCTTTCGACTAACGTTAACCGATTGTGCTTGAAAAATAGCCAGCGCAGTATTGATCGCAGTCAAAATGATAGCCCGAGCAGGTGACTTTAAGTGGGGGTTTGCGTCATAGCTTCATCGGCCAAAAAGCGCTGTTGTCCCCCGATTCGGCGCTTGGAGCGGCTATTCTTGAGCACGGCCCGCCTTGCACAGGCGAGGTGTATGTGATGGCAGGCAGTTCCCTCGGCCCAAAAACAACAGTAATGTAGAGGTCACGGTTCAAGACCCGCTAAGGAGCAATGATGAGCGAGGCGTTGTCTATCCACCATGACCAGGCAGGTCACCAGTTTGAGACCACTGTTGACGGTCACCGCGCTTACCTGACCTACATGGATTTGGGTAAGCAGACGCTGGATATCTACCGCACATTTGTGCCCAATGCTCTGCGCGGGCGGGGTATCGCAGCTGCCTTGACTGAGCATGCCCTCGACTACGCCGATAAAATGGGCTACGAAGTGATCCCTTCGTGTTCATATGTCGAGCGATATATGGAGCGCCACAAGCGCCCTCAGGCGAATACCTGAATCAGCACGCACAAAAAAACCGGGCCAAGCCCGGTTTTTTGTGCGCGTGTAATCGGCCAATCAGCCGCGCGAACGTTTTGGCAGTACATCCTTGAGCTTGGCGTGCATGCTGCGCAAAGTGCTCTCTGTGCTCGCCCAGTCGATGCAGGCATCGGTGATCGAGACGCCATACTGCAAGTCTTCCAGGTTTTTAGGAATGGGTTGGCAGCCCCAGTTCAGGTGACTTTCTACCATCAGGCCGATAATCGACTGATTGCCTTCAACGATCTGGTTGGCGACGTTCTCCATCACCAGCGGTTGCAAGGCTGGGTCCTTGTTTGAGTTCGCATGGCTGCAATCGACCATGATGTTCGGCAAGATTTTCGCTTTGTTCAGTGCTTGCTCACACAGGGCCACGCTGACCGAGTCATAGTTGGGCTTGCCGTTGCCGCCACGCAATACCACGTGCCCGTAGGCGTTGCCTTTGGTGGTGACGATCGAGACGCCGCCTTCCTGGTTGATGCCCAGGAAACGATGCGGGCTTGAGACCGATTGCAAGGCGTTGATGGCCACTGTCAGGCCGCCGTCGGTACCGTTCTTGAAGCCCACTGCCGAAGACAGGCCGGAGGCCATTTCGCGGTGCGTTTGCGACTCGGTGGTGCGTGCGCCAATGGCTGACCAACTGATCAGGTCTTGCAGGTACTGTGGCGAAATCGGATCAAGGGCTTCGGTCGCTGTTGGCAGGCCCATTTCGGCCAGATCCAGCAACAGTTGACGCCCTATGTGCAGGCCATCTTCAATTTTGAAGGAGTCATCCAGGTACGGGTCGTTGATCAGGCCTTTCCAGCCCACGGTCGTACGCGGTTTTTCAAAATAGACGCGCATCACCAGATACAACGTGTCGCTGACCTCAGCCGCCAGCACCTTGAGGCGCTCGGCATACTCGTGGGCAGCCTTGAGGTCGTGGATCGAGCATGGCCCGATGACAACGAACAGTCGATGGTCTTTGCCATCCAGGATGTTGCGAATCACCTCACGCCCTTTGGTCACAGTCTGCAGCGCGGTCTCACTGAGAGGAATCTCGCGCTTGAGCTGCTCAGGGGTGATCAGGGTTTCGTTGGAGGCAACGTTTAGGTCGTCGATCGGTAAATCAGCCATCGTGTTACTCGTCAGGTCACGGGTGCCGGCCGCCAGCGATCCCCGTGCGGCGGAACACAGCTTGAATGAGCGCATCGGGGAGCCGAACCTTAACGCGTTAACCGGTTATTCGACAATGGGCATGCAGCGCTTTAATCCAGTAGCGGTTGAGCAAGTGCTCGATCAAGGGTGGCTTGAGAGAACTCGACGGCATGATGACCGATCCATTCCAGGGCCAGTGTTTCGATATTTTCGGGGTTCTGGGACTGTTGTTGAAGGCGGCAATAATGTTCGATTTGACAGACTTGCTCCCCCATTCGTGCACCAAACAGTATTTGGTCATCAGTAAAAGCAACGCCGATCCGATAACCGTGGGGACGTTTTTCGCACCATGCAATATAGCCGGCGTATCGGGCGTTCTCGCCCAGTGTCGGCATGCTCAGTTCTACAGCCGTGCCGCGACGCCAGCCTCTGTCGCTGTTGCATGAAACGCCAGCAAGGCTGATAGAGTGCAGTTTGTGGCGCGAAAGGGCGGGTTGTTTACGGGGTTTGATCTCAACAGGAATATCGTCTGGGTGAGGTAGAAAACGACCCATGTATGCACACTCCGAGTGCCAGCATTTCAATATTGTTTTTCTAAGTATAGTGAGTGAAATGGAACTGACGGACTTTGATGCGGATCAGCGTCTGTTGGCGCTGCCCGGCACCACGCTGGTGGTCTTTACTAGCGTGGGTTGTGGCGACTGTCGAACGGCACGTACGCAATTGCCCGACATGCAGTTGCCGATCAATCAGTTGTGCTGGATTGATGCGGGGAACAACGGCGGCTTGGTAGAGCGCTATGAGATTTTTCATTTACCGGCTTTGTTTGTCGTGCATGACGGTGCATTTTACGGTGAGTTGAAGTCGCGTTTGAGTGAGGGCGAACTGGCGCACCATATCCGCCTAGCCTTGACGCGTGAGCCTGATGAGCTGCCTTGAGACATCACACTGTGCGGAGGCGACATGAGCAAAGGATTAAAAGGCAAGCTGGTGCTGGCCATTTCATCTCGGGCGTTGTTCGATTTGAGCGCCAGCCATCAGGTGTATCTGACGCAAGGCATCGAAGCCTACCGCCAGTATCAGATTGAGCATGAAGATGAGGTGCTGGAGCCGGGTGATGCCTTCGAACTGGTGAAAAAACTCCTCAGTTTCAATGCGAGCCTGGGTCGCGAGCGAGTTGAAGTGGTGCTGGTGTCCCGTAACAGTGCCGATACCGGGTTGCGAGTTTTCAATTCGATTCAGCATTACGGCTTGGCCATCTCCCGTGCCGCCTTTTCCGGTGGTCGCAACCCTCACCCGTATTTGAATGCTTTTGCGTGCGACCTGTTTTTATCGACCCATGCCGATGATGTACGCAGTGCGCTGGACGCCGGTTTTGCAGCGGCGACGATTCTGTCCGGTGGCGCGCGGCGAGCCGAAAGTGCAGAACTGCGCATTGCCTTCGATGGTGATGCGGTGCTGTTTTCCGATGAATCGGAGCGTGTCTATCAGTCGGGGGGGCTTGAGGCGTTTCAATCCCTGGAGCGTGATTCCGCTCGCAGCCCTTTGCGAGGCGGCCCGTTCAAGGGCTTTCTGGAGGCGTTGAACCTGTTGCAACGTGAGTTCCCGGTCGACACCTGCCCGATACGTACCGCGCTGGTCACTGCGCGTTCCGCACCCGCCCATGAACGAGTGATACGTACCTTGCGTGATTGGGATATTCGTCTGGACGAATCGCTGTTCCTGGGAGGGCTGGATAAATCAGCATTTTTGGAGGCGTTTGCCGCCGACGTGTTTTTTGATGATCAGGCCGGTCATTGTGAGCGGGCGCGCCAGGTCGTTGCCACCGGCCATGTGCCTCACGGCATCAGTAACGAGACGCCCGGCCTGACCACTGACTGAGCCCAACGTGTAAGTCATCGTGTGGGTCATCGTAGTGGTGAGGGCGCTGCTAAGCTGATGGTGTCTCGGCCATTCTGGCATTCGGGGAGGCCGCATGATCCGTTCAATACTCTATGCCACTGACCTTGGAATATACGCGCCGGTCGTGATGCAGCATGCATTGGGTATGGCGCGGAGTTTCAGCGCAGATTTGTATGTCATCCATGTGGTAGAGCCAATGGGGCTGTTTGCAGAGTCGGTGTTGCAAAGCTACCTCGATGAACAGTCGCTGAATCAATTGCAGCAGCAAGGCATGAACACGATGCTCATGAATATAGAGCAGCGTGTGCTTGACAGTTTTCGCGATGACTTGCTTGAAGGTGAACAGGAGCTAGCCTTGATTCGCTCCGTCAAGGTTCTCCAGGGGGAACCTGCGCAGGTCATTCTGGAGCAGTCCCTCAAACTGGAAGTGGACTTGTTAGTGCTCGGCAGTCATTGCCAGCCGACGGGGGCTATCACTCACTTGGGGCGTACAGCCGCGCGGGTGATCGAACTGGCGCAGATGCCCGTGTATATGGTGCCTCTTTTACATCGGCGGCGCCGTTCCGAAAGGTAAGGCGCGGGGAATGGATAAAATGATAATAAAGTTCTAGATTTATTCTCTTGACCTTCCATATAGTTATATATCGCCGCCGATACCCTTGGCGTCAATCTGCTTTGAGGGATGCATATGAAGCTTCAACAATTGCGCTACATCTGGGAAGTGGCGCACCACGACCTCAACGTTTCAGCAACCGCGCAGAGCCTTTACACCTCACAGCCGGGTATCAGCAAACAGATTCGCCTGCTTGAAGACGAGTTGGGCGTCGAGGTCTTTGCCCGCAGCGGCAAGCACCTGACACGCGTCACCCCCGCGGGGGAGCGGATTATCACCACGGCGGGTGAGATCTTGCGCAAAGTCGAAAGCATCAAGCAGATCGCTCAAGAGTTTTCCAACGAGAAAAAAGGCACCCTGTCGATTGCCACCACGCACACCCAGGCGCGCTATGCCTTGCCGCCGGTGATCAGCAATTTCATCAAGCAATACCCGGATGTCGCCTTGCACATGCATCAAGGCTCACCGATGCAAATTGCTGAAATGGCCGCAGATGGCACCGTGGACTTTGCCATCGCTACAGAAGCGCTGGAGCTGTTTGGTGATCTGGTCATGATGCCCTGCTATCGCTGGAATCGTTGCGTCGTGGTCCCGCAAGGCCACCCGCTGACCAAGTTGCCCAAGTTGACCCTTGAAGCACTGGCTGAATACCCGATTGTCACCTATGTGTTCGGTTTTACGGGGCGCTCCAAGCTGGATGAAGCCTTCAGCCATCGGGGCTTGACCCCCAAAGTGGTCTTTACCGCTGCTGACGCTGACGTGATCAAGACCTATGTGCGATTGGGACTGGGCGTTGGCATCGTGGCCAAGATGGCCGTCGATACCAACCTGGACAAAGACCTGGTGGTGCTGGATGCCAGCGAACTGTTTGAGTCGAGCATTACCAAGATTGGCTTTCGCCGGGGCACATTCCTGCGTGGATTCATGTGCGACTTTATCGAAAAGTTTGCGCCCCACCTGACCCGTGAAGTCATGGCCAAAGCGATTCAGTGCCATAACAAACAAGAGCTTGAAGAGCTCTTCGAAGGGGTTGAACTGCCTGTGCACTGAGGGTGCGTGTGGGTTTAACCCAGGCTTGCGTCAACGTGATCACACATTGAAATGATCACGAGGGCGCAAGCCTTTTTTATGCGCCCCACGTCAGGGTCAGGTTCCCATCACTGCTCTGCGTTTCGTGCATGCCGATACTGGCTGACCGCCTCATACACCGCTTTGCGCAGCCGGTTGATGCCGCCAATCGGTCGATGTTCCTCAATCCCGTGCCAAGGGTTGAAAGACAGGTTGTCACACGCCAGATTCTCGCGAGGGGTGTCGAAGTCTTGGGCGGGAATCGTAACCTTGGCCACCGTTTCAAACGGTGCGTCCGACTCTTTCCACTCGATGCTGGTGTCTTCAATCGGCATGAAGCGGTTGGCATTCTGCCGCTGAATTTGCAGCACAAAACAGGCCGGCACGCGATCCCTTGAGAGCTGCTGGCTCAATGCGCTGCGCAAGAAGTTGGGCAATGCTTCATTTTGAGCGGGCAGGGTGTAGGCGGGGCAGCTGTCAGGGTCAGGGGCCACACGGTATTTAGCATTGGCTGCACCAAACTTGTAGGGCGAGACCGAAAAGTAAGTGATTTGGGTCGGACTTGCCGGGGCCGGCGCCAGTGTGGCCAACGCGATAAACAGGTGGCGGATCTGCCAGCTGCGAGGGTCCGAGGACGGGAAGAACGCCATCACTTTCTGGCCGTCAGCTTGCGCGCCGATGTTCTGGCGGTATTCGGCAACATCGCTGACAAAGAAGTTGGGATGGTTGAACATCACAAAGTCCTGCTCGCTGCGCCCTTGCTGGCTCGGCATAAGCTGAGTACCGGGCACGTCCAGCAATTTAAGCGCCATGCCCCGAGCATCGCGCAGGCTGTCAAATTGCGGGTAGGCGTTGCCATTGGACAGGCGCATGACGGCTTGCCAGGTTTTGCCAGGCTGTGCGAATACGCCTTGGCGCAGCGCCGGATCAAGGTGTTGCAGCACCTCTACCTCTGCTTTTACGCAACCGTGCGCTTTGGCATGAGCGTCACGTAGGTAGCGGGTGTTATCGCGATGTTGATCCACGATTTTGATGGCTGTTTGCAGGATGTCTTGAGTCATGGCGGCTTCGCCCGCCGGGATTTCTTCTTGAGCAGACACCGGGCCGCGGTGTTGCCAGGCATACCAGCCGCAGGCCAGCGCCCAGCCGGTCAACCCCAGCGCAATCAGAATGAGCAGCAGTTTGCCCAACCCGCTACCGAGCTTAAGCCAGAGTCTAGTGAGCATGCAGGTGTCCTTTTAGCGACGACAATAATGAGAGGCCATTCATAGAGAAGGCAACTGTTGTTCCAGGGGGCTGCCGAGCACTTTCAGGTACTCCAGCAATGCCCAGCGTTCTTCAGGTTGCAGCAGACGGCCAATCACGCCGTTGCCCAGTGGTCCGGCGCGGAATTCATGACCGCTGTTGTGGTTACCGCTGATTCGCGTGTCGAGCACAAAGCCGCCGTCAAACGCTTCGGTGCGATAACCCAGGTGGCGCGGGTCGTATTCAAAACTGCCGCGGTAAAAGGTCTCATCCCGCTCGGATTGGGGTGAGAGCAGTTGATACAGCGTAGGAACCGAGCCGTTGTGCAGGAACGGCGCAGTCGCCCAGATGCCCTCCAGAGGACGTGCTTTGTAAGCGCGGACCTCCTGAACAGCAATAGGCAAGCCATAACCATTGAGACGTGCTTGCTCTTGCGGATCGACCCCGGCCTGAGCGTACGCATGCTTTTCAACAAAGGCGGTGATGTAGGCAAGGCCTTTGGCCACTGACAGTGAATGCAGGTTCAGGGGTTCGTCGCTGGCGGGAACCAGATCGACATTGAGGTTTGCCAGTTCTACCGGGTCCCATTGCAAGGCACTGACGTCATAACGGTTGTCGGCAATATTGTTCCCGCTGTTAGGGTCTGTGCCAATCACCTGCAACGGAATGACTCGTAGCTGTTGGACCTGGCGGCCGTTTTCGTCTTTGACGGGCGGCACGTGACACGCGGCGCAGTTCTGCGCGAAGAGGGCGCGGCCTTTTGCGGCCAGCGGGCGGTCTATCTGACCGAAGAGTGTTTCTGGCCAAACCGGCGGTTTGAGCCTTTGCAAGGTTTCTTCGATGAGGTGCAAATCATGCACTCGAACGCTGGAAGGGTAGCGTGCGTCGCCTTGCAGGGGCTGACCGTGGCTGTCGAAAAAATTGAGGGTGGCACCCACCCCCAACGCTTCCCCGATATTGCGGGCCATCGGCTGTTTGGCGGACGCGTTCCATTGCACCCAGTCAAATGTCCACATGTCCCACAGGTGTGGATAATCAACCGGGGCGTTGGCGACGCGATAGTTGTCCGGGGTAATGGCGTCACCAAAGCTGGCATTGGCGATACGGCCGAATGCATCGGTCCGACCGGGTCCTTCGAGGGTCGGGTACAGCCCGCGATGGGTGTCGTTCCAGGCCACTGCGAGAAAGGTGTTCAGTGAAGCTTTGAACTCAGCGCGCAACTGTGCGTGTTGCTTTTCGTAGTTGTCGCCCAGTACTTGGCGCGCGAAGCGCTCGAACTTCCACGGGTTGTAATACGTTGCGGCCAGACTGGCCACCAATGCCTGGCCAAAGCTGCCTCCGCGCAAGGTCGGCACGCTGGAGGGAAGCACATGTTGAGCGGGGGCGCCGTCGATACGCAGGGCCTGGCCCTTGTAGCGCAGTTCGCCGGTGTGACAGGCCGCACAGGTGATGTCCAGATACTCAACGTGGCTGCCTGGATTTTGATGGCGTGTAAAACCTACGGGCAAATTGCCCGGATTGGTGGCACTGGCTTTCTGTTGTGGATCTACCAGAAAACCAAACCTGGCCAGATACTCAGGCGCTGCAAAGGGTTGCTCAGAGAACGGCAGTTCCAGGGCAGTGAACCAGTCGTAGCGCAGACCTTTAACTTGAGTCCCTTGAGGGGTGTAGTAATAAATCTGGCGATCTGCCGCACTCCATTGATCCAGATAATGCAACTGCTGGGGCGCTGTGTATTCGGGCAGTTTGGGATGAACAGTGAAATAGAGGATCAGGCCAACGAGGGCACTCAGAGCCACCAACAGCAATAGCAAAACACGGTAAAACAAACGCACAGTAACGCTCCATGTAAGAATTTTTACAGTCTTATGCCTTAGGTTCTTTCTGGCATCAAGTAGCCATGAGTCACCTGTGCATGAAGAGTGCTAGGCTTGACAGGTTGTCAGGTGTGTAAGCAAAGGTTGCTGTATTTATGAATTGTCTTTTAGGCATGAACTTATCTGTGCTTTGTCGCTCTCATGCCGGTAGCCATTGGTCGCGGCCGCCTGATAAGCTCGCGGCTTTACTCGATTGCCCATTTGGCGCATGAACAAGGAAATAGCATGAAACAGCATCGGTTGGCGGCAGCTGTTGCCCTGGTAAGTCTGGTACTGGCGGGTTGTGATTCGCAGACCAGCGTAGAGCTGAAAACCCCGGCGCAAAAAGCCTCTTACGGCATTGGCCTGAACATGGGTAAAAGCCTGGCTCAAGAAGGCATGGACGATCTGGACTCCAAAGCTGTTGCTCTGGGTATCGAAGATGCCGTGGGCAAGAAAGAACAAAAACTGAAAGATGACGAACTGATCGAAGCTTTCGCAGCGCTGCAAAAGCGTGCTGAAGAGCGTTTGACCAAAATGAGCGAAGAAGCCTCTACTGCAGGCAAAAAATTCCTCGAAGAAAATGCCAAGAAAGCCGGTGTTGTTACCACGGCTTCGGGCCTGCAATACGAAGTGATCAAAAAAGCCGATGGCCCTCAGCCAAAAGCCACTGACGTGGTGACCGTTCACTACGAAGGCAAGCTGATCGATGGCAAGGTATTCGACAGCTCGGTTGAGCGCGGCAGCCCGATAGACCTGCCAGTTAGCGGTGTGATTCCGGGTTGGGTTGAAGGTCTGCAACTGATGCATGTGGGTGAAAAGTACAAGCTGTACATCCCTAGCGAGCTGGCTTATGGCGCCCAAAGCCCAAGCCCGTCGATCCCGGCCAACTCGGTGCTGGTATTCGATCTGGAGCTGCTGGGTATCAAAGACCCTGCAAAAGCTGAGCAAGACGCTGCTGCTCCAGAAGCTGCTGCCCAGTAAGTCGTTTACGTACCCCTGACGCCCCGTCTCGACGGGGCGTTTTTATGTGTGCCGATTTTATGGCCCATTTCTCTGAAGGCGGGGTGCAATGTCCCGCACTTAGTGGTTGTTGACTGGCAAGTCAATGAATTTATGGGTTTTTTTATGTGTGTAAAAAATGCCCGATTTGAGCGCAGCCCTTACAGAACGTGCCTTTCAGCCGTAAAAATCTGCTCTGTTCACAAGGTTATCCACAATTTGTGTGGATAACATTTACCTGTCATCACCCTGTTTTTACCGTTTCAGTATGAAACTTGCGTTTCACATCAAAAACCCCAGAGACCTTGGCGACTGATAGGATTAAGCTTCTAGGGAAAGTTCCGACTCAATTTGCTTAAAATTCTGACGGGGTTTAGTAATGGATCTGCAAGTTATCAAACGTAATAGCGAACCCGAATACGCGGTTTTGTCATGGGAAAGCTATCAGGCGCTGCTCAAGGCTGCAGGTGTTCAGGATTTACCAGCTGCCAGCGAAGTGTTGCACGCCCCTGATGCCGAGCGATCAACATCTGATGAGCCTGCTCAGATGCCACCAGGGCTCGATCAGTTGCGGGGTTTGCGTGAGACCAAGGGTCTGGCCCTTGAAGCGCTGGCACGCACTGTAGGCATTAGCCCTTCTTATCTGGAAATGATCGAAGCCGGTGAGCGTCTGCCCGACCTTGCCATTCGTCGTAGCTTGGCCTGGGAGCTGGGTTTACCAGGCTGGAGGGAAGGAAAATGAACGTACGCATCAGTCGCCAACACTGGGATGGGTTACTGGCTGAGCTGGATCAAGCGCGTCGACAGCGCCATCTGTTGACGTATCGAGCACTGCTGGAACGGTTGCAATTGCCTAGCCCGGCCATGCTCACGCTGACCGCTGCATTGGAGCATCTGGCTGCGATGGATGTTAAAGCGGATCAGCCATTGCGCAGTTCGCTGGTCATCAGTCAGGGGGCTAGCCGTTTGCCGCGCACCGGGTTTTTTGAGTGTGTAGAACGACTTGGTCGTTTTAGTGGGCCTCCGGACGGTGTCGCCGCAGCTTCATGGCATGCCTCAGAGGTGGTGCGGGTATTCGAGTTCGCCTATGAAACCGAGGAAGCCTGAAGGTTGTGACAGCTGAGGACACGCTTCAGTTTTGGGGTTGCACGCAACGTGTTTCAAAGCCCCTGATGCGTGCGTCAGCCACGTTTTACCCATAAAAAAGGCGGGCCGCATGACACGGCCCGCCTTTTTTACAACGTGACGTTGGCTTTTTTACTTCTTGGCGACTTGTGACGTCAGCTTGAGGTAGTCCAGCAGAATGCGCCCGGTCTCACTCAGGTAGGCGTCATCTTCCGGTTTGGTCTTTTCAGGCTCGACCGGCAATGCATCTTCGTCTTCTTTTTTCATTTCCTTGAGCGGTGCTTCGCCTTTGGCCTGACGGCGGGCGTTCTCCATCACCAACTGCTTGGCGTCAATGTCTGCATGTTGGGCGCGACGTTCGGCTTCGTTCAGGCTGACCGTTTTTTCGGCCATCAATTTTTCGGCCAGGGCCAGCTTGTCGCGGATGAAGATGAACTCGGCATCTTTAGCCACTCGTGCATCGTGCTCAGCTTTGAGTTGATCGATAAAGGGCTTGAACGGATCAGCTGCAGGCCTGATCGCGGGGCGAATGGTGTCCCACGGCATGGCCTCAGGCAGCGCACTTTCGCCGATTTCCTTGGTGTCGATAATCGACGGGAAGGCGACGTCAGGCAGAACGCCCTGATGTTGGGTGCTCTGGCCAGAAACCCGATAGAACTTGGCCAGTGTCAGCTTCAGCTCGCCATGGTTCAGGGGCTGGATGGTTTGCACCGTCCCTTTGCCGAACGTCTGGCCACCGATAATCAATGCGCGGTGGTAGTCCTGCATTGCACCGGCAAAAATCTCTGAAGCCGAGGCCGACAAGCGATTGACCAGCAACGCCATCGGGCCTTTATAAAACGCGCCCGGGTTTTCATCTTCAAGCACATCGACTTTGCCGTCTGCATTACGCACCAGCACGGTCGGGCCCTTGTCGATAAACAGACTGGTCAGCTCAGTCGCTTCTTGCAGCGAACCGCCACCGTTGTTGCGCAGGTCGATAATCACGCCATCGACTTTTTCTTTCTGCAATTCGGTCAGCAGTTTTTTAACGTCGCGAGTGGTGCTCTTGTAGTTGGGATCGCCAGCACGGAACGCTTTGAAGTCCAGGTAGAACGCTGGAATTTCAATCACGCCCAGTTTGTAGTTCTTGCCATCCTGCTTGAGGTTAAGGATCGACTTTTTCGCCGCCTGCTCTTCAAGCTTCACCGCTTCGCGGGTGATGGACACGATCTTGCTGGTCTGGTCATTCGGCGCGTTGCTCGCCGGGATGATTTCCAGGCGCACCACGGAGCCCTTAGGCCCACGAATCAATTTGACGACTTCGTCCAGACGCCAGCCGATGACGTCGACCATCTCTTTGTCGCCTTGGGCAACGCCGATGATCTTGTCAGCCGGGGCCACCTGCTTGGTCTTGTCGGCTGGCCCTGCGGGCACCAGTCGCACCACCTTGACCTGGTCATTATCGCTCTGCAACACAGCGCCAATGCCTTCCAGCGACAGGCTCATGTTGATGTCGAAGTTCTCCGCGTTATCTGGCGACAGATAGTTGGTGTGCGGATCGTAAGACATGGCGAAGGTGTTGATATAGGCCTGGAAGATATCTTCGCTGCGGGTTTGATCAAGACGCGAGAGTTGGTTCTTGTAGCGCTTAGTCAGCAACTCCTGAATGTTCGCAGGCTCTTTGCCAGCGATTTTCAGGCGCAGCACTTCATCTTTGATGCGCTTGCGCCACAGGTCGTTGAGTTGGGCTTCACTGGTGAGCCATGGAGCGTCCTTGCGGTCGATCTCCAGGGTTTCCTTGGCCGTAAAATCGAACGAGTCAATGCCTTTGTTCAGCTCTGCAAGGGTGAAGTCCAGACGCGATTTGACCCGGTCCAGATAGCGCTTGTAGATGATGAAGCCGGGGTTGAGGTCGCCACTTTTGAGGAAGTCGTCAAACTGGAATTTCCATTTGTCGAATTCGGCAATATCGCTGGCCAGGAAGTAACTGCGCGAAGGATCAAGCAGTTTCAAGTAGCTGTCATAGATGATGGCGGAGCGCGCGTCATCCAGTGGGGGCTTGCTGTAATGATGGCGCTTGAGCAGCTCAACGACGTTAAGACTGGCAATCACCTCATCACGATCGGGCTGAAGGTTATCCCAACTGTTAGCGGCGAACGAATTAGCCGAAAACGGCAAAACGCCTAGGCCAATGAAGAGGGCAAGTGCGGTGCTAGGGAATAAATGCTTCATGCTGATTCGACGCGGGGGCAATTGATAACGCATATTAGGCCGTCTTTGAAGTCGCCGGTTCCATCAAGGACCGGTCGCATAATGCAAAAAGCCCGGTGCTTCAGCGCCGGGCTCAGTCCAGACTCACTATGGAGGCACTGTGAAAGCATTGCAAGGCGTTGAAGGTCTAGTGAAGTGGGTTGAAGAACCAAGCCCCACCTGTGATGTAGGACAAATTCGCATTCGTGTGGCAGCTGCGGGCCTTAATCGAGCCGATTTGTTACAGAGCGCGGGCTTGTATCCGCCGCCGCCGGGGGCCAGTCAAGTGCTGGGGCTGGAGTGCTCGGGTATCGTCAGCGAAGTGGGGGCCGGGTCGTCATGGCAAGTCGGCGACCGTGTTTGCGCCCTGCTGGCAGGGGGAGGCATGGCCGAGGAAGTGGTGGTCGATGGCCGTCACGCGTTACCTGTGCCAGAGGGGTTGTCGTTACTGGAGGCGGCGGCGCTGCCCGAGGTGTACGCCACTGCGTGGTTGAATCTGTTTCAATTGGCGGGCGTTAAACCCGGCGAAAAAGTTTTACTGCACGCCGGGGCCAGTGGTGTTGGTTCAGCCGCCATTCAGCTGTGCAAGGCGTTTGGCAGTCCGTGTTGGGTAAGTGTTGGCTCGCCCGAGCGTTTGGCTTACTGCCAAGCGCTAGGCGCTCAAGGTGGAGCCTTACGCACTGAAGGTCTGGACAGTCTCAAGGCGTTGGGGCCGTTTGATGTGGTGCTGGACCCAGTGGGTGCCAACTATGCTCAAGACAACCTTAAATTGCTGGCGCTGGACGGCCGTTGGGTGCTGATCGGTTTGATGGGTGGGCGCAAGGCCGAGCTGGATTTGGCGCAGGTGTTAGGCAAGCGTATTCAGTTACTGGGGTCGACACTGCGCAGTCGTAGTGATCAGTTCAAGGCTGACTTGTTGAGTGATCTGGGGCAGCAAGTGTGGCCGTTGTTCACCGACGGGCGGTTAAGCCCGCAATTGGCCAAGTCTTTCCCGATTGAGCAGGCTCAGGAAGCCTTTGCCGAACTGTCGAGCAATCAGGTATCGGGCAAGCTGGTGCTGGTGATCGATGCGGCTGTGGTTTAAGCCGCAGTCTGCTGGCGTGTAACGACGTTCGCTTCAGACGAACACCCTCTCCCTGGGGAGAGGGTTGGGGTGAGGGCGATTCTTGCCCTTACTTCCAGTGATGAATCGGCCACCCGGCTTTTTCAGCATGCTCGCGCAGTACCGGGTCCGGATTGACCACATGTGGATGATCGACCTTCAGCAACAAAGGCAAATCATTGCGCGAGTCCGAGTAAAAACTGGCACCTTCCAGGTTCTCCTCCTCAGCGTCCAGCCATTCCAGAAGACGCGTAATCTTGCCTTCGCGGTAAGTCAGGGTGCCCACGGTGTTGCCGGTGTATACGCCGTGTTTGACTTCCAGCTCAATCCCCAGCACCTCATCAATGCCCAAGCGTTCGGCAATCGGCTTGACCAGATAAGTCGCTGAAGCCGAGATCACCAAAATCCGGTCACCCGCTTTGCGGTGTGCAGCGACGGTTTTGCAGGCATCGCTGAAGATAATCGGCTCTATGTAATCCTCAACCCAAGGGCCCACCAGATGCTCCACCTCCTCGGGCGTGCGGCCAATCCACGGGTCAAGGCTGAAGGCCATATAGTCTTCCATTTTCAGCTCGCCTTGGCTGTAGGCGTGCATCAACTCGTTGTTACGCTCCATGAAGGAGACTGGATCGACCCATCCCAGGCGGCCCATTTGCTCGCTCCACAAGGTCGCGCAATCACCGTGAATCAACGTTTCATCCAGATCAAAAATAGCCAGGGCCATCAGTGCAACTCCCTTTTCAATGAGTTCAACAGCATCAGGCTACCTCACACAGGGTGCTGTTATCGACCGAGAGCGACACACGTTGCCCATCCGGGTACAAATCCGCGGGTGAGCGATTCAGCACATCCACCAGGAGTTCTACGCCGCGTACGTCTACGCGATACCGAATCACGTTACCCAGCAGGCTGTGGCTGAGAATCAGCGCGTCGGGTTCACCTTGCACGCTTAGCCCCAGCGTTTCAGGGCGGATGGCAATGCGGCCGGTGACAGGACGCTGAAGCAGACGACTTGCTGCTTGCGCATCGAGCACGTTGTAGTTGCCGATAAAACTCGCCGCAAACGCATTGACCGGAGCCGCGTAGAGATTTTCAGCATTACCGCTTTGCACAATACGGCCCTGATTCATCAGAAAAATACGGTCGCTCATGACCAGCGCTTCCTCTTGATCATGAGTGACAAAAATCGTGGTCAGGCCTAATTCGCGTTGAATGGCACGAATTTGTTCGCGCAGGTGTTTGCGAATCCGTGCATCCAGCGCTGAGAGCGGCTCATCAAGCAACAGCAGGCGCGGTCGCGTGACCAGCGAACGGGCCAGTGCCACACGCTGACATTGGCCGCCTGACAGTTGATGCGGATAGCGCTTGGCAAAGTCGTTGAGTTCCACCATCTGCAAGACTTCGGCGACGCGTTTCTGAGTGTCGTTCGCGCTGACCTTTTGCATGCGCAGGCCGAAGGCCACGTTTTGTTCGACGCTCATATTGGGGAACAGCGCGTAGCTTTGAAACACCATGCCGATGTCGCGTTTCTGCGGGCTGAGTGGAACGATGTCTTGGCCCTCCAGAAGAATCTTGCCGGCGTCCACCGGGGTCAATCCGGCGATACAGCGCAGCAAGGTCGATTTTCCGCAGCCCGACGGGCCGAGCAGGGTGACAAACTCACCTTGAGTGAGGGTGAAGTTGATATCGCTGAACACCGGAGTCGCGGAATAGCTTTTCTGCAGATGTTCGACGCTCACAAAGCTCATTGGCTTTTGTCCTTGTTCAGTAGAGTGGCAACCCAGGTCAGCACCAATACAAAGAGGAAATACGAGATCACCAGTGCGCTGGTGAAATGCCCGCTGCTGTTACGCATGTTGTTGAGGAACACCTGCAACGTTTCATAGCGCGTGCCTACCAGAATATTGGCGAACACAAATTCACCGAACAGGAACGAAAACGACAGCAACAGGGCGACCATCAGGCCTTTTCGCAAGTTGGGCAGCACCACCAGAAACGCGGCCTGCCAGGTGCTAGCACCGAGTAATTGGGCGGCGTCCATCAAATCACGCAGGTTGATGGCTTGAAGGTTGTTGGTGATGGCGCGGTACATGAAGGGCAAGGCAATGGTGAAATAGCAGCCAATCAGAATCCAGGGAGTCCCAACCATTGCCATTGGGCCCGAACCATACAGTTGCAGAAGGCCGACTGAAGAGACGACCGGCGGTACGGCGAACGGCAGCAAGATGAGGATATTCATCAGCGCGTCCAGTTTTGGGAAGTGGTAATGGACCACAAACAACAGCGGCAAGATCAACACCACCGACAGAACCAGTGCGCCAACGCATACCAGCAGAGACCGACCAAATGCCGATAGAAACCTGGGGTCGCTCCACAGTTGCTCGTACCACTTGAAGCTGAAGCCGCTGGGCAGGATGGTCGCCGACCAACTGCTGGAAATCGAGTAGATCAAGGTGCCCAGCAGCGGCAACAGCAAGATGAGAAACAACAGGTAGACCACGCTGCGGTGGTAAACGCTGGCAGATGAGGCTTCAGCGCGCGACATGGTAGCTCCTCTTTAACAGCCATTGATGCACCAGCGTGACGAGGGTCATCAACCCAACCAGAACAACGGCCAGGGCGCTGGCCATATTAGGGTCTAGGCTGATATCTCCCGATACCATGGCCGCAATGCGGATCGGCAGTACGTTGAAGTTACCCGTGGTCAGCGCATACACCGTGGCGTAGGCACCCAGGGCGTTGGCCAGCAGAATGACGAAGGTGCCGAGCAACGCGGGCGTGATCACAGGCAGACCGATATGGCGCCAGAATTGCCAACTGTTGGCCCCCAGCAAGGAGGCAGACTCGCGCCAGTCTTCACGCAGAGCATCAAACGCCGGGTAGAGCAGCAACACGCCGAGTGGAATCTGAAAGTAGGTGTACAAAATGATCAGTCCGGTTTTCGAGTAAAGGTTGAAATCCTCGATGATCCCGGCCTGTTTGAGCATGATCGTGATACTGCCGTTAAAGCCCAGCAGGATGATGAAGGCGAAGGCCAGTGGCACCCCCGAGAAGTTGCTGGTCATATTGGCGAAGGCGTTGACGAAGTTACGCAGGCGCGAATCGACTTTACGCAGCGAGTAGCTGCCCAGAACCGCAATCACAATGCCGAATACGCTGGACCAAAAACTGATCTCAAGGCTGTGCTGAATGGCTTGCAGATAAAACTTGGAACTGAAGATCTTGGTGAAATTAGCCAGTCCGAAACCGCTTTCTTCAGATTGCACGCTGTGAATCAGCACCCACACCAGCGGGGCTATCTGGAACACAATGAAAAAGACCGCGAAAGGCACCAGGCACAGCAGCGCTAGCCATTTACCCCGGGTCATGGCGCGGGCCTCAACAAATCTCGGCAAAGCGGCTTGTCGTGAGCCACCCCCAGCAACTCGCAAAGGGTGCCGCACAGTTCGGTTTGCTTGGGTTCTGCATCCGGGTTCAAGCTGAACGCATCCCCCAGTACAAACAGCGGCACCTCACGCTCTTCGGGCAGTAAGCCGTTATGTGAACGGTCGTTGTTCATACCGTGGTCGGCGGTAATCAATACGTGATAACCCGCTTGCAGCCAGCCTTGCAGGTAGTCGGCCAGAATAATGTCAGCCGAACGCGCACTGTTACGGTATTGCGGGGAGTCGAGTCCGTGCTTGTGGCCGGCGTCGTCGATGTTCATGGGGTGAATCAGCAGAAAGTTCGGTGAGTGTTTGATTCGCAAACTTTCGGCATCTGCCAGCAGGTGGGAGTCGGGGTAGTGATCGTTCCAGTAAAAATGCCCGTACTGGATCACCAACGCTGTGTCCTCCGTGTGACGGTCACGGGCGGCCATAAAAGGCGTGCGGTTATACAGTTCGCTCATCCAATGATAGGCCGCCGCTGCCGTGGTTAAACCCGCTTCGCGAGCGTAGTGGAACACGCTGCGCTGGTGGGAAAGGCGCGACACATTGTTATGCACAATGCCGCTTTCGATGGGGGGCACACCGGTGAGGATGCACTCATAGAGCGGGCGTGAGAGGGCGGGCAGTTCGCAGTTGAGCTTATACAGGGCGGCTCGACCTGCGCAGACATACGCCTGCAAGTGCCCCATGGCATCGCTGGCGACGGTGTAGTTCAGCCCGTCGAGGACGACCAGAATGACGTTGTGTTTCATGTGCGACTCCGCGAGCAGAAGCTGTAATCCGGCCTGAGTAGTCGCTGCCGAAGGCTGCGAGGGCTGCGTAGCGGCCCTGCTGTGCAATATCCTTCAGGCCTATTGCAGCCCGCGGCAGCGACTCCCGGTCGGGAGACTTACTGCATATTGATGATGACTTCTTCCTGCCATTTCTGCGGCAGCGCCTTGGAGGTCTTCTCCCAGGCTTCAGCATCTTTGATTGGCGTCACGGTTTTGTATTGTTCGTTCGGCAGCAGCTTGGCCTGAACTTCAGGCGGCAGCTTCACGTGCTCTGCGCGGATGGGGCGGGCATTACCGTTGGCAAGGTTGATTTGCCCCGCATCGCTGAAGATAAACTCACGGGCGAGTTTGGCGGCGTTCGGGTGTTTGGCGTATTTATTGATGATGGTGGTGTAGCCCGAGATCACAGAACCGTCGGACGGGATCAGCACCACATAATCGTCCGGGTTAGCCATTTTGGCCTTGTAGCTCAGGCCGTTGAAGTCCCAGACAACGCCGACTTCGACTTCACCTTTTTCCATGGTGGCGATGGTCGGGTTGGCGAGCGACAGGCGACCTTGTTTGGCAAGGTCGGCAAACATCAACAAGGCCGGCTGGATATTCTTTTCATCGCCACCGTTAGCAATCGCTGCTGCCAAAACACCATTGGCGGCTTGTGCGGCGGTGCTCACATCGCCGATGGAAACCTTGTATTTGCCGGTCTTCAAGTCAGCCCACTTGGTCGGGACTTCCGAGCCGTGCAGCAGTTTTTTATTGACGATAAACGCGATGGTGCCGGTATAAGCCAATGCCCAGTTGCCATCCTTGTCTTTGGCCCAGTCAGGAATTTGTTCCCATGTGCTCGGTTTGTAAGGCTGCACGACGCCCTGATTGACGGCAATCGGGCCGAAAGCGGCACCGACGTCACCGATATCAGCGCTCGCGTTGTCTTTTTCTGCCGCGAACTTGGCCACTTCCTGAGCTGAACTCATGTCGGTGTCCATATGCTTCAAGCCGTAGTTTTTTTCCAGGTCAGCCCAAGTGGCTTTCCAGTTGGCCCAGTCATCGGGCATGCCGACACTGTTAACTGCACCTTCAGCTTTTGCCGCCGCTTCAAGCGCTTTCAAGTCGACGTCGGCGGCCATTGCCGACGTGCAAAGGGCGATGCTGGTGCCTAACAGTGATGCCAGGAAAAACTGTTTCATCCGTAGCTCCTTGGGCGTTTTCAACGCTGGGTTTTATTGATCTTTTGCGGGGGTTTGGTCTAGGTCAGCAATACCTGAGCCAATTTAAGCGCAGCTCATGACACTTTAATGTCGGCATCCGTTGTGCAAGGCCTTTGATCTGTTTGTCGCGCTGCTTCGGGTAAGCGTAGACCATGCTCAAAGGCCCACCGGGCAAGGCTTTGCTGCACTGTACGGGCATGAGTGTCATGCAACAGTCATGTGCACTGCCTAGGCTGAGGGACTCATGAAACGATGATTTCGCAGGCCGAGCCTGCTCACATTTGGTGCTGGACTAGTCCAGATAGGTAACAGTGATGCAAGAAAGTGCGCCCAAGGCGGTGACAGCAATCAGTCGCACGCTGCAAGAGCAAATTGAGCGGGGTTTGTTGCCGTGCGGTAGCCAATTGCCTGCGGAACGTAAGCTGAGTGAGTTATTTTCTACGACCCGAGTGACGTTGCGAGAGGCCTTGGTGCAACTCGAGTCTGAAGGGCTGGTGTATCGAGAAGAGCGCCGTGGGTGGTTTGTTTCACCACCACGACTGGCCTACAACTTGATGCAGCGCAGTCACTTTGACGCCATGGTCATCGCTCAAGGGCGAGTGCCAACCACTGAAGTGCTGTCCGCGCGATTGCAACCCGCCTCGGCGGCGGTGTGTGAGCGATTGCAACTGCCTGCACTGTCCAGCGTGATCCAGATTTGCAGGGGGCGGCGTATTGACGGCAGATGGGTGCTCTACGTCGAGCATTATCTGAACCCTCAATACTTTCCGCAGATACTGGGGTTTGATCTCACGCAGTCAATTACCGAGTTGTACGCCCGGCATTACGATTTGCACTACGGTCGAGTGCGTTTTGAGATTGTGCCGACGGCGCTGCCCAGTGAAGCGGCCGCCACGCTGAAAGTCTCCACCGGCAGCCCTGGCTTGAGGATTGTCCGAGTCAATTACGACCAGCATGATCGGCTGATCGACTGTGACCTGGAGTACTGGCGACATGACGCGATTCATGTCGCCGTGGATGTTCTCACTTGATTCGTAGCAACCTGCGCCCGGTGCTACGAAAACGTAAGGTGCAACATCAATCCTTCTGCAACACCCCGCTTCCTGCCGTGATGACTTGCACGCTCAAGCGTGGCGTTGCCAGATCCAGCCCGGCTTCGTCCAGATGGCGTTTGAGCGACAGGTTGAACGCCCGCGACACTTCCCATTGCTTGATAGGGGCAGTCTTGAAACGGGCCCGCAAAATCGCGCTGCCGGACTCGAAACTCTCTACACCCTGAATCTCCAGCGGTGACCAGATATTGCGACGTTGCAGCGGATCGCTGCGCATCTTCTGCCCCACGTCGCGCATCAGTTTGATCGCGTCGTCTATTTCCATGTTGTAAGGGATGGCCACACGAAAGATCGCGTAACCGAATTCGCGGGAGTAGTTCTTGATGCTTTTGATTTCGCTGAACGGGATGGTGTGCACAATGCCATCGATGTCTCGCAGGCGCACGGTGCGAATGGTCAAGCCTTCTACTGTCCCCAAATGGCCGCCGACATCGACGTAATCGTCGATCGCCAGCGAGTCTTCAATGATGATGAACAGGCCAGTGATCAAGTCCGCCACCAGCGATTGTGCACCGAAACCAATGGCCAGGCCGATCACACCAGCACCTGCCAGCAGCGGCGTGACATTCATGCCCATATTGGCCAGGGCGACGATCAGGGCAATGATGAAAATGGCCGCAAACAGCACATTGCGAATCAGCGGCATCATGGTTTGCGCGCGAGCATTGGCCAGGCCTTTGCGCGAGCGGGTCAATGCATGGTGGATGGCCGTATCGGAAATAATCCAGACAAACCAGGCAAACAATAAGGTGCCGGCGAGCCCAAAAAGTTTGACGCTGATCTCATGGCCGTCGCCCTCGGTAAAGCTGATCAGTGACATGCCCCACACGCGCAGCCCCAGCTCGATAAACACCAGCCACACCACCATATGAGCCAGGGTGTAGACAAAGCTTTTCAGGCGTTCGGAATACAGGGCGTGACGTTTATGGCCGCGCTGGGGTTTTTGCGCATGGCGCCGCACCAGTCCGTTGATCACCATGCACAGCACCACCAATACGGTGCAGATCAGTGACTGACGCAAAGCGGTGCTGCTGTCGCCCGCCGAGATAAAGGTCGCGGCCAGAGAAAAAGCAACCAGAATCAAGGCCGCTATGTACCAGTAAGTGCCCAGAATCTCGATGCTCTCGCTTAACGCTCGACGGGTGAGGCGGCGCGATAAGGGCTGGTTGCGGATCAGGTGGGCGATGGGGCGGCGGAACCGGATGATAAACAACCCGGCAGACAGCGCTGCCATCACGTTGGCAAATGTCGCTGCGGTATGCGCCAGATGCACACCCAGAGACGCGACCAGCCGTGGATCGCTCAGTGCCTGACCAAATGCAGCAAAGCTGCCGATCCACCACAAAGGGCGAAATGCCTGATGCCGCAGGATATGCAAGGCGCGATGGCGGTGCGGGCCGTCAAGCAGCGAAAAAGCGATGACACAGATGGCCGAGAAACAGGTGCCAATCACCAGCGCATAGGCCAGCACCATCGCGAGGTCTTTACCCAGGGATGAGGGCAGCGCGTAGCTACCGTAAACCGTGATGATCAATGCCACGAGCCAGGGCCCCAGTTTGCGCAAGGCAAAGCGCAGCATGTCGACTGCCTTGGGGTGCTGCGGCAGCTCCTCACTCAGCCCAAAGCGCAAACGCACACGGTGACTGACCCAGATCAACAGCGCAGCCAACAGGCTCCAAACCATAATGATCAGGGCAAAAGCGAAGATGATCGGCAGCCATTGATTGGCCGGCAACATGAGTTGCGTGAGTTCTTCTTTGGCCAGCCTGATTTCTTTGGCCCAGCGATAGGTGGGGCTGTCAGTCCCTGAAAACTGTTGTTCGAGGTCTGACAGGGTGCTACCGATCAGTCCCAATACGCCAATTTCAGCTTGCGGTTGGGCTTGTTTGGTGGCGTCGCGAAGCTTTTTCAGGTCAACCAGCAACTTGCTGCGCTGTTGATCGTTTTCGAGGTTTTTGATCACCTCGTCCAGGGACTGGCCCAGGGGTTCGGTCGGTTGCGACTGGGTCTTGTCAGACCCGCCCAGCATGCTGGTAATACCCACGGCCTGAGCCGAGGTCAGTGGCATCAGGGTCAGCAGGCAGGCAAGCAAGAAAGAGGGCAAGGTAAAAAGACGAAAAAACACTGGGCAATCAACCTCGTGGGTAGCGGATTGACCGAGTGTACGCTAGGGGCAGTTCCCGTTTCATTGCAAACCGCGTCGCTGGGTCACATTTAGATAAGTGACGGTAAATGTGGCTGCTCAGCGCCGCGTGATCATTCGTTCAGCTTGGCGAGGATCTTGAACACAATGGTGCCGAAGATCAGCAACATGCCGCACCAAATCATCAATACCCCGAAACCGCTCGGGCGCTCGCGAAACGTGAAGCCAAGGGTCAATAACAACATGCCGCAGACGATGGGAATGAACATTGAGTGAAATTCGGACATCGGGATCATTGTTATAGACCTGAAGGAAATAATGCTTCGAGTCTAGGATGCTTTTCTGAAAAGTGTGGTGATGTGCGTCAAAAATGAATCAGGCCAGCACGCAGCCCTGTGGTCGCTGCCGAGGCTGCGGCAGCGAACGCAGAGGGGTTTGTTTATGGCAATTGGTTGCTGGCGTAAAACGCGCTGAGTACTTTGACCAAGTGCGCGAGGTCATGACTGCCGGCAAGCTCGCGAATGGAGTGCATGGCAAAGGTTGGCAGGCCGATGTCGACAGTGCGCACACCCAAATGGCTGGCCGTGATAGGGCCAATGGTCGAGCCGCAGCCCATGTCGCTGCGTACCACAAAGCTTTGCACGGGCACTTCTTCGGCCATGCACAGGTGGCGGAAGAATCCGGCGGTTTCGCTGTTGGTGGCGTAGCGCTGGTTGCTGTTGACCTTGATCACTGGCCCGGCATTGAGTTTAGGGCCGTGGTTGGCGTCGTGCTTGTCGGCGTAGTTGGGGTGAACACCGTGGGCATTGTCGGCCGAGACCAGCAGCGATTTTTGAATCGTGCGCACGAACTCATCGCCTTCAGGCAGCACCCGTTGCAGAATTTGCTCCAGCATCGGGCCGTCGGCGCCGCAAGCCGAACAGGAGCCAACTTCTTCATGGTCGTTGGCCACAAACAGGCAAGTCTCTTCTGTTTCAGCATTGAGCAGCGCTTGCAGACCGGCGTAACAGGACAACAGATTGTCGAGGCGTGCGCCGGCGATAAAGTCGCCGTTCAGGCCAATCACAGCGGCGCTTTGGGTGTCATAGAAACTGAGCTCGTAATCAAGCACCACGTCGGCATTTAAACCATGCTCACGGGCTAACTGGTCGGTGAGCAAGGCACGAAAATCAGCGCGCTCGTTACCCGCGACCTGAGCCAGAATCGGCGGCAATTCGGTTTGCGGGTTGATGGCCCAGCCTTCATTGGCTCCACGATTGAGGTGGATGGCCAGATTGGGAATTGTCGCAATCGGAGCCCGGAAGTCGATCAGTTGGCTTTCGACCTTGCCATCACGACGGAAGGTGACACGTCCGGCCAGTGAAAGGTCACGGTCAAACCACGGAGCCAGCAAAGCGCCACCGTACACTTCGACACCCAATTGCCAAAAACCCTGGCGTTGCAGTTCGGGTTGAGGCTTGACGCGCAGGCAGGGGCTGTCTGTGTGTGCACCCACCATTCGGATACCGCCGTGCAGGGGCGAATGGCGACCCAGCTTGAAGGCCACGATGGATGAGTCGTTACGCGTGACGTAATAGCGGCCATTGGCTTCGGTGAACCAGGTTTCGCGTTCGTCCAGGCGCTGATAACCGGCAGCCTCCAGACGTTGCACCAGGCTGGCAGTGGCATGAAACGGGGTAGGGGAGGCCTTGAGGAAGTCGATCAGGCCTTGGTTCAGCTCTTCGCGCATAAGTTACTCCAGACAGCAAGGCCGCGAGTTTAGCGCATTGATCGAGAGAATTGTTGCTGGGGCTGGCGTAGTCGATGTCACCTGTAGCCGCTGCCGCAGGCTGCGACAAGATCCGAAGGATCTTAGAGCGCGCGAGCGCTTCGCGCTCGAACGCAGCCTGCGGCAGCGGCTACAGATTAGGTTGCTTCAGAACGGTGATGGGCACTCGAAACGCAGACGTTCGCCGGTTTGCGGATGGGTAAAGCTGAGCATGCTGGCGTGTAAACACAGGCGCGGCCAAGCGGCCAGCGCTTGAGGGTGGGCATAAAGTCCATCACCCAATAGAGGATGGCCGATAGACAGCATGTGCACGCGCAATTGATGCGAGCGCCCGGTGATCGGGGTCAGTTCAACCCGGCAGTAATCGCCACAACGGTCCAGCACTTTCCAGAACGTTAGCGCGTTTTTGCCAAACTCATGATCCACCACATGGCGGGGCTTGGTAGGCGGGTCATAGCGCAGGGGCAGGTCGATACTGCCGCTGTCCAGTTCGGGTTGGCCCCATGCCAGTGCTGTGTAGGCTTTTTCGGTTTCACGATCATGAAACTGACGGGACAACTCGCGGTGAGTGTCGGCGTCACGAGCCAGCAGGATGATCCCCGAGGTTTCCCAGTCCAGCCGATGGACGATGCGCGCTTCCGGGTAACCGTTTTCTTGCAGTCGGGTGATCAGGCAGTCCTTGTTGTCATCGGCCCGCCCCGGCACTGACAGTAACAGGGTCGGTTTGTTGACCACCAGAACGCCAGCGTCCTCATGAAGGATGTGAATATTGGACAACGGCATTAAAGCAGCCTCTTAACAAACGCCAACGGCGACAAGGAAGCCTTCCCCGTAGAGAAGACGACCAGGTCGCCGCGGTGTCAGCCGGATCGATTAACGATCTGGCAGTGTGATATTGAGTTCCAGAATCGAGCAGCTACCTTCGTTCTCGAGGGCAATCTGAACTTGATCGTCGCCGATATTGACGTATTTGCGGATCACCTCAACCAGCTCTTTCTGCAGGGCTGGCAGGTAATCCGGCGTGCTGCGTTGGCCGCGTTCGTGCGCCACGATAATCTGTAGACGCTCTTTCGCGACCGACGCGGTGGTAGGCGTTTTGCGGGTACGAAAGAAGTCAAAAATGTTCATTGTTTAGTTGCCTCCAAACAGGCGCTCGAAGAATCCCTTCTTCTGTACATCAAGGAACCGATGCTCCACGGTTTTGCCCAGCAAGCGATCAACGGCGTCGCTGTAGGCCTGACCCGCGTCGCTCTGATCATCAAGGATCACCGGCACACCCTGGTTGGAGGCTTTAAGAACAGCCTGAGACTCAGGGATCACGCCCAGCAAGGCTACGGCCAAAATTTCTTTAACGTCTTCAACACCGAGCATTTCGCCTTTGGAGACGCGGTCCGGGTTGTAGCGAGTCAGCAGCAAGTGTTCTTTGATCGGGTCTTGACCCAGCTCAGCGCGACGCGACTTGCTGGCCAGCAGGCCCAGCATGCGGTCGGAGTCACGTACCGAAGACACTTCAGGGTTGGTCACGACAATGGCTTCGTCAGCAAAGTACATCGCCAGGTGGGCACCGGTTTCGATACCTGCCGGAGAGTCGCACACTACGTATTCGAAGGTTTCCTTCAGTTCCATCAGAACTTTTTCGACGCCTTCTTTAGTCAGTGCGTCTTTGTCACGGGTCTGACTGGCGGCCAGCACGTACAAGTTTTCAAGGCGTTTGTCCTTGATCAGCGCTTGTTGCAGGTTGGCTTCGCCGTTAACCACGTTGACGAAGTCATACACCACGCGGCGCTCACAACCCATGATCAGGTCGAGGTTACGCAGACCAACGTCGAAGTCGACGATGACTGTTTTGTGGCCGCGCAGTGCGAGACCGGTACCGATAGCGGCGCTGGTGGTGGTCTTACCCACACCACCCTTGCCGGATGTAACCACTAGAATCTTGGCCAAGGTGCTTCACCCCTAAGGAAAAAGGACTTTTTAGTCCCTGAATAACATCTTTATAAACGACAGCAGGTGAACAGCCTTGGGGTTTTCTATATAGGTCAGGTTTACACAAGGTAAAAACTGCCGATTATTCCTACAAGGTTGCTGTTGCCCTTACGATTTCAAGATGCTTGGAAATGGCGAGAGTATCCGTTAAAGACGGGTGATGTTCAACATGTCACTTGACAGACTGATCTGCACCGCTGTTCCCCATAAAGGGTCACGACGCAGGTCTTCTGAAACTTTGTACATGCCGGCAATGGACACCAGTTCGGCGCTCAATTGCTGGCAAAAGATTCGTGCTTTCATATTGCCTTTATGGCCGGCGAGTGCACGGCCACGCATTGGCCCGTACACATGGATGTTGCCATCGGCCATAAGTTCCGCGCCGGGGCTGACTGAAGAAATAACCACCAGGTCGCAGTTTTCGGCATAAACGGTCTGACCGCCGCGCACTGGGGTGGTAATAATCTTGGTCGGTTTAATCGTTGGCTCAGGCGGTTTTTCAGGTTTTTTCGGTGGCGCCGGGGCTTCAACAGGTTCAATCAGCCGCTCGCGAGCGCCTGAGGGCGGCAATACAGGAAGATCAATGGCGATGGCCGCAGCAATGTCTTCAATACGGCTGGCGCGAATCGCCAGGGTACGCAGGCCATGTTGGCGGCAGATGCGCATCAGGCCCGGCAAATCGATTGCGCCCATTCCGGCGGGTAGCTTGTCGAGTGCCAGTACCAACGGGGTGTTGCTGAAAAAATTGGGTGCTTGCGCCACCTTCGCCGCCAGTTGGCGGTCAAGGGCTTCAAGGTCGTTTTTGGCCAGTTCCAGCACCGTAATGGCGAGCATACTGCCCTTTAACTGGAACACAGGGGCTTGGTCTAGCGATTCGGTTTGGCTCATGGTGTGTTAACGCGGCTTGTCACTTAAAGTGTTGAGACTTATAACGAGAACGCTCGCGAGCCGCAAGCGGGGTCGAACGATGTAGAATGCCCGGCCTTGTATCTGCCCGGAATCATTAATGGATCGCCCGCATTTTCGTGCTGCTTTTTTTCACCCCCGGTTTTGGCTGCTATGGCTAGGACTCGGTGTGCTGTGGTTAGTGGTACAACTCCCTTATAAAGTTCAACTGTGCATCGGCCGCGTTTTGGGTGGCCTGATGTATCGCGTCGCTGGCGATCGACGGCGCATCGCTGCGCGCAACCTTGAGCTGTGTTTTCCTGAAAAAACGGCAGCCGAGCGTGAGCGGTTGCTCAAAGACAACTTCGCTTCAACCGGTATTGCCTTCTTCGAAATGGCCATGAGCTGGTGGTGGTCTAAACCGCGGCTGGCCAAGTTGGCCCATGTGGAAGGGCTGGAACACCTTGAACAGGCACAACAAGAAGGGAAGGGCGTCATCCTGATGGCCTTTCACTTCACCACCCTGGAAATTGGCGCCGCCTTGCTCGGCCAGATGCACACCATCGATGGTATGTACCGCGAGCATAACAATCCGCTGTTCGATTTTATTCAGCGACGCGGACGTGAACGGCATAACGCTGATTCCTTAGCCGTAGAGCGCGATGATGTACGCGGTATGCTTAAGTTACTGCGGTCCGGGCGGGCTATTTGGTACGCCCCTGATCAGGACTACGGTGCCAAGCAAAGTATCTTTGTGCCGCTGTTCGGCATTCCAGCCGCAACCGTCACGGCCACCAGTAAATTCGCCAAGCTGGGTAAAGCGCTGGTTGTGCCCTTTACTCAACAGCGACTGGCGGATGGCAGTGGTTACAAGCTAGTGATCCATGCCCCTTTGAGCGATTTCCCTGGAGAAAGCGATGAAGCGGATTGCTTGCGCATCAATCAATGGGTTGAACGTGCCATTCGTGAGTGCCCTGAGCAATACCTGTGGGCTCATCGTCGTTTCAAGACCCGCCCACCTGGTGAACACAAGCTGTACGACAAGCGCCGTTGATCATTGGCGACCATCGAGCCCCTTGGAGCAGTCTCATGAGTGGGTACAGGCTCCCGCGTTTACTCGATTTTAGATGTGACGCATGTATGGCTCGCGTGCTGCCGCTTATTTATTTATAGGTGATGGTGAACCCAAGCGCGCCATCTGCCGAGCCGGCTTCAACAGCGCTAGTGGGACCGGTTTGGTAATAACGGGCGTTCAGTTCAAGCATCATGCCGCCCGTGACGGGAATGGCGCCTTGTGGTACTTCGGCCTCTAAGGCAATGGGTGTAGTTCCATCGCGTGCCAATATTTGAATACCGATACCACGTGCTGTCGAACTTGTCCCCAGACTTAACAAGCCCTGGCTTGCGTCCAGCGTTGTAGAGCCTGCGGTGGGATCAAGGCGTATATGGGCGTTTGTAACAGTGCCGCCAGGCAGAGGGTCGGAAATACACGAGTTCAGGGCGATGCTAAAAGGGACTGAATCAGTTGTTTGCCCCTCGCCGGTGAAGTGTGACATTGGCCATTCACCCAATTGAACCGGGTCAGCGCTTACAGGGTTGGCTGACAGCGTACATTCAGCACGCGTAACGGAGCCATTCAAGGCAACGCCGAAGGCATCAGGAACTCCGCTAAAGGAGCCTTTGACCAACTCCCGTGCCGAGTTCAGCGAATGTTGGCCGGGGTCGATATCGCCGGTTTTGATCAGCGTGATTTTGCCCCTTAACGGCCCGTGCTGTATGGCAAAGGGGGTTACGAAATCGATGTAAGCACTGAATGGCACTGAGCTGTCCGGACCGTTAAGTTTCCAAAACCCATTAGTGAGGCCATTGTATGGACTGCCAAAGCTGAGCAATGCACCCACACCTGAGATATTTGTCTGAAGTAACGTACCGGGGATTGTCATTGAACTTTTGCGCTCAATTGCCCCGCTAACGCGCGGCGCAGTAATCGTTGCTGTAAAGCTCAGCCTGCCGGTACTGTCGTTTATACAGTGGATCGAACTAGTTCCGCCACTGACAGCAAAAGGTTGTTCGGTCGGCCCTATTGGATCGCCAATTTGAGCGTCTCTGGGCACATACAGTGCGCCCACATTAACTGTGTACAGAATTGGCCCAGTCCCGGTGCCCCAGTAACATTCGCTTCTGGCTGCACAGAAAGTGCTGAACGGCAACAGCACAAACATTGTGAGTGTGAGCACACGTCTTGTGGGTAGTCTGATCGACATACTGTGTTTAATCCCGGCAATAACACCGGCAGCCTTCAAGCTGCCTGGCGTTTGGATAGATGGATTGTTATTCAGTGGCACATCAAATCCTGGACCCGATAGCCTTGCACCAATGGCAATTTTCGAGTGTCGAATTGCAGTTGGCACTGTTGTGGGGAAGTGTTACCCCAGCGAGCAATTACGGTTTGCTGACCCTCGGCTGTACTCAGCACAAGTTGACCCGCCTGCCCGACAATGCCCAGTATTTCGCCCTCTGCATTGCTCACCTGAGCTCCGAACGGGAGGGCGGTGCCGCCGCTATCACGGGTATTCAACAACACCTTCTGAACCCTGCGAACAGGAAAGCTGGCTTTGACCACCGCGCCACACCTTGGAACGACTTGAGTGACGCCGTTTTCAATTTCCACGCCCGGATCGAGTTGGTCTGTAGCCAGAATTACCCGGTTAACCCGGAAGGGTTGTAAATACGGGATCAAGGCATAGCCCCGACTATTGGTTTTGGCGCTGGAAGAATTCAGCAAGCCGACGTCAGCAGTGTCCGGTACATGTATCAGGCCACTTGTTTCCCCCAAATAAGGCCCTGCTTCGAGCCCGTCAGCATGCAACAGCAACGCACCGCTGGCATTGAGTGAAAGGTTGTTGTAGTCACTCCCTTGTGTAATGCCTGCGCCCAGGCTGGCAAAAGGAGCCAGATAACCGACCGACAATTCAGCATTTTGTTGATGACGTTCATTGTTGGACACAGATGCCCGATAGTTGATCAAGCTGTTTTTGCCTTGGCCGGAAAGAGAAGCGCGATGATTGAGCAGGCCACTGTTCTGGCGCACGTCATAGGTCGCTGTTGTTGATCGGCCGAACTCCAGAGGCATCGAAACACTCAAGCCCAATTGACGTTCATTGAACGCATCGTCGTTCAGCGACTGCGAGGCATAGAGTGAGTAACTCACTGTGTTGAAACGTGAACTGACATTGAATTGGAATTGACGTTGAGAGTCTGCTGTCTGCCAATAATTCTCTTGGGAAAATGTCAGGCTAAGCGAGCTGTATCTGCCAATGTCCTGAAAGACCGAGGCTTCCAAAAGGCTACGGCGACTTCCTCGAAAGTGCTGGTCAGCACTGCGCTCTCGTACGGCTTCACTGAAATCGCGATATCCCTCGGTGGAATAGCGATACCCGGCAAACCGCAAATTTGTCCGGGTCTTGAACGATTTGCCATATTTCACTGAATAACTCATGCCTTGAGCGGTATGACCGTTATCGTTGGGGTCGGTTTGGGCCGATGAGCGTGTCAGGTCAAACGATAAAGCTCCGAACGAGCCCAGGCTTTTACTGATGCCCAAGGTGCCGGCCTGATAAAACTCATTGCCCATCAAGCCGCCGTAAAGCGTCGAACCCCAAGGCGTGCCGGTGGCCAAGGTGCCTTGCCAGAGCATCGAATCGTCCACAGCGTCAAACGGTGCGTTATAACGCCCAACGCTTGCGCTATAACGCCATATACCCTCACGCAGCAAATTGCTGAGGGTTGCATAATTTTGGGTAAAGCGTCGTACCTGGCCGTCAGCCTCAGTGAGAATGATTTCCAGCTCACCGCTGCCACTGGCCAAGGTGAGGTCATTGATCTCGTACGGGCCTGCACTGACATAGGTTGAGTAAACGGGAAAGCCGTTTTGGCGAATCTCGAGTTTGGCTCTGGTTTGCGCTACGCCTCGTACGGTGGGCGCATAGTTTTGTTGAGAGTCGGGCAACATACTCATGTCTGACGCAATTTGTATGCCTCTGATGGGTACGCTGCGAAACACCTCGCCCGGTGTAAAGGTTTCGCCCAGTGTCAGCTGAGAAAGGGTGCCCGGCAGGTCGCGTTGAAGATAGGTGTAAGCCCGTGACCATCTACTCTCGTCCTTGGCATCACTGCGAAACGTGTTGTTGCTGCGCAAGCGCCAGGCGCCCAAATTCAACCCGCTGTTCAAATACACGTCGTGGTTATTTACAGCCCCTGCCTGATTACGACGGCCTTGTTGAGTTGAAAATTGATAGTTCATGAATGCCGAATTTATGCCGTAATCCCAGCGTTGTGGATCTACATATCCGGCAATGTCCCGACGCATTGCAATCTGCGGGACAGATAAAGAAAGCGTTAACTTGCTGTTATCCAATTGCACGGTCGCACCGGGTATCAGCCGTTGTATATCGACACACGCTTGCAGCTCGATATCGGCGGGTGCGGCGCTATCCAGCTTCACGCCCATCTCTTTAAGCAATTGGGGGGATAAACAAGGTTTAAGCTCATCCACCTCAACATCCGTTGCAAACTCTATTTCTCGGCTATCGAAATAGCTTAGGTTGATATAGATGTCGACGCGGTAACGTCCAGGTATCAAATGTTGGCTTCGGGACAATGATTCAAGAGCCAGCGCCCCGGCGTCACTGGCATGGCTGTCCAGTTGGCGCATGAAGGTTGACTGAAACTCGACCGGCGTGGAGGCGTTAACAAGGTGTGTTTTTAGTGCGGCAAAGCTGGCACCTGTCATTACGGCGAACTGTAAAATGCGCTGCGCAGGCGTGCAGCTCCGTTGCGAGGAAAAAGGCATAACGTTAGTCCGCGCGCTGTTAAAGGTCTAGGGCGACGGGCAATGTCATTGGGTTCGTAAAGCTGCCGAAGTCATTAATTGCGGAAAAGATCACTTGCAATCCTTGGGTGGGTTTGAAGCCGTCGAGTTCATAGGTTTGCGAAGCCATGGGGAGCGCCATGGGGGTCTCCTTGAGCTTGACGGTTTGCCCGTTAGCGTTCAGTTCAATGCGAATGAACGACATATGAAAAGGGCTTGGGTTGTTCACGATCAAAAGCGGTTTACCGTCGATATTGCGTATTGACCATTTGAGATCTTTGAGGCTTTCAAGCAGGGTGCTTTTAAGTTCGGCGGGGCGGAAGAAGACTTTGATTCGTGTGCGTAACGCAATATTCAACTGGTTAGTGACACCGCTTTCAAGTTGCGGTATTTCTTGAACATTAAAAAAAAACAGTGACTCCCGATCTTGTGGCAACGAATGAGGCAAGCCATTGATTTGAACTTGCTGTTCTTTACCGGCGTTCAAGCGAAACAGAGGAGGGGAAGCGATAAATGGCACAGCCGTCGTTTGATCATCTGCTAGCGTATTAACCCAAGTTTGAACTGCAAAAGGTTTGGTGCTTGGATTAGTCACTCTTAATGAAACATTTTTTTGTTCGCTGTCGTAAATAACGCGCGTGCTGCTGATTGTCAGTGCAGCTTCAGTGTTGGAAAGCCACAGGGTCGTGCTGCCCAGTAACGCATAGGCAAGTGAGCCGCTCTTTAAAGTGGCGGGGCTTTTAATAAAGCTGAACATGGGGGATCCCGCAATTTTGGAGTGAGCCTGAACAACGGGCACCAAGGCCCGTTGATTTAACTGGACAGGTTGGATCAGTTGATGTCGACGCGGAAGTTGACATCAGCATTAGCAGGGCCCGCGTCAACGGTAGCTTCGATGGCTACATAAGAAGCAGTGAAGTACATTAAGGTTGCGTCGGTATCGCTCAGCGGATAGACCGTCGATGCGGTTCCACCAGGCAGCAGGGTGCCGGAGTTGTCCCTTAACGCTATGGCAACACCTTGAGCTGCGCCAGGCAGAGGCTTGATGCCGTAGTAATCACCCGCCCCCCCTTGAACCGAGTTAAAGGTTACTTTCGCATTAGCCGGCGCAGTGATGGTGCACGTAGCGTTTGGAGTGATGCGCAACTGGAATCCACGACCACCGGCTTCAGAGCCAAGCCCTGCGAATTCACTGACATCCACTTCACCCAGCTCAACAAGATTACCCTCCTGACCACTGACAGGGTCGATGATTTCAATCGGGCAAGTGGCGCTGTTAATTTTGCCGGCAAAGTTGATGGTGCCATCAAGCGCTGATGCTGAAGTTGCGACAACACTTATTGCCAGCCCGAAAGATAGAGTGAATAAGGTGTTTTTCATGTAATAAGTCCCTTAATGGAATTTAATTCGGCAATGATCAAACTAGATCGTGCCGATAATGCCCGAGGCATATGAGGTTATGAGAGCGGCAGAAGTCTAGAGAGCGTGCGGGGGGTGAGATATGAGAAAACTCTCATTTTGAGAAAATTAAAGGGCATTCAACCCCCCAAAACCCGGGTGCAAAAAAAAGCTCCCGCTGTTAACCAGCTGGAGCCATTGAAGGGTTTATCTAATTATCTATGAAAAGAGAGTTTACCCTTAAGTAACGCTCTAATCCTTGGAACATCAAGGGCAGGTTGGCCCGGAATGCCTATATCATTCAATTTAGGATTGCGTGGAGCTTCTGATAGAAACCAATTGCCCCCTGGCTCAACACTGCCTTGCATTTTTGTGGTGGGCTTCGGTGGCACCTCTGGGCGGGGCCCCCTTAAAGCGGTGGTCTCACTAACAGGTGAAGAAGTTGTACTCACTTGATTACTGAAACCGCTAGGCCCCGCGACAGATCTTGACAATGTGGTCGGCATGTCGCTGACTCCATTGGCCCCACCGCTGGTGCTGGCGCTGCTTCCTCTGGAACCTGACGCGGGCACATCTGGTATAGCGCCACCCGCATTACGAGAAGCATTGCGAGCAGCATAAACATTCTCGACCTTGCCTAAACTCTCCTGAACCTGTTTGTGCCAGCTCACCTGTGCAGCTGCCGCACTCTTGGCCACACGGACCGCTGCATAAAGCCCATATGCACCAAACGCTACATCCAGTCCGCCAGAGATAAGCGAACTGGTCTCGTGCTTTTCACGGTCTTTAAGCCGAGTAGCAGTGGTAGCCATGACGCCTTCATAGATCCCATACGCGCCACCACCAACGCCGATGCCCGTGAAAGCTGTAGTCGATGCAATGGCTACAGCGCCCACTGGCGGAGCAATGACAACCGCCGCTATCGTCAGCGCAATGCCGACAGCCGAGAGTGCCGCCCCCAATACGCCCATCCAATTGACCCCACGATTTGCATGCCCTGTAGGGTCAACAAAGTTGATCGGGTCGCCTGCACAGTACACATAAGGATTGATCCCGCCCGCGCCGAACGGGCTGAGTGAATCCGGGCTATGAAAGCGCATCAGCGTCGGGTTATACGCCCTGTAGCCCTGGCCCAGCAGGTACCAGCCACTTTGCTCGTCGCGTACCTCGCCGTTATAGCCTAACGAGCATTGCATCTCATCATTGGAGTTGCGCTCGCCGTAAGAACCATAAGTGGCTTTGCGCAGTTCACCCTGGCCGGTTTCGCCGAGCACACTGTTTTTGCCGTCAACCATCAACAGCAATGTGTGCTCGGCGTCGTCTTGTTGTTGCGCCAAAGGTTGGTCGTTGAGGTACAGGTAGTGAACGTCAATGCCGTTGTGCTCGGTCCTGCACAAGCGATCGTCTTGATAAAAGCGCAAGGTTTCGGCTTGAGTACCACGTTTGACGCCCTGCAAATGATTATGAGCGTCGTAGCGGTACTGGGTGACGTCATTGCCATCAGCATCGGTGACCTTCACCAGTCTGCTCTGGCTGTCGTAATGCAAGGTCTGCCCGGTTTCATCGCGCACAAGGTTGCCGTCATTGTCGTATTCAAGCTCACAAGCAGACGGATAGTGTGGATGACTGTGAGTGACTTTGACTAATTGGCAAGGATCGTTGGAAGCGAATTCGCTTATGGCATCATCCTGAGTGCCGTCTGCGAACCTGGTGTAGACCGCGGTGATATTGTCCAGAGCGTCGAAGGTAAATGCTTGTTTGTAAATGGCATTGCCGAAGCGGTCTTGAGGCAGATTTGTACCTTCACAAATTTGTTCCACCATCCGTCCGCGCTGGTCGTATACGAAGGTTTCCATCAATTCCGTGTGTTCACCCCGTTGCAGGAGGCGGGTTTCCAGGCGGTTATCGTCACGGTAAGTCTGGGTGATTGTCTGTGTTGGGAAATCACCACTCAATGTCATATGACGCTTGGTTTCACGGCCTTGGTCGTCATAAGTCAATGCGGTAATAAGAGATTGCCCAGTACTTTCATCATTCGTGGTGATATGGCTCACTTGCCCCAGATCGTCGTAGTCGAACGTGGCAAAGATCTGGCCTTGAGTAGCGCTCTTGAGTCGGGCCAAGTGGTCATAAGTGTACGTGCACGTCATCCCGTTGTTGTCGACGCGGGTTAATGGCCGGCCGTTCAGGGTTTGAGTGTGAACTGTCGTGGACTGCTTGCCCGTGACCTTGTCTTTCCATGTTTCAGTGCGCAACTGACCACAGAAGTTGTATTCAAAAGTGTGCTCACTTTGCAGGTTCTGCGACAGCGTCAATTGCGCACTTTGAGGGTCATAGCCAAAGGTAGACGTTTCATCCGGAGCGGTACTGCTCACTGGGGTGTCCACAAGCCCCGGTGTATAAGCATAATTGATAGTTTTTTGGTCGGCAGTGATCAACTTGCTGACTTGCGACTGGCCGCCTTCATAGAGGAATTGTTGAAGGCGCTTACCCACTTCTACTGTCGAACGCCGATCAAGACCATCATAGGTCTGGCTGCCGACGCTGGTAGTGAACGAGCCGTAGGCAACATCAATGCTAACAGGTAGCTCACCGATACTATGGGGGGCATAAGCACGGTGGATCTCGGTCTGGTCAGGCATGATCGTGACCTGCATTCTCGAGAACTTGTCGTAGATAAAGCGTGTAGTTTCACCCATTTCGTTGAGTTGCTCAGCGCAGTTGCCCAAGCCGTCATAAAAGTACTGACGTTCGCTAACCCATTCGCCGTTAGCATCCAACGCTTCGACTTTGTCTTCTTTGCCAAACAGGTTGAGTGTTTTCCGACTTTTATTAGTGACTTTTGCGGCTGCCCCCGTACCTTGTGTCCAGGTGGTCCAGGTTTGATTAGCGGGATCGTTTTCGGTTAATTGCGCCACACCGTCAGGGCCGGTGACTTTGCACTGCTCGCCCCAGGCATCGTATTGGTAGGTGGTGGTCAAATGAATGTCTTTGCTGTCCTCCCAGTCGATAGCCGTTTCTTGAGTCAGTTGACCAAGCTGGTTATAGGTCGCGCTATAAGTGGGGCGAAACAGCTGCGCGTCTCCTCCCAGTGCATCAATGTCCTGGCGGTCTTCTTTCAATACCCGATTCAAACCATCAAACCAGGTGCGAGTTTGGACGCCTTTGACATCTTTGCTGTACTGCACGGCCTGTTGGCCGGAAGTGCCGTTGGTCAAGGAATACCGAAAGTCGCGAGAGGCTTCATAGTGGGTGCCCGGAGCGACGATTTCTTGGGTAGTACGGCCAAGGCGGTCATAAAGGTAAATGATTTCGGCACCGTTTCCATCCTTACTCGAAAGCTTTGCCCCCGTAAGTAATGAGTGCTCTTCGGTGGTCACCTGGCGTACTTGTTTGCCTGGAACCTCAGGGTCATCGTCGAAGCCGATCAACGTACTGACGGTACTCAAAGTCGCCACATTGGCGCGAGCGTTATAGGCGGTTTTATAGTCGAACGTGGTGGTGGTTCGGGTATCGGCCCGATCATTGACAGTAAGAACCGTTTTGCTGATGAGTCCATGTCTTTGAGGGGCGTCAGGCTCATTAAGGTATTCATGGGCAATAGTCCTTAATACCTTTTCAACCTTGCCCTCGACCACCTGCACAAGGGCCTCTTCACTCAGTGCCAGCCAAGGAGCGTTGTCGGCCAAGCCGTTATGTTCGGTATAGGTGTAACGGTGTTGGAGCGTTGGAGCGTCACCGAAATTGGAGGGCGCCGGGGTCACCGTTTTGCTTTTTAGGTTGCGTACGAATTTTTGAGGGTCAGCAGGGCAGCCTTCTTCTGCGTCCAGTCCATACCAGGTGCAGGTTTCTTTAACACCATTTGCGTTGATCTGGGTCAGCAAGTTGCCAAACGTGTCATAGGTGGTGCTCACCACCTCAGTGTGGCGGGGGCTAGAGGAGCCGTTTTTGCGCCACGTGCGTGTGACGGATTTAGGTAATTGGCAATATTCAGGCTGATCTTCAAACGCTGCGAAAGGATTGATGTAGTACTCGGTCTCGGTGACTAGCAAGGTGTCATCGCTGGCCAAAGCAGCTTTTTGCATCACCTCTTCGCGCTCCATCAAATGAAAGCGGTTGTACACCCGACGGGTGGTGCGTATAGCTCGACTACCCTCCCAGAGTTCTTCTTGGGTTTCGTATTCGTAGCCAGACCTCACCTTATAAAGGTTGTCCAGACCGTTGTCGATCCAGTCAATACCGCTGCCGAAGCCCAGGAAGTTATGGTCGTTAGTGTTATCAGGCGCTTTTGAACCGTAAGTGAAGCGGGTTTCGATAGCCGGTGTTGCAAAGCCAGGATCTCTAATATGCGAGTACACCCTGGGTAACTTGCGATCGGTAATGCCTGGAAAGTTATGGGGCTGAGCTGCATAGATGACTTTTTCATGGCCCCCGGTCGGGGTATAGATGTGCTGTAAACACGTAAACTCCTCCGAGAGAATATAGGTGAATCGCCAGGAAGCGTTGTCGTCAGTCGGCAAGACGATGCTTCGGGTTTCACCGTTTTGGATATTGAGCAAGAACAACGATTCTGATGCAGTCCCGGCATGTAAAACGATGTTCATTTCATTATGGGTGCGCTTCAAACTGAGCAGCAGCGAACCGTCACTATTCTTGATGCTGGTGAGCAGAGGCTCAACACCATAAGGTTCATAGCCAAGAGTGACGCTATGGCCCTGTTGCGAAAGTATCTGCACGGGCATCGCCAATTGGCTTTGACCCACCTGAAGAATTTCAATTAAACCGGATTTATGTTCGATGCGATAACGGTTGTTGCCTAATACATGAAAATGAAAAGAATCGAGTTTTTTTTCCGGAATAAGCACTTCGCTTTCTTGTAAATTGATTTTGAACGTTTCGCCAGTGTACAGCGACAGTATGCCATTGGCCGGATTGAATTGAGAAAGTTGTAAATTCCAGCCTTTGCCAAAACCGCTGTCTGAATTATTTAGCGGATTGAAGTTAAGTTGTAAGGGAACGGTCGGGCCACATAAGTTGTTGGCTTTAAGTTCAGGCAGATTAATGGCGCATGTGTATTGCCCTGTACGAGGATCAACCTGGCTATTAATAAAATTTGTAAAATTGAATGCGTTGGACGACACAGACGTTGACAGGGTCATGATGTGAACCTTGTTGCTAGCGGGTTTTTTAATATCGAATGGGGAGGGGAGCAGGCATCAATTTACGGGTTGAGAACGCTCGATATAAACGCAGCTAAGGTGCTCGTTCAAATTCTTGTTGGCGAAGTCCGAGCCCACGAAAGCTTCCTCAATACGGGTGTCTTTGTTAGGAATCAAAAAGCCTGCCTTCATTATGCGAAGGCTATCAATGGATTGAGGCAGTGTCCACGTCGTTGGAGCTTTGACCGTTTTAAGTTTAAAGAAAAAATTTTCCTTGGCTTTTGCTTCCGTACAGGATTCGTCAGCGTAGAATTGGATCAACGTTGCCGAGGGGACATTGGACAGCAAGAATGTAGAAACCATATTGTTCTCACAATATTGATCGTTTGCGCCGAAGTTATACATTTGGCTGGTTTCTGGAATGATTATTGAACATTTCTCTGCGCCATTATCATTAAAGAACTGAATAGTCCCGTTGTTTTGTTCCGCCACTTTTGGCGAAGCGTTGCCCTGGTTGCTCATGCTCAGTAAGAGTAAAGCGCTGAGGGTGTAAATGTTTTTTTTGGAGGCCAGCATGTTGAAGTCTCTGCGTAATTAGCCCGTTCCAGGGCTGAAGGTTGTTGTAAGGCCGACTGTAGCACCCGCGAAAGTTACCCACACCTGATACTTCTATTAGTGAGTGATGGGGTTGAGGCTTAGCTCAGAGGCTGAATTGTTTAAATCTGCTGAAGGCGTTGAATCAGTCGGGTGGGGATATATAAAGAAACTTATGAATGGTTGTTCGAGGCGGTAGAGAGTGGTAGCCCCTTACCGGTTTGCATTGTTTGGGTCTTGATTTCGTCCTCGCACTGGACGGTTGAGCAGGTCAAGCTAGTTCTTCTATTAGTACACGACGTTATTAAAAGCGCGTAAAAAGTTGCTTACTCTGCTCGTCGTAGAGCGACAGCATACCTTTACACTCATTGAGGAACACATCATGGCATCAACACCCACTCTGCCGGGTCCCGTCATTCCTTTGTTAATCAACAATACTATTGATCCTCAAGCCTTGAATGGCGGTTCGCTGTCAACCTATGCCAAATACGACAACCCGGTGTTCGGGGATATACTCTATCAGAGCTGGTTGGGTCTTTCTGAGAACAACGATCCCATTGATGTCACGTGCATACCGATTGAGGTGGATCCGGTCAACGAACTTGACCTTGGTTTCTTGATGACGATCACAAATGATTTTGTATTAAAACTGGATAAGGGGCAGGTGTTTTATTCCTATTTTCTTAAGCGTATTACCGATCCACCCCTTGCACCTAAAGTGGAATCCAAAAGGATTCATTTCGGCATCGGTAAAGCCGGCCGGTTGTCCGCGCCGCAGATAAAAGAGTCCCATGACAGCCAGCTGGACCCCGATTCTATTACAGGCCCCACGTTTAAAGTTGCTGTACCGCCCTATACGGCCATGTCCAACGGGGACATTGTCAAGCTGGTCTGGACAGGAGTGAATCCAGATGGCACAGCCGGGCCTGCAGTACCAATCCCCCAAAAAATTTTAAGCAGTACAGATTCCGACTTGTCCAATAACCCTGGCCAGGTTTTGACGTGGGATTTAAATAAAACCAACTTGAATGCCTTGAGGGAAGGTTCACTCAGGCTGCATTACGAGATCACTTATGCTACTCGCGCCGAGGAACCGCAAACCGTTTCCTCAGAGCGCAGCATAGTGCTCAAACCACCCGTGTTGGCCGAGTTGGCTGCACCCAGTGTCATAGATCTGGTGGGAACAGAGATTAATCCCGGCCAGTTTCCAGATGGGATTCGCGTATCAATCCCGCTCTATCCAGGTATTCGTGTCGGTGATGATGTGCTGGTTTATGGCACGCGCACGGGTTCGGGTAGTGGGGCTGCAAAAAACACCGTCAAGCAGTTGAAGATTGACAGTTCCAATATTGAAAGCGGAAAAATTGTCGTGCCCATCGAGAAGGAGTGGCTGATAACCAATCGCGGCGCAAGCGTTAATTTGCGTTATCAATATGCGCGTGCCGATGCTGCCGGGTCAGGCATCCCTCTGGAATTGACGGTGCGTAAACCTTTGATCTTGCCGACCCCGACGGTTGATAACAGCGTTGAAATTGGTAATCGGGATGAATTGGACCCCATGTGGGCATACAGTGGTGCCTATATCTCAATTCCTGACACCGCTACCATTGAAGATGGCGATTCAGTAATAGCGTATTTCAAAGGCTTCGGTGCCCATGGTTCTTACGAAGTGTTTGAACCCAGTCAGTTAAACCCGATGAAGTTCAAAGTGCCCGCAACGGTATTACCGTACAACTTCGGTAAAACGGTCGAAGTGGTGTACAGCGTCGCTGGGGAAATGGCCAAGCCTTCGTTGAATCTATTTATTCGTGAGGTGGATTTCTACTCACAGATCACGTGTGAAGGCCTTCAAGTAGGCGCGCCGGCAACGCTTAAACTTTCGGATATACCGTCGGGCGGATCGAAGCTGAGCATCGGTCTTTGGCCTTTTATTTCGACACCCCAAATTGTACGACTCTGGTTAACAAACAGTGACATCGAAGACAGGGATATTATTGCTTCTCGTGAGTTGCTGGCGGAAGAAGTGAGCGGTGGGGTGAAAGCCGTTCTAACCCGTGAAGACCTGGCGGGTGTCCCGATAAATGGAATATTTACATTACGATTTAGCGTCAGTTTTGATGGCGGGAATTCCATCACTAACTTTAATAACCCCTTGCAAATAAAATTGCTGGCCTGACGCCAATTAACTTCTTCGCTGATTACAGGATACACATTATGAGCCAACTGACGTTAGTCGAATTGATCGAAGAGATGCAAGGTAAGTCCCTGACCTGTGGTTGGGATGCTGTAACACTGTATGATCAACGTAAAGCCAATGAATTGTTGATGCAGTTATATATAGAGCGTTTTAATACGTCGGATGGATACATTAAGCCTATTTCAACCGTGGCGCCGTGGGGCGATGGGGTAATTAAAGACCATCTCTTCAATCTAAAATTGAGCGCGCCTCGATTGTCCTTTGAAAGTTCTAGCCCTGAAATTGATCCGCGAGCCAGGCTGACCCTCGATATGATCGGCGGCCTGATCATCAGGACAGAAAAGCCTTCAGGTGGGCCGCACTTTGTCACCCAGATTTCTGAAATTCTGCCTATCGGGGGGCCGCAACTCTGGATGGACCAGCCGATAACAAAAGGTGATGTTAGCGGACTGGGTGAGGTGATCATAGACATTGCCAAAGCCGATAATTTCAAGGCCAACTTTGTTGTCGGTTCACTTGCACAGAGTGAGGTAGGCCAGCATTTCCAAAAATACTTTTGCAAGTTGCCGCCTGGCCAAAAGAAGTTTTCGCTCGGTTCCATTGACGGTATAGCCAATGGCGTTTTGACACCCCGTAATTTCGAAATCAAAGTCGTCAAATCCAATCCCGTCTCTGTTTTGGGCGATCTGGATTACGGCGATGGTGCGGTCATGTTGTTTATTACACTGGAAAATGGTGAAGACGGTAAAAATTTCCCCGCCAGTGGTTCGCTTTACCTGCTACCCGTTGACGAGTGTGGTCTGAAATTCACAGGGGGGATGTTGCTTTCCAGTCGGGTGCTGTTTGACAAGATCATACGGGCTCCGGCGATGGTTGATATTGGTCATGGTATCGAGTTTCTGGACTATACCACGGACAATGGCGGAGGCAGTGATATCGGCTGGAGTCTTAAAGCAAAAGAGGGAGGCGTCAATTATCAGTTTGTGCATGACTACCAGATCAGAAGTGAGGATTTTGATGCGAGATTTGAAACAAACCTGACACTAAATTTTGCAGCTGATGACGGTGGGCCTGCTCTGACGATAAGAGGAGCGGGGAATCGTATTGAGTTTGTCCTGGATAAACACTATACCCGTCCGTTCAGTCGAGTTATTCATTATGCTTGGCCGACTTGCGATGAGTGGGCCTACGGAGGGGCTTCATTTGATATTAAATACACTGTTAGTTTCGATGTGGTTTTGGATAATGCTACAGGCCAAGTCAGTTTCAAAAAAAATGAGAACTCCTCTGACTTTCAATTAAAGATAGGAGGCTTTGAACATTTGAAAGACCTTGTTTGGGAGGGGATCAATATGATCGCTCTCGCTGATGATTTTTACCGGCCCCAACTGGAGGGTATTCTCCAATCGCTTACCACACCCACGCTAGAAACGTTCATTCTTCGCAATCTTTTATTTCCTGGCCACAATGCCCTGCAATTGACGGAAGCATTTGTACCCGGCGATTTGGCAGTATTCGGTCAAATCGATCCGTTGCGAACAAGCACCGTGTTGTCGCCACTTAATTCGTGCATCGAAGCAGGCAGTTTGTTGCAGTTCTTTTTGACACCCAAAGCCGAAAACGTGAACTGGCAGGTGCGGGACGTGGATGGGGTAAATGCGCCAGCGGGTAGCATCAGTGCCAGCGGTTTATATAGTGCGCCCACTCAGGCAGAAATGCCTGATGGTTTCGTGGCCGTTATCGTGACCGCCGAAGGCACGCTAAATAACCAGCCGGTTAAAAGTTCGGCGCTGGTTACCGTGGTTAATAGCATGATCACGGTGGCAGCGAGCTACACCAATTGCGATGCGTTGCAAACGAAAGAGCTCTCTGCCAAGTCATTAAATGGAGCCATTCTTGAGTGGACACATTTGACTCCGGAGTGGGGGTCCACATTGAGTGAGGTTCCAGGGAAACCCGACCTGCGTCACTATACCGCCGGGTGCCCGCCGGACCCCGACACGGCCTTTTTTCTTGACAAGTTTGAAGTTAAACAAAACGTCAATGGCGTGGTGACAATAGCTTATATACAGGTATTGATTCTTAAGCAAGGGGTGTCAACTCCGATGTGGATAACCGAGGACAGTGAGCCTTCGAGCGGTACCGTACAATTTGAACTCAGAGGAAAGAATGGTCCCATTGATCCCACTAATGTGATCTGGAAATTGATCAGTGGCGAGGGAACATTCGATGATCTCAACGGGATTTACACCGAGCCTTCAACTATTCTCCCCTCCAGTTTTATTGTGGTGTCCGGTACGGTGCCTGGTGACTTTGCTGATATCCATGCTTACGCAGTTGTTCCCCTGCCACTTTCTAAATATGTCGAGATAATTGAGTACTCAGATCCCCCTGTGGTACTCGCAGAATAATTTTCACGTTTTCCTCTAAATGCCACTTAATGAGCATTTAGGGGTTATTTTTACTTCGTATTTCAAGGTATACACGTCATGACTTATTCATTATCTGAATTAACCAAACGCATGTCCGGCAAGTCAGTCACCCTCGGCTGGGATGCCGTTATGTTTATGAACCGCGCCAAGGTCAACAGGTTATTGGAGCAGCAATATATTACTCGCTTTAATCGCGACAGTTTTATGAAGCGTATTACAGGCGTTGCTCCAATGACGCCTGACGGGGAGGAAGTGGTGGAGCTGAGTGGCTTGATATTGAGCCAACCACGGTTAAGTTTTGAGGCAGCGTCGCTACGTGACTCGCGCGTGACAGCAACCATGGATATTGTTTCAGGAACGGTATCTTATGTGCGCCAAGGCTCGTTACAAAGCCCTAGCAGTGTTGTTTATAGCTATATCGTGAGTGCTCACCAAGGGCATACTGTCACGATGGATATCGATTTGGCCGCCAGTCAAGGCACGGTCAATGAACAAGGCAGGGTCATTATCGATATTGGTGATGGTTATAACTGCCGCTGTAATTTGGTGAATGAATCTAAAGCTCAAGAGAAGCTCGGCGATTTTTTCAAGACTTTGTTCATGGAGCAAAAACCTGAAGATCGCGTCTATGAGTTGGGCATGCTGGATTTACGGGACGTGGATTTGCTGGCTCCTCGTTCATTCAAGATCCGGACCATGGCGACCGAGCAAGGAAAAATTCGCAGTTCCGACGACTATGGCGAGGGCGCAGTCGTACTGATGGTCCGTACCAAGGGTAATCCTAATGAAGGGGACGATCCTGCTGAGGGCGCATTTGATTATCTGATCCCTAATGATGTGGATGCCAATACGGGTAAAGCGAAGTATTCAGGGGCATTGGTTCTGGCCAGCCGAGTAATGTTTGACTGGTATATTCAATACCCGATTGAGGCAATGGTGGGGAATGGCATTACGTTTGAGCGTGTGTTTGAATCAAATTATGTAGCCCGTTCACTTAAGGCTGTCAGTGGAGACCTCCTATTGCCAGCTTATTACCATCAATGGCATGACTCTGCTGTACTAACAGAAAAGGTGTCCACCATTGGGCGGCACAAGATTCCGTTTTATAACCCAGTCACTGATAATGCGTTAAGAATTCTGCCCACCGAGGATGCTGCTTTATCTATTTCCTGGAATCCGGGCGTGCAAAAACAACCCTTCCAGGTAGACATCTGGCACTTCCCGTTCGGTCATACCTATTATGACTCTGACGGTGAGGTGACGGCTGACGTTAATATCGTGTTCGATCCTGTGGTCGACCCATCTGATAATTCATTGCTGTTCAAAACACGCACGCTGAAAGCCAATTTTTCCCAAGATTATCAACCTGTGGTTGAAAGTTACAGGAACTTGGAGTTTTCCCGAGGTATGTACGATGTCTGCATACCTGCCGTAATAAACAAGTTGAATGAATACAAACTTTTTTTTCAGGATGCCGCAAAGTTTAAAAATTTTGGTATCCCTGAAATCAATACCCTTGCCATTAGTAATCTATTGTTTCCTGAAAGAAATGCTCTGCATTTGACCGATGCCCGGCTGCCGGGTGATCTGCTGATGGTGGGGCATATTGATCCGAAAGAAACCACTTTCACCCTTGAGCCTTTGCTGCCCGTCATCAAAGCGGGTAACAGCATTAGTTTCGATATTAAGCAGTTAAACCTTAAAGCCGCGGAGGTGAGCTGGAGTGTTCGCAGTGTAGACGGCGTACGTGCTTTGGGGACCATTGATAATGGGACTTATACGGCGCCTTCAATTCAGCTACTGGACGGCTCTGCGTCTCGCAATGTGGTCACTGCCACTTACACCGACCCTGCAACTGGCAAGGAAGTAACTGCTTCGGCCTTGGTCACAGTGGTGATGGCGGGCGTGGTGGTAACCCCCGCAATTACAGTGATCGACATGGATGCGCGCAAAAGCGTAAATCTAAAAGCATCGACCTTGGGTACCGGCTCTTTGAAGTGGACGCCCAGGGATGATGTCGGCAGCTTGGTCGCCGATGGCACAGATGCCGTGTATACCCCTCCGTCTGCATCTTTACCCGATGGCACGTTGCAAGCAGTGTTGTTTGATGTCGAGGACACTGTCACCGGCGAAAAAGCTATCGGTACTGTGATATTGCGTCAAGGGCATTATGCGCTTGATATGTCGCCGCCACTCCATCCTGGTTTAAGACCCGCCAGCTCCGCACTGCTGAAGGTTGCAGGCGATCATGCCCCGACTGTTTTTAAATGGGAAGTGGTCGTTGGAGAGGGGCAGGTTGATCCCGAGACAGGAATATTCACAGCGCCCGAAGAAATATCGCTTCCCTACAGCGTGGTGAAAGTCAGTGTAGAGGATGATTTTTTCAACCATCAAGGCTATTGCGTTATTCATTTGTCTGAGCACGCCAAACAGTCCAATTGGTATCAGCTGGATGTGTTCGAGTTTGAAGTAACCATGCCGTCACCTACGGTCTACGCCAACGGTCTGCAACAAGCCAGAGTGGTTGTGCGTGTGCGTCCCACTGATGTCAATAATAATGAGGTGATGCTGTCAGATACAGAAATGGCCAGTATTTGTCTCGTGACTGCAGATCAGAAAATTCCATTACCTGAGGTGGGTATAGGGGGTGTACCTAAGGGTGACAAGTGGCATTGCACTGAAGTAGCAGATGACAGGTTTGATCCTTATCCGCATCCCGGCTTCGTGGCTAGCGAAGTGGAGCAAGGTCACTCCCTCAAGACAGTTCAACTCAAAGAATTCTTCGTTCAGTGCCATAAAGTCGAAGATTTGCGCATTGCCGCCATGTTGCTCAGTGACAGTTATCGACCGTTCTATACCAATACACAAACTGGCGACGATGAGAATACTAAAAAAGTGATTAAACTTGTCGCCAAAGAACCTCCTTTGGGGGGGACGGTAGGCGGCGTTGCTTTCACATTTGATAATTCTAGCTCTGAACCTTGGCCTATTCGTGTTGAGGGTGGTGCGAACGAAGTGGATCTTAGTTCGCTGGATTATTACTATTTGAAACTGAAAATTCTTGAGGTGGTTAAGCCGATCAGAAGTGTCGAGTTTGTCGGCAATACCAGCATGGTCCAATGGGAGAGCAACACAACTCTTGAGGATGTTCACAGTATCACTGGCTGGGCAATGGCTGATTACCGAAACGAGAACGGAGATATGATCATGCATTTTGATAACATTCTCTTGCGTCGTATAGCTGGCCAGACTCAGCACCCAGAATTGATTGTCAAAAATAGCGATTCCCCTCCTGCAGGTCAGGTATTGTTCTGCCTGCAGCGACGTGAATACTGGACGTTCGATCGGTATATGAAAAGTGATTTTAACCGAGCTCTGGATTTGGTCGTTATCGACAATTATGGAAATAATCACCAACTGAAAATTGGCTTCGACGGGACGAATCGAAATAAACTCAGGATTATTGGCTGATTTTGCGTCGATCAGTTAGCGCAAAGCGCATTCATTAATGAATGCGCTCTTGATTTTAATTTATTTACAGAGTTTCTTATGTCAACGACAACTTCCGTACACAGTAATGCTTTCAACTTCATGAGTTTTATTCAAGGGCAGGTAGACCCTCGTACAGGGCAGTACACGTGCTCAATTAAACTTCCTGAGGTCCTGGCCAATTCGTTATGTGGCCCGATTATTCCCCTGCAATTGAACTTTAATGCACTTAATAGCGCAGACAGCGGATTCGGTAAAGGCTGGAATTTACAACTTACGCAATTTAATCCGGCCAGCCGGGTTCTGTCACTGCACACCGGTGAAGTATTTAAAATCAATCTGCAAGATTCTGAAGTGATCATTCCGGAGAAGAAACTCGACTCTTTTCACTTTCATGTATTGGGCAACCAGCGTTATCGTGTCGAGCATAAATCCGGTTTGATCGAAATTCTTGAGGTGGGTCAAGGTCAACTGGCCATGCCCGTACAAATGATTTCGCCACAGGGCCACAGCGTTACCTTCGACTATGAATCTTTCGCAACTGAGCCTCTGCTCAGCAGCATCAGTAATGCTGATGGCTCAACATTGCTGAGCGTAGTGCGCGAAACCAATGAACTAAAAATCAAACTGCATCCTGGTACTGCATACGAAGCCTTGTTTGTGCTCAATATCATCAACGGTGAAACCCGCAGCATCGTATTGCCGACTGATGACAGCGCGTCCTGGCGTTTTACCTACATCTTCTTGAATGGTTTTACGTGTCTGCAGCATATCTACACCCCGGCCGGAGGCCATGAAACAGTCAGCTATTCAGCCACGCCCCATTACTTTCCGGGCATTACCGAGCGTAGGTTGCCTCGGGTGGGCACGTTCATTCGGAATCCAGGCTTTGAGCAACCGCCAATCGAAACCCGCTTCACCTACGGTTCCAGGAAACCTGATAGAACCAACGACCATAACTTTCTCGGCTACGGAAGTGATATTGCATGGAGCGACGACGGTCTGGACAACCTTTATAAGGTTAGCCCCGATTATGAATACGAAACGCATGAGCAGCTTTGGGATTCCTCCAGCAATCGAGCGATACGCACTACCCGTCGGCTCTTCAACCGCTTTCATCTGATGCTGCGCGAAGAGGTCAGTCAAAAAGCCTTGCTCGAGAGCGACGACACCTTATTGGTGACCGAAACCGAGTACTACATTAATCCTTCGGTAGATTTCCAGGATCAACCAGCTTATTGCCAACTGCCAAAGACAGTGACTCGCACGTGGCGTAAGCAAGCTGCAAGCGATCCCCGATACAGAGAGGTGGAGAGCTACACCTATGATCATTTCGGCAACCTGCTCACCCAGGTCGACGCCTCTGGTGTGACCGAAACCTCTACGTGGTATGACAAAAACGGCGAAGAAGGTTGTCCGGCTGATCCTCAACAGTTTGTACGCAACCTTAAAAGTAAAACCGTGACACCGGCGCCCTCCGTTTATGGAACTGCACCCGCTCTGCACACTCGGTACAGCTACACCGAATATAAAGGACTCACCGGTAACGGGTCGTGGCTGGCGATGACCGAGGAGGCCTTGTATGAGAACGACGCTTCCCTGCAGCGCCAAACCTTCAGCTACATTGAGGCGCCGGACAACCCCTTTGAGCACGGGCGAAAACTGCAGGACACCGTCAGTATCAACGGCAATACCACCACCACCGAATACGCCTATAACCCGAGCAAAAATATTCGAACTGGTGAGTTTGTACTGCGCACAGTGACGACCTTGACTGGTTTTGACCACGATGATGAAAATCCAGACAAGTACGTTCGCAAAGTATTTACTCTGGAGCACTCATTACTCAGCGGCGAACCCCTGCTCAATCGTGATGAAAACGATGTGGAGGTTGCCTACGAATATGACCTGTTGGGCCGTGTGACTAAAGAAACCGTGGCGCCGGACACCGACTACAGTGCCAATCGCAGCTACACCTACTCGCTCTGTAATGAGCAAGGACAACAAGCCAGGCAAAGCGCCTTGAATGTCAAGGGCGTAGAGACCATTACATGGTTGGACGGCCATCATCGCGTAGTTAAAGAAACCCGGCTGGATGCTGATGGTTTGGGCGGTAATCCAAATGAGTTCCGTGAAATCTACCGTGCACGTTACAACCACCTTGACCAGAAGATCAGTGAAACGGCCCTGGATTGGGAGCGAGATAAAACCGTACCCTTGACCACTGTCTTTAGATATGACGATTGGGGCGTGCAACGCAGTATGATCCGCCCCGATAAAGTTGAGGAACATGAGGTCACTGACCCGATTGCCCGTACCTCCGCCAAGTGGGTCGAAGGCATGGGCAAAACAGTGACCACGAACAATGTATTCGACAAGCCCGCCAGCGTAATTCGTATCGACCTTAATGGGCAGCAGCTCAGCGAGCATGTCTATCACTACGACGGCCTGGGACGTACTGCTGAGGAAATCGACCCTTCAGGTGGTTGGACCCGATTTGAGTACGACTCTTTCAATCGACTGACTAAAACGATATTGCCTGACAGCAGCGAGGTCGTGCGTGAGTACGCCGGGCACAGCAGCGAAGACTTGCCGATTAAAATCAGTGTGGATGGCAAGGTGCTGGGAGAGCAAGAATTCGATGGTCTTGATCGCATGACGGTTTCGATCACTGGAGGGCGTACCAGTCTTTATTCCTTCGATCCAGGCCAGCGTCAACCCAAAAGCGTTCGGCGGCCAAGTGGCAAGGTAACGGGTTACGTCTACCGGCCAGAACTGGGTGAAGACCCAGAACAAAGGGTCGCGGAGGAAAGTACCGCAACTTATGAATACGATCCTCAGAATGCGCGGTTATTACGCACTAAAGAGCAGGGTATAACTCTGCAGCGCGATTATTTCAGCTCCGGTGAGATTAAAAGTGAGAGTCGAGAAGAAGGCGGTCAAGAAACTCACATCATGCATTATGAGTACAGTTTGCAAGCGCGATTACTCGCATACACCGATGTGCTCGGTCAAACCCAGACTTACGAATATGATGAACATGCACGATTGTTGACCACATCGTTAGGCTCACTCAGCTCGACATTTTCTTACGATCATCTGGGGCAAATGACCGGAATCGAAACTGTCGATACAGCGCAAAGCTTAAAAATTGACCTTGAATACGATGATTTCGGTCGTGAAAAACTACGCACATTCCACCTTGGTGATGGGGTCAGTCAAACCCTTGAGCAAATCTATGACCCAAGTGACCGGATCGTTCAGCGTACGTTGAAGCAAGGCAGTGAAATATTGCGTGATGAAACGTATGAATATGACTTGCGATCACGGTTGATTGTATATTTGTGCAGTGGCAGTCAGGCACCCATAGACCCATACGGTAAAGTCATTAAGAGACAAATATTTAGTTTCGATGGCCAAGACAATATCACCTTCGTTGAAACAAAATTTGAAGACGGATTGAACAAGAGCTATTACGAATACAAAAATGATGCTGATGCCTGTCAGCTAACGGCAATTACCAATAGTTATCAACCTGACTACCCTGCAAGGATTGAATTGTACTATGACGAAGATGGGAACCTGATTCAGGATGAAGCAGGCCGTACTCTGGCATATGACAGCCTGGGACGCTTGAGTAGCGTGAGTACCTAAAAGTTTCTTGCTCCGCTTGCCGTTACCCTGCGGCAAGTAGAGTTTTGCCTGGACACAAGGGAGGTTGGCCAAGCAGGTTCTTCCTGTTTGGCTTGGCGAGGTTTAGACAAGCCCGCTCTTACGAACAAACTCCATCAGGTCACTGTTGCACTGGATGCCAAGTTTTTGCATTGCCATGCGCTTTTGCCGACTGATAGTTTTTTCGCTTCGATTCAAATGCTCAGCAATTTCCCGGCCGGACTGGTTTTGACCAATTAAACGAAGCACTTCAAGTTCCCGTTCAGTCAGAGGGCTGTTGAGTGTTTCGCCCCGCCTCGGTCGGGCCTGCACCGATGAAAAGGTTTCGCTGATATAAGTCTGCCCCCGACTTATGCGATGAATGGCGTGTATGAGCCCCTCCAGTGGCTGATGTTTGTCAAATAAGCCTTGAACCCCGTTTTTTAAAAGATCGCTTAATAAATGAGGATTGCTGAGCATTGTCATCACAATGATTTTTATGGAGGCGAAGTTTCGGCGGATATAGCGGATAAGCACCATGCCATCGGGAAAGTTTCCATTTGGCATCGAAAAATCGGTGATCAACATATCGCAAGGTTGGCATTCGAGACGTTGTACAAGCTCATGGGTGCTGACCGCTTCACCGACGATGGCAGTGGGGTAGGGTGAGTGAGAGAGGGCCATGCGTATGCCCATTAACACTACCGGATGATCGTCAGCAGCGATAATGCGCAGGCTCATGAAGTCACACGGTGCGAGGGTATTAAAGGTGCGAAGTAAGAAGAGGTGCGCATGTTGGACCATTGAGCAGTGTGGGGGCAGTATTTTAATAAGTGTGCCGTTACAAATGCTGTAGGTTATATCTGCTCAAAGCTGAGTATTGATGTTTGTGAGAGTGCTACTTTGGACTGCAAGTGCAATAAAAGCGGTTCAGGGCTGCACGCAGCCCTGAATACTCCTACTCGGCTATCTGCAGTTTTCTCGCTTCGGTGTAGATGTAGCGCAACTTGTCATATTCAAACGGCGAATCGAACTGCCCGTAGCGATAACTGGTGTTGTAGCGTTTATCGACTGCGCCGAGCACCCAGATTTCCGGGTGTCGTGTGCTTTCGTGAGGGACGTTGAGAAAGTTGATTTCCTGATTGACGCCGTAATCCACGACCAGCCCTGTGGTGTCGCGCAGGTTTGAAGGTCCCAGAATCGGCAGCATCAGGTAAGCGCCGCCGGGTACGCCATAGAACCCCAGCGTTTGCCCGAAGTCTTCGCTTTGGCGCGGCAGGCCCATGGCCGTTGCCGGATCCCATAAGCCTGCAACACCCAACGTTGTATTCAACAAGAGCCGGCCTGTGGTCTCCAGCGAGCGGTGCCCTTTGAGTTGCAGCAAGCTGTTGAAGAGATTCGGTACATCGCCAAGATTATTGAAAAAATTGGTGACGCCCGTGCGTAAAAAGCTCGGTGTGACATACCGGTAGCCGTCGACTACGGGTAAGAATACCCACTGATCGAAGCGGTAGTTGAAGTGGTAAATGCGACGGTTGATGGGCTCCAGCGGGTCGTACACGCTGAGGGCGCTCATTGTTGCTCGTTCAAACTCGCGCTGATCCAGCCCGGGATTGAACTTCAGGAGTTTCAAGGGCTGGGTAAAGCCGTCGATGTCCTGGCTGCGCTCTGTATCCGTCTTGGTGTTATCCGCTTGGGCATAGCTTGCGCTGAGTAGGGCGGCGAGAAGCAAAAGATGTTTAGCCACGGAAGAACTCCAGCATATCGTCAGCGTTGACACGGTAGTTAAGGTTGCCGCAATGGCCGCCGTAGGGGTAAACCGTCAGGCGATCACCGAAGGTTTTACGCAGGAATCCAAGATCACCCGGGCCCAGGATGATGTCGTCCGCGTTATGCATGACGGCAATTTTCGGGCTGTTTTGCAAGTAGTCCTTCAGTGCATACAGGCTGACTTGGTCAATCAACTGCAACAGGCCGCCGCCATCGGTTTTCGCCCGCCACATGGGGATGACTTGCTCGGTGAGGTAACAATCAAAGTCGCACAACAGTGAGCGCTTCAGGAACGGTGTCAGGCTGGTGCCTTCTGTGATCGGGTAGTTGGGCGGGGTAATCAGGCCGCGGCGGTTGATCAAGTCAGAGGTGAATACAATATCAGCCGACGAGAAGCGAAACATGGTGCCAATCAGCATGGCCATTTGTTCGTTGGTCAGACGCTCTTTGGAGTTCTGAATGTCGTAGACCAACGCGGCATTAATATCGACATAGCCTTTTTGCTTGAAGTAACGGGTGAGCTTGCCCAATACCAGTTCATAGAATGTCGTGCTGTTACTGATGCCTTTAACTTCGGTCTGCACCAACTTGTCGAGGTTGCTGATGGAGGTGTAAAGATTGACCGGCGGGTTGAGCATCAACACTTTCTTGAAATTGAAGCTTTTGCGGGTCTCGTCCAGGTGACTGACAAAGGCTGCATTCAGTGCGCCCAAGCTGTAACCCGCGAGGTAAAAATCAGTCACCGGTACGCTTGCCTGTTGCGCGCGTACGGCCTGCATGACCCGATACAAATCTTCAGCGTCGTATTGGCTGATGCCCGGTGTGGCATAACGTGACGCAGCGCTCATAAAGTCATAGCTGGTGGGCGATGACAACTGCACCACGTGATACCCCGCCTGATAGAACAGCTTTTTTAAAAACTCGTTGAGGCTGCTGTCATAGGGGGCGCCGGTGCCGGCAATCAAAAACATGAGCGGCGCCGGGTGATCCTGTTTTGCCATGCGGTAGGTGAGTTTTTTCACTGCCCAGAAGTTAGCAGGCAGCGTGAACTCGCGATCAGGTCGCATCGTCAGGGTGTAATCAGATTGATCGATATCATCTTCGCTGGGCAAATACGGACGCATTTGCGGAGGCGTGGTAGCAATGGTCGCTTCAAAAGGGTTGGTGATGGGGTAGCCATAGGTGGCGGGATCGACATCCACCGCCTGTGCGGACGCACTCAAAAATAGGCCGACCAAAAGGGCAGCAAGGGGCAGAGAACGAAGCATGAAGACAATCCCTAGAGAAGGTGCTGAGAAGATTCGCAGGCTAAGACCGCAGGGCGACTGCCAAAGTGCCATACCGCAGCACTAATTAATTCCCACACAGTCGCAAGCAGGCAAATGGCTGTCGGAAGATACACGTTGAATGACTTTAGTGAACAGATATCTGTTTGCAAGGCTTGCATAGCGATGAAGGGCGATTAAGCTGAGCGCCGTTTTGCTTATCGGAGTTTTCTATGCGTGCTCGTTTGCCATTAATCGTGCTGTTTGTCGCTCTGGCCATATGGCTGGTTGCCAGTTATGGCCTGCGTTATGGCTTGATGGAAGATCCGCAGTGGGTGGGAACCTGTGTTGCAGAAGCTACGCGCTGGGAATGTCAACTTCGGGCTAACTTGGGTTGGCTGATCCACTTCAGGGTAATGGGCTGGATCGCCTTGATCACGTCAGTGTTGGCTTTTTTGGCGCGCGGGCGAGTTGGTTATGCGCTGGCAGTACTGGCGCTGCTGTTTGGTTTTCCGGCATTGGCGCTCTATAACGCCAGCCTGGCTGTATTTGCTGTGGTGATTGCGGGGCTGCGATTGGTGCGCGCGCCCCGGCCGTAATCATTACCGACCGTTAGGTTCGGTTGTCAGATGCAGGTAAAGAATGATTCGGTGAGCGCGCGATACCTGATGGCTTGCATCGATTTAACTGCCGGTCTGGCCCTCGGCATTGGCAAGCATCAAGTTCGCGCGCCTGTTTCAGCGTTTTCGCACACTACGACTCAAGGCCAGTACCATCAGCACGCACACGAGTGCCCATACCCAGGCTTGTTGGTTATTCAGCCCCTCGCGGTAAAGTTGCACCGGGACACCGGCGCCAATGATAAATGCCAGCAAGCCCAATTCGCGGCGCGGCCCACGTATGGGCCGAATCAGGTAAACGAGTGCTGGAAGCAGCACGGCAGCGCTTGGAAAGCTGCGATAGCGCGGCTCAAATACCAAGCCCAGCATCATGACGGCGGCGGCGAAACCCGCACCCGCCAGCCACCAGCCTGCGCGGCGCTCCAATGCATCAAACCAACGCCCTCGCCAGCCTTCTTTCTGGCCGAGGATCAATGCAGCATGGGTCATAACAATCAGGTTCAATCCAATCAGCAAGCCGGCCCATAGCCATTCCCCGGCAAAGCGGCTGGTGACGGATGCCAACTCGGCCCATGCGACGATACTGCATCCTGCGACCGCTCCCAGAGCGGGTAGCAGCAATGCTGAGCGGGTAGTGTTCACCCGCCCCCCGATCAGTAGCGTGCTCAACAACAGCGCAAGACCCAGACCCAGCCAAACGGGCCAGTGCGGCAAGTTGGTGACTGGGCCGGCAAGAATGCCTTTATCCTGACGGTCAGCATCAAACAAACCCCAGTAACCTCCTACAGCGCCTTCGCTTGAGCGTTTCCACGGCTGGTCGAAGGCTTCTATCAAGTTGTACTTCCAGCCATTTTGTTCTGCCAGGGAGACAAAGCCGCGAATGAACTTGGCTTCGTTTACGCGGCTGGGCAGGGCGGTTTCACGCTGGCGACCTTCGCTTGGCCAGCCGGTTTCACCAATCAAGATGTCTTTGGGGGCGAACTTGTTACCGAAAACCTGGCGAATTTCTGCGACGTGATTGACCGCCCGGTCGATTCCTGCAGGATCATCTTCCCAGTAGGGGAGCAGGTGAATAGTAAGAAAGTCGACTGCCGGGGCAATTTCCGGGTGCTGCAACCAAAACTCCCACACATCGGCATAGGTGACTGGCTGCTTGACCTGACTTTTCACCTGGTTGATCAGTTTGACCAGCTGAGTCGCTGTCACCTCTTTGCGCAGCAGTGTCTCGTTGCCGACGATCAAGGCGCTGATGACATCGGGGTTGTCATTGGCCGACTTGATCAGGGCTGAGATTTCTTTCTGGGTGTCTTCGTTGTTTCCGTTGACCCAGGCACCGCTCATGATTTTCAAACCATGTTTGCGCGCCAACTCAGGCAGGGCTTCAAGTCCGGTCTGCGAATAGGTGCGAATGCACTCAAAGCGTGTGGCGAGCAGGGCGAGATCTGCGTCCATGCGTTCTACGCGAGGCACGAAGGGCTGGTCGAAGGGCGACTGATCCTTGTCGAACGGCGTATAGGACGCGCATTGCAGCTTATGGGTAGGGGTGGCCGCGTCCGGCAATATGACCGGTTGTCCCAGGCCATACCAGAAACCCGTAATAGCCAGTACGGCCAGTAAGGAGGCGAAGAAATAAGGCAGGGCAGGGAAGCGTTCGGTCGCGGGCATTGTCAGGCCATATCTAAGCAAAGGCGCGCATCTTACCTGTAATTAGGCCTCTGAGCGTGCTTGGCAAAATTTGGACATGTTACGAGAAAAGGACGTTTTGGCATTAAAAGGGAATGGGCCCTCAGTGTCGTTACTGATTGTCTCAAGGTCGTCGTCAGAGCAGACCGCAGGGCTGGGGCAGTTAATGATCAAGGCGCAAAGAGTGTGGGCCGGGTGTGCCTGCCTCAATGTCTTGATGCGGCCCGGCACTCGTCGGGCCCCGCACGCTGGGGAATCGACAATGAAGATGCGACGACTATTGCGCACGGTAACTGCCTTGATGTTGGCGATGAGTGCGGGTTTAGCGAGCGCCCAAGAGAAGCCGACCTTGAGCATCGGTTATGTAGATGGTTGGTCCGATAGCGTGGCCACGACGCATGTAGCGGCTGAAGTGATCAAGCAGAAACTGGGTTATGACGTGAAGCTTATGCCAGTTGCGACCGGGATCATGTGGCAGGGTGTGGCGACGGGCAAACTCGATGCCATGTTGTCAGCCTGGTTGCCTGTGACCCATGGCGAATACTGGGCAAAAAACAAAGACAAAGTGGTCGACTACGGGCCTAACTTCAACGATGCGAAAATTGGGCTCATCGTCCCTGACTATGTGAAAGCCAAGTCCATTGCGGATTTGAAAAATGACACGGGTTACAAACAGAAGATCGTCGGTATTGACGCTGGCTCCGGGGTGATGCTGAAAACCGATGAAGCGATCAAGGAGTATGGTCTGGGCTATAAACTGCAAGCCAGCTCAGGCGCGGCGATGACCTCGGAACTGGGCCGTGCTTATGCCAAGCAAGAGCCTATTGTTGTGACAGGTTGGGTGCCTCACTGGATGTTTGCGAAGTGGAAGTTGCGTTTTTTGGATGATCCCAAAGGGGTTTATGGTGCAGCCGAAACTGTTAATAGCATCGGCAGTAAAGACCTGGCGGGGAAAGCCCCTGAAGTCGCGGCTTTTTTGAAGAAGTTTTCGTGGCATTCAAAAGATGAAATTGGTGAGGTAATGCTGGCAATACAGGATGGTGAAAAACCTGAGATAGCGGCTAAAGAGTGGGTTGCCAAACACCCGGAGCGCGTTGCCGAGTGGGTAGCTGAATAATCGCGAGGCGTCTAGCTCGCAGTCCACAGAACCGTTTGGCGTTAAGCCAAGCGGTTTTTGCGTATAAGAGGGCTTCACTGGGAGCTGCTCGGCTGTGCGGGCTAGAGAATACAAGGGCTGTAGCGAAATTCTGAGCTCTACTACTAAAGTCGTCTGGTGTTGATTTTGAAGCCCGCCAATAGTGAAAACGTTACATCTCATCTGTGCTGCGAGGACAAAAATAATGAACGACAGCATTTACCTCACGATTCAAAACAGCCCCCGATTCAAGGAGCTGGTCAAAAAAAGAGAACGATTTGCCTGGATTCTTTCGGCAATCATGCTCGGCTTATATGTTGCTTTCATCCTGTTAATTGCTTATGGGTCACACATCATGGGGGCCAAGTTAAGCCCTGATTCGTCAATCACCTGGGGTATTCCGATAGGCGTGGGGCTGATTCTTTCGGCTTTTATCCTGACGGGTATCTATGTAAAGCGGGCCAATGGCGAGTTTGACGACCTGAACAATGCAATTCTCAAGGAGGCAGGGCAATGATCAGGCGTCTACTGGCAATACTGGGCACTGCAGCCTTTGCTCCTGCTGTTTTGGCGGCTGACGCCCTGACCGGGGAAGTGCAAAAGCAACCCTTGAACGTCGCTGCAATTATCATGTTCGTTGTGTTTGTAGGGGCAACGCTCTGTATTACGTACTGGGCCTCCAAACGTAATAAATCAGCGGCGGACTACTATGCGGCCGGTGGCAAGATCACAGGCTTTCAGAATGGGTTGGCGATTGCGGGTGACTATATGTCCGCTGCGTCTTTCCTGGGTATTTCCGCGCTGGTTTACACCTCTGGCTACGATGGCCTGATCTACTCGATCGGCTTTCTGGTGGGCTGGCCCATCATTCTGTTTTTGATCGCAGAGCGTTTGCGTAACCTGGGCAAGTACACCTTTGCCGATGTCGCCTCGTACCGCCTGGGCCAAACTCAGATTCGCTCGCTGTCTGCCTGCGGCTCGCTGGTGGTGGTGGCGTTTTATCTGATCGCGCAGATGGTGGGGGCCGGTAAGCTCATTCAATTGCTGTTTGGTCTGGATTACCACGTTGCGGTCATCCTGGTAGGCATCCTGATGTGCTTGTATGTGTTGTTCGGCGGCATGCTGGCAACCACGTGGGTGCAGATCATCAAGGCGGTACTGTTGCTGTCAGGTGCTACGTTTATGGCTGTAATGGTCATGAAGCACGTCAACTTTGACTTCAATGCGCTGTTTGCCGAAGCGGTCAAGATTCACCCTAAAGGTGAAGCGATCATGAGCCCGGGTGGTTTGGTGAAGGATCCGATTTCGGCCTTCTCGCTGGGTCTGGCGCTGATGTTCGGTACGGCAGGCTTGCCGCATATCCTGATGCGCTTCTTCACTGTAAGTGATGCCAAAGAAGCCCGTAAAAGTGTGTTTTACGCGACCGGCTTTATTGGTTACTTCTATATTTTGACCTTCATCATCGGTTTCGGCGCAATCATTCTGGTGAGCACCAACCCTGCGTTCAAAGACGCGGTAGGGGCTTTGCTGGGTGGCAATAACATGGCGGCCGTGCACTTGGCTGATGCGGTGGGCGGCAGTATCTTCCTGGGCTTTATTTCCGCAGTAGCCTTTGCAACGATTCTGGCGGTCGTTGCCGGTCTGACGCTGGCCGGTGCTTCGGCGGTGTCCCACGACCTGTATGCCAGTGTTATCAAGAAAGGCAAAACCAACGATAAGGATGAAATTCGTGTCTCGAAGATCACCACTATTGCGTTGGGCGTGCTGGCGATTGGCCTGGGCATCCTGTTTGAAAGCCAAAACATTGCGTTTATGGTGGGTCTGGCATTCTCGATCGCGGCGAGCTGTAACTTCCCGGTCCTGCTGCTTTCCATGTACTGGAAGAACCTGACCACGCGTGGTGCCATGATTGGTGGCTGGCTGGGGTTGATCAGTGCGGTTGGCTTGATGATTCTGGGTCCAACCATCTGGGTGCAGATCCTGCATCATGAAAAGGCTATCTTCCCTTACGAATACCCGGCGTTGTTCTCCATGGTCATTGCGTTCGTGGGTATCTGGTTCTTCTCTATTACTGACAAATCCAAGTCAGCGGAGAAAGAGCGTGCGCTGTTCTTCCCGCAGTTCGTGCGTTCACAAACGGGACTGGGGGCGAGCGGGGCGGTGGATCATTAAGGCAGCAGCAAGTTTTCAGCTGCAAGCTGCAAGGTTGAAGCAGTCTGTGTAATCAGATCCCCCTGTCGTGAGGCAGGGGGATTTTTTATTGGCCCCGACATCTGCGGCACGCACAAATCCCGTAGCAGTTGTCGAGCTTGCGAGGCTACGTACGACTGCATGGCAGTCGCAAAGTCATGGACTGCGGTGTGTCAATTCAACCTCGCTTGGCATTTACGATGAATTCGCCATCGGACGCAGGCTAGGCAACTGCTAGGAATGGGTTTTGGTTTTTGTGGGCGCAAAAAAATACGGCCTCTATTAGATAGAGGCCGTATTCGGTGCAGCTAAGACACTATCGTGGCATGACAGGTCTTACTTGCGGTCTTCAAGCTTGGTCAGGTCACGCTGCTCGTAGCCGGTGTACAGCTGGCGTGGACGGCCAATTTTGTAAGGGCTGGAGAGCATTTCTTTCCAGTGCGAGATCCAGCCGACTGTACGCGACAGGGCGAAGATCACGGTGAACATGCTGGTTGGAATGCCGATCGCCTTGAGGATGATCCCCGAGTAGAAGTCGACGTTCGGGTACAGCGAACGCTCGATGAAGTACGGGTCGGTCAGAGCGATCTCTTCCAGACGCATGGCCAGTTCGAGTTGCGGATCGTTTTTGATCCCCAGCTCTTTTAGCACTTCGTCGCAGGTCTTCTTCATGACGGTGGCGCGCGGGTCGCGGTTTTTGTATACGCGATGACCGAAGCCCATCAGTTTGAACGGATCGTTCTTGTCCTTGGCCTTGGCGATGAATTTGTCGATGTTGGACACATCGCCAATTTCGTCGAGCATGGTCAGCACGGCTTCGTTGGCGCCGCCGTGAGCAGGGCCCCACAGTGCGGCAATACCGGCAGCAATACAGGCAAACGGGTTGGCCCCCGAAGAACCTGCCAGGCGTACGGTAGAGGTCGACGCATTCTGTTCATGGTCAGCGTGCAGGATAAAGATCTTATCCATTGCCTTGGCCAGTACCGGGCTGATCGGTTTGATCTCGCACGGCGTGTTGAACATCATGTGCAGGAAGTTTTCGGCGTAGCTCAGGTCATTACGCGGGTACATCATGGGTTGCCCCATGGAGTACTTGTAAACCATCGCTGCCAGGGTTGGCATCTTGGCAACCAGACGCACCGCAGAGATTTCGCGATGCTGCGGGTTATTGATGTCAAGGGAGTCGTGGTAGAAGGCCGAAAGGGCGCCGACTACACCGCACATGACCGCCATCGGGTGGGCGTCACGACGGAAGCCGTTGAAGAAGGTCTTCAACTGCTCGTGAACCATGGTGTGGTTCTTCACGGTGCTGACAAACTGCGCTTTCTGTTCTGCGGTCGGCAATTCGCCGTTCAGCAGCAGGTAGGCAGTTTCAAGGTAGTCAGAGTGTTCAGCCAGCTGTTCGATCGGGTAGCCGCGGTGCAGCAGGATACCGTTGTCACCATCAATATAGGTGATCTTCGACTCGCAAGACGCGGTCGACATGAAGCCAGGGTCAAATGTGAATCGGCCCGTGGCCGTCAGGCCTCGCACATCGATTACATCGGGACCCACGGTGCCAGTTAAAATGGGCAGCTCGACGGGGGCTGCGCCCTCGATGATCAACTGCGCTTTTTTGTCAGCCATGTGGCCTCCTATTTATGCTTGAAATCATCAGACTGCCCCCCACGCAGGGCCCGCACCACTATAGATAGATAAATTCGAATGTCAATTTGCCTAAAGTCTTGCTGTACAAGGCTTTGGAATGTCTTTTTTTAAGATGATCAGCGCCGTTTACGCCTTTTATCGAGCCAGCGCAATGCGCTATTAGAGGGAGGTGATTGCGTTGTCATTAGTAACCTAACTGTCTATACTCGGCAGCCGACCGCCAGAGGCTTTTGGGCCTGTTTAGATGGGGGTCGTCACTCCCGGGTGGTGGGTACCTGACCAGTGCGCATCCCAACAAACTTGCCCTGATAGTTAGGGGCTCTTCAGTGTGAAAAAAGCCGTGAATAGCCAACGACCTGTAAACCTAGACCTAAGGACCATCAAACTCCCGATCACCGGCGTTACGTCATTTCTGCACCGTGTTTCGGGCATCATTCTTTTTCTCGGCCTGGGCTTCATGCTTTACGCATTGAGCAAATCCCTGGGTTCCGAAGAAGGTTTTGCCGAGGTGAAGGCATGCTTGACCAGTCCACTGGCCAAGTTCGTAGCGTGGGGCCTGCTCTCTGCCTTGCTGTATCACCTGGTTGCCGGTGTGCGCCACTTGATTATGGACATGGGCATTGGTGAGACGCTGGAAGGCGGCAAGCTGGGCTCGAAAATCGTAATCGTCATTTCTGTAGTGATGATTGTTCTGGCGGGAGTTTGGATATGGTAACCAGCGTTACGAACCTGTCGCGTTCGGGCCTCTATGACTGGATGGCACAACGTGTGTCTGCGGTTGTTCTAGCGGCTTATTTCATCTTCCTGATCGGGTACCTCGTTGCGAACCCAGGCATTGGCTACGCCCAATGGCATGACCTGTTCGCAAGCAACTGGATGCGCATCTTCAGCCTGCTGGCCCTTGTTGCACTGGGCGCTCACGCCTGGGTCGGCATGTGGACCATCGCGACCGACTACCTGACGCCGATGGCGCTGGGCAAGTCCGCGACAGCAGTACGTTTCCTCTTTCAGGCAGTCTGCGGCGTTGCAATGTTCGCTTACTTCGTCTGGGGTGTGCAGATTCTTTGGGGTATCTGAGTCATGGCTAACACAGTTAATACACTTTCGTTCGACGCCATCATCATTGGCGGCGGCGGTGCTGGTATGCGCGCAGCTTTGCAACTGGCACAGGGCGGTCACAAGACTGCCGTAATCACCAAGGTTTTCCCGACCCGTTCGCACACCGTATCGGCTCAGGGTGGCATCACCTGCGCCATCGCGTCTGCAGATCCGAACGATGACTGGCGCTGGCACATGTACGATACCGTCAAGGGTTCCGACTACATCGGTGACCAGGACGCTATCGAATACATGTGTTCCGTAGGCCCGGAAGCCGTGTTCGAACTCGAACACATGGGCTTGCCGTTCTCCCGTACCGAACAGGGCCGTATTTATCAGCGTCCTTTCGGTGGTCAGTCCAAAGACTTCGGTAAAGGTGGTCAGGCTGCCCGTACATGCGCCGCAGCCGACCGTACCGGTCACGCACTGCTGCACACCCTGTATCAGGCCAACCTGAAAGCCGGCACTGTATTCCTTAACGAATACTACGGTGTCGATCTGGTCAAGAACGAAGACGGCGCCTTTGTCGGCATGATCGTCATCTGCATTGAGACGGGTGAGACTTCCTACGTTCGCGCTAACGCCACCGTTCTGGCGACTGGCGGCGCAGGTCGTATCTACTCCTCTACAACCAACGCCCTGATCAACACCGGTGACGGTATTGGCATGGCGCTGCGTGCAGGCGTTCCGGTACAAGACATCGAAATGTGGCAGTTCCACCCAACCGGTATCGCCGGTGCCGGTGTACTGGTTACAGAAGGTTGCCGTGGTGAAGGTGGATACCTGATCAACAAGCACGGCGAGCGTTTCATGGAGCGTTACGCTCCGAACGCTAAAGACCTGGCTGGACGTGACGTTGTCGCTCGCTCGATGGTTAAAGAAATCATCGCGGGCAACGGTTGCGGTCCAGATGGCGACCACGTAATGCTCAAGCTTGATCACCTCGGTGAAGAAGTTCTGCACAGCCGTCTGCCAGGCATCATGGAGCTGTCCAAAACCTTCGCTCACGTCGATCCTGCTCTGGCGCCGATCCCGGTCGTGCCAACTTGCCACTATATGATGGGCGGCGTTGCCACCAACATTCATGGTCAGGCGATCACTCAAGACGCCGAAGGCGTTGACCAAATCATCCCTGGCCTGTTCGCAGTGGGTGAAGTGGCGTGCGTATCCGTACACGGTGCCAACCGTCTGGGCGGCAACTCGTTGCTCGACCTGGTGGTATTCGGTCGTGCTGCTGGTCTGTTCCTTGAGCAAACACTTAAAGAAGGCGTTGATTACGCCCGTCCACGTCAATCTGACATCGATGCTGCCCTGGCGCGTCTGGATGGCCTGAACTCGCGCACTGATGGCGAAGACGTTGCGACCCTGCGTAAAGAGCTGCAAAGCTGCATGCAGAACTACTTCGGTGTATTCCGTACTGGCGAATACATGCAGAAGGGCATCGCTCAGTTGGCTGATCTGCGCAAGCGTATCGCCAATGTGAAAATCAACGATAAGAGCCAGGCTTTCAATACGGCCCGTATCGAAGCCCTTGAGCTGCAAAACCTGCTCGAAGTGGCTGAAGCGACTGCAATCGCTGCTGAAACCCGTAAAGAATCGCGCGGTGCTCACGCCCGTGAAGACTTCGAAGATCGTGACGACGTTAACTGGCTGTGCCACACCCTGTACTTCCCGGGTGACAAGCGCGTCGCCAAGCGTGCGGTGAACTTCTCGCCGAAAACCGTTCCGACCTTCCAGCCAATGATTCGGACTTACTAAGGGTGGCCGATATGTTGAAAGTCAGTGTTTATCGCTACAACCCGGATCAGGACGCCGCACCGTTCATGCAGGAATTCCAGGTCAATACCAACGGTAAAGACTTGATGGTGCTGGACGTGCTGGCCCTGATCAAAGAGCAGGACGAGGGTTTCTCCTATCGTCGCTCTTGCCGTGAGGGCGTTTGCGGCTCCGACGGCATGAACATCAACGGCAAAAACGGCCTGGCCTGTGTCACGCCGCTGTCTGCTGTCGTAAAAGGTAACAAGTTGATCGTTCGTCCTCTGCCAGGTTTGCCGGTTATCCGTGACCTGGTTGTCGACATGAGCATCTTCTACAAGCAATACGAGAAGGTGAAGCCGTTCCTGCAGAACGATACGCCGGCCCCGGCCATCGAGCGTCTGCAATCGCCAGAAGAGCGTGAAAAGCTCGACGGTCTGTACGAGTGCATCTTGTGCGCTTGCTGCTCGACGTCGTGCCCGTCCTTCTGGTGGAACCCAGACAAGTTCCTGGGCCCTGCTGCACTGCTGCAAGCCTATCGTTTCTTGGCTGACAGCCGTGACACCAAGACCAATGAGCGTCTGGCTTCACTGGATGACCCGTTCAGCGTATTCCGCTGCCGCGGGATCATGAACTGCGTAAACGTGTGTCCGAAGGGCCTGAACCCGACTAAGGCCATCGGTCACGTGCGTAGCATGCTGCTGCATAGCGGCGTTTGATGCACAAGCTGTACCGTAGATCGCTGTAACCGTAGATGCTACGGCGCAGGCTTCAACCGGCGCCGTAGTTATAACCTGAGCAACAGCTCATAAAGCTGCGGCTCTTATTTTGAAGAAATGAGACCAGCAGGGGCATCCGGGCTGGTACCCGGACTATCAGCGTGATCCTAAGTGGCTTGTTTTAGTCGCTGTATTCGGACTTTCTCAAGTGTGCTCTGGTGTTTTCGCCGATGGTGTCCCCTAACCGAGGGTGACCAAGCATGCAAGAAAGCGTGATGCAGCGCATGTGGAACAGCGGCTATCTTTCAGGTGGTAACGCTGCCTATGTGGAAGAGCTCTATGAGCTCTACCTGCACGACCCTAACGCTGTGCCAGAAGAATGGCGCACCAAATTTCAGACGTTGCCTACTGAAGGGAACTCTGCCAACGATGTTTCGCACTCCACAATCCGCGATCATTTCGTGCTGCTGGCAAAGAACCAGCGCCGCGCCCAACCGGTTTCTGCCGGGAGCGTGAGCAGTGAGCACGAGAAGAAGCAGGTTGAAGTGCTGCGATTGATCCAGGCCTATCGGATGCGCGGCCACCAGGCAGCCCAGCTTGATCCGCTGGGGCTGTGGCAACGTCCTGCACCTGCAGACCTGTCAATCAATCATTACGGCTTGACCAATGCCGATCTTGATACGACCTTCCGTGCCGGCGACCTGTACATCGGCAAAGAGGAAGCGAGCCTACGCGAAATTCTCGACGCGTTGCAGCAGACATATTGCCGCACCATCGGCGCCGAGTTCACGCACATCGTCGATTCCGAGCAGCGCCACTGGTTTGAACAGCGCCTCGAAAGCGTACGCGGCCGTCCAACGTATTCGGCTGAAGTCAAAAGCCATCTGCTTGAGCGTGTTACAGCGGCTGAAGGTCTTGAGAAGTACCTGGGTACCAAATACCCGGGCACCAAGCGTTTCGGCCTGGAAGGCGGTGAGAGCCTGATTCCTTTGCTGGACGAGCTGATTCAGCGTTCGGGCAACTACGGCACCAAAGAAATCGTTATCGGCATGGCCCACCGTGGTCGTCTGAACGTATTGGTGAACACCTTCGGCAAAAACCCGCGCGAGTTGTTCGACGAGTTCGAAGGCAAGAAGAAGATCGAGTTGGGTTCCGGTGACGTTAAGTATCACCAGGGCTTCTCCTCCAACGTCATGACCTCGGGCGGCGAAGTCCACCTGGCAATGGCGTTTAACCCGTCCCACCTGGAAATCGTTTCTCCAGTGGTTGAAGGGTCTGTTCGTGCACGTCAAGACCGTCGTAATGACAAGACTGGCGAAAAAGTGCTGCCTATTTCCATTCACGGTGATGCTGCTTTCGCAGGTCAGGGTGTGGTCATGGAAACCTTCCAGATGTCGCAAACACGCGGCTTCAAGACGGGCGGTACTGTTCACTTGGTGATCAACAACCAGGTGGGATTCACCATCAGCAACCCGGAAGACTCCCGTTCGACCGAGTACTGCACTGACGTCGCGAAAATGATTCAGGCGCCGATCCTCCATGTTAATGGTGATGATCCGGAAGCCGTATTGTTCGTGACCCAGTTGGCTATCGACTACCGCATGCAGTTCAAGCGTGACGTCGTGATCGACCTGTTCTGCTACCGCCGTCGCGGTCACAACGAGGCCGACGAGCCAAACGGTACTCAGCCGTTGATGTATCAGCAAATCGCCAAACAGCGCACCACGCGTGAGCTGTATGCCGAGCGTCTGACACAAGAAAACGTGGTTGACGCAGATCGCGTTCAGGCCAAGATCGACGAATACCGCAACGCGCTGGACAACGGTCTGCATGTTGTGAAAAGTCTGGTCAAGGAGCCGAACAAAGAGCTGTTCGTTGACTGGCGTCCGTACCTGGGTCACGCCTGGACTGCGCGTCACGACACGAGCTTCGATCTGAAAACCCTGCAAGAACTGTCGGCCAAGCTGCTGGAAATTCCAGAAGGCTTCGTGGTTCAGCGTCAGGTTGCGAAGATCTACGAAGACCGTCAAAAAATGCAAGCCGGCGGCCTGCCGATCAACTGGGGTTATGCCGAAACCATGGCATACGCGACCCTGGCGTTCGAAGGTCACCCGATTCGCATGACCGGTCAAGACATCGGCCGCGGTACGTTCTCGCACCGTCACGCCGTGTTGCACAACCAGAAAGATGCCAGTACCTACATTCCGCTGCAGCACCTGTACGAAGGTCAGCCTCGCTTTGACCTGTACGACTCGCTGTTGTCCGAAGAAGCGGTTCTGGCCTTCGAATACGGTTACTCCACCACCACGCCTAACGGCCTGGTGATCTGGGAAGCCCAGTTCGGTGACTTCGCCAACGGTGCTCAGGTTGTTATCGACCAGTTCATCACCAGCGGCGAACACAAGTGGGGCCGTCTGTGCGGTCTGACCATGCTGTTGCCACACGGCTACGAAGGTCAGGGCCCAGAGCACTCCTCTGCACGTCTTGAGCGTTACCTGCAATTGTGCGCCGAGCACAACATTCAGGTGTGCGTACCGACTACTCCAGCGCAGATCTATCACCTGCTGCGCCGTCAGGTCATCCGTCCGCTGCGCAAGCCGCTGATCGTCCTGACACCGAAGTCGTTGTTGCGTCACAAGCTCGCCGTTTCGACCCTGGAAGATCTGGCCGAAGGTTCGTTCCAGACCGTTATTCCAGAAATCGATGCACAAGATCCGGCCAAGGTCGATCGCATCGTGCTGTGTAGCGGCAAGGTCTACTATGACCTGTTGGAAAAACGCCGTGCCGAAGGTCGTGAAGACATCGCCATCGTGCGTCTTGAGCAGCTGTACCCGTTCCCTGAGGACGACTTGATTGAAGTCCTGGCTCCGTACAAAAACCTCAAACACATTGTTTGGTGTCAGGAAGAGCCGATGAACCAGGGTGCCTGGTACTGCAGCCAGCATCACATGCGTCGCATCATTGGTAGTCACGATAAATCTCTCGTACTTGAGTACGCGGGCCGTGATGCTTCTGCTGCACCTGCTTGTGGTTATGCATCGATGCACGCTGAGCAACAGGCAAAACTGTTGCAAGACGCGTTTACTGTTTAACGCCTTCGCACTGAAACCGAATTTAAGGAACCACGAACATGGCTATCGAGATTAAAGCCCCTACTTTTCCGGAATCGGTTGCCGATGGCACCGTTGCCACTTGGCACAAACAACCGGGCGACGCTGTAAAGCGTGATGACCTGATCGTTGACATCGAAACCGACAAAGTTGTGCTGGAAGTGCTGGCAACAGCGGATGGCGTGCTGGGCGCTATCGTCAAGAACGAAGGCGACACCGTTCTGTCCGACGAAGTGTTGGGTTCCATCGTTGAAGGTGGCGCTGCTGCTGCTGCCGCCCCGGCCGCCGCTGCTGCACCGGCTGCTCAAGCGGCTGCCCCGGCTGCTGATGGCGAAGACGACCCGATTGCTGCTCCGGCCGCTCGCAAGATCGCTGAAGAAAACGGCATCAACATCGCTTCCGTTGCCGGCACTGGCAAAGGCGGTCGTGTGACCAAGGAAGACGTAGTAGCTGCTGTGGCTGCCAAGAAAGCCGCTCCGGCTGCTGCTCCGGCCAAGCCTGCTGCACCTGTCGCTGCTGCACCGGTCTTCGCTGCGGGTGATCGCGTAGAAAAACGCGTTCCGATGACTCGCGTTCGCGCCACCGTAGCCAAGCGTCTGGTTGAAGCTCAGTCGAACATGGCGATGCTGACCACCTTCAACGAAGTCGACATGACTGAAATCATGGCACTGCGTTCGAAGTACAAGGACCTGTTCGAGAAGTCCCACAACGGCGTACGTCTGGGCTTCATGTCGTTCTTCGTGAAAGCAGCGACCGAAGCGCTGAAACGCTTCCCGGCTGTTAACGCTTCGATCGACGGCTCCGACATCGTTTACCACGGCTACGCCGATATCGGTGTTGCTGTTTCCAGCGACCGTGGTCTGGTGGTTCCGGTTCTGCGTAACGCCGAACTGATGAGCCTGGCTGAAATCGAAGGCGGTATTGCTGCTTACGGTAAAAAAGCCCGTGACGGCAAACTGTCCATCGACGAAATGACCGGTGGCACATTCACCATCACCAACGGTGGTACTTTCGGTTCGATGATGTCGACTCCGATCGTCAACCCGCCGCAAGCCGCTATCTTGGGCATGCACAACATCCTTCAGCGTCCAATGGCAATCAACGGTCAGGTTGTGATTCGTCCGATGATGTATTTGGCTCTGTCTTACGATCACCGCTTGATCGACGGCAAAGAAGCTGTAAGTTTCCTGGTAGCAATCAAAAACCTGCTGGAAGACCCGGCACGTCTGCTGCTGGATATCTAATAGAAGCAACTGCAAGCTTCAAGTGACAAGCTGCGAGATAAAGCAGCTTGGCTTGGGCTTGCAGTTTGCAGCTGACAGCTTGTAGCTAATAGAGGATCTATTTTCATGTCTCAGAAATTTGACGTTGTAGTGATTGGTGCGGGCCCTGGCGGCTACGTGGCCGCGATCAAGGCCGCTCAACTGGGCCTTTCGACTGCATGCATCGAAAAATACACCGACAAGGAAGGCAAACTGGCCTTGGGCGGTACTTGCCTGAACGTGGGTTGCATTCCATCCAAGGCGCTGCTGGACAGCTCCTGGAAGTATCACGAAGCCAAGGATGCCTTCGCCATCCACGGCATCACCACCGGTGAAGTGAACATGGACGTGCCGGCGATGGTTGGCCGTAAAGCCAACATCGTTAAAGGTCTGACTTCCGGCGTTGCGACCCTGTTCAAGGCTAACGGCGTTACTTCCCTGCAGGGCCACGGCAAACTGCTGGCCGGCAAGCGTGTTGAACTGACCAAGCCAGACGGCAGCGTTGAAATCATCGAAGCCGAGAACGTGATTCTGGCTTCCGGTTCGCGCCCAATCGACATTCCGCCGGCTCCTGTTGATAACAACGTAATCGTTGATTCGACCGGCGCACTGGAATTCCAGTCCGTACCTAAGCGTCTGGGCGTTATCGGCGCTGGCGTTATCGGTCTGGAACTGGGTTCGGTATGGTCCCGTCTGGGCGCTCAGGTCACTGTTCTGGAAGCACTGGACACGTTCCTGATGGCGGCTGACGCTGCTGTGTCCAAAGAAGCCTACAAAACGCTGACCAAGCAAGGTCTGGACATCAAGCTGGGCGCTCGCGTTACCGGTTCCAAGGTCAACGGCGACGAAGTTGTGGTGACCTACACCGACGCCAACGGCGAACAGACCATTACCTTCGACAAGCTGATCGTAGCCGTGGGTCGCCGTCCGGTGACCACCGAACTGCTGGCAGCTGACAGCGGTGTGACCATCGACGAGCGCGGTTTCGTGTTTGTTGACGATCATTGCGCGACCAGCGTACCGGGCGTCTTCGCTATCGGTGACGTGGTTCGCGGCATGATGCTTGCACACAAAGCTTCCGAAGAAGGCATCATGGTTGTTGAGCGCATCAAAGGTCACAAGACCGAGATGAACTACGACCTGATTCCATCGGTTATTTACACTCACCCGGAGATCGCGTGGGTCGGGAAAACCGAACAGGCCTTGAAAGCTGAAGGCGTTGAAGTTAACGTCGGCACCTTCCCGTTCGCCGCCAGTGGCCGTGCCATGGCAGCAAACGACACCGGTGGCTTTGTTAAAGTCATTGCTGATGCCAAAACTGACCGCGTACTGGGCGTCCACGTGATTGGCCCGAGCGCAGCAGAATTGGTACAGCAGGGCGCGATCGGTATGGAATTCGGCACCAGCGCTGAAGATCTGGGCATGATGGTTTTCTCCCATCCAACCCTGTCCGAAGCCTTGCACGAAGCAGCACTGGCAGTGAATGGCGGCGCCATCCACATTGCCAACCGTAAGAAACGTTAAGATCAGACAATAATAAACCACGGCGGTCTGCCCGTCGTGAGCCTTGCTTGCAAGCCTCACCGCGGAACTTCCGCCGGACGCAGTCTTGTCTGAATTGCGCCAGGCCGTCGCTGCTCACGCAGTGCCGGCTTGTCGAAAACAGCACAAGCAGCAGTCACAGGTGGTGCGGCACTAATTAAAGTGCAGCGCCGAATGCGCAGTACCTAACGAAGACGGTAAAAAGCATGAATCTTCACGAGTATCAGGGTAAGCAGCTGTTCGCTGAATACGGCCTGCCAGTATCCAAGGGTTATGCAGTAGATACCCCGGAAGCGGCCGCAGAAGCGTGCGACAAGATCGGCGGAACCGAATGGGTTGTAAAAGCTCAGGTTCACGCAGGTGGTCGTGGTAAAGCGGGCGGCGTAAAGCTGGTTCGCAGCAAAGAAGACGCTAAAGCATTCGCACAACAATGGTTGGGCAAGCGTCTGGTGACTTACCAGACTGACGCCAATGGTCAGCCGGTCACCAAGATCCTGGTTGAATCGTGCACTGATATCGCTAAAGAGCTGTACCTGGGCGCTGTTGTTGACCGTTCGAGCCGCCGTATCGTGTTCATGGCTTCCACCGAAGGTGGCGTGGACATCGAGAAAATCGCTCACGACACACCAGAAAAAATTCTGAAAGCAACGATCGATCCACTGGTTGGCGCTCAGCCATTCCAAGGTCGCGAGTTGGCTTTCCAGTTGGGTCTGGAAGGCAAGCAAGTTACTCAGTTCGCCAAAATCTTCGTAGGTCTGGCCAAACTGTTCAAGGATCACGATCTGGCGCTGCTGGAAGTGAACCCGCTGGTTATCAAGACTGACGGCGATCTGCACTGCCTCGATGCCAAAATCAACATCGATGCAAACGCCATGTACCGTCAGCCTAAGCTGAAAACTTTCCACGATCCGTCGCAAGACGATCCGCGCGAAGCGCACGCTGCCAAGTTCGAACTGAACTACGTGGCGCTGGAAGGCAACATCGGTTGCATGGTCAACGGTGCTGGCCTGGCCATGGGCACCATGGACATCGTCAACCTGCATGGCGGCAAGCCAGCCAACTTCCTTGACGTTGGCGGCGGCGCAACCAAAGAACGCGTTACCGAAGCGTTCAAAATCATCCTGTCCGACAGCAATGTCGCTGCAGTGCTGGTTAACATCTTCGGCGGCATCGTTCGTTGCGACATGATTGCCGAAGGCATCATTGGCGCCGTGAAAGAAGTCGGCGTAAAAATCCCGGTGGTTGTACGCCTTGAAGGCAACAACGCTGAACTGGGCGCTAAAGTACTGGCAGAAAGCGGCTTGAACATCATCGCTGCTACCAGCTTGACCGACGCTGCTCAACAAGTAGTTAAAGCTGCGGAGGGCAAGTAATGAGCGTCCTGATCAATAAAGACACCAAAGTTATCTGCCAAGGCATCACTGGCTCGCAGGGCAGCTTCCACACCCAGCAAGCCATTGAATACGGCACCAAGATGGTCGGTGGCGTTACTCCGGGCAAAGGCGGCACCACTCACCTGGACCTGCCTGTTTTCAACACCGTGAAAGAAGCCGTAGAAGCGACTGGCGCAACTGCCAGCGTTATCTATGTACCGGCTCCTTTCTGCAAGGACTCCATCCTTGAAGCAGCGTTCGGCGGCATCAAGCTGATCGTGTGCATCACTGAAGGCATTCCTACCCTGGACATGCTGGACTGCAAAGTTAAGTGCGACGAACTGGGTGTTACCCTGATCGGCCCTAACTGCCCGGGCGTTATCACGCCAGGCGAATGCAAGATCGGCATCATGCCAGGTCACATTCACTTGCCAGGCAAAGTAGGCATCGTGTCGCGTTCCGGCACCCTGACTTACGAAGCTGTGAAGCAAACCACTGACGCCGGTTTCGGCCAGTCAACGTGTGTAGGCATCGGCGGTGACCCAATCCCAGGTTCCAACTTCATCGATATCCTGAAGTTGTTCCAGGAAGACCCGAAGACCGAAGCGATCGTCATGATCGGTGAGATCGGCGGTTCGGCTGAAGAAGAAGCGGCTGCCTACATCAAGGCAAACGTAACCAAGCCGGTTGTTTCCTACATCGCTGGTGTGACTGCCCCTCCAGGCAAGCGCATGGGCCACGCGGGCGCAATCATCTCTGGCGGCAAGGGTACTGCAGACGAGAAGTTTGCTGCCCTGGAAGACGCAGGCGTTAAAACCGTGCGTTCGCTGGCAGACATCGGCAAGGCTCTGTCCGAGCTGACTGGCTGGGCAATGAAGTAAGCCTCGCGCTTAACTGACTGCTTCACCAGACAAAGGCCACCTTCGGGTGGCCTTTGTGCGTTTGGACGTTAACGTTTTATTGAAGGCCGGTAGTCGACGATGGAGAACGAAGCCTGCGAACGGCTGTGAACCGGTCGTATCGTCTTCCAATCTTGATGTCGCGCCATGTACTTGAATGTAGGAAATAGTGAGCTTGTAAGTAAGGGAATCACACCCATTTCATTTTCGATGTCAACAAGGCGACAACTGCGTGCGTTCATCGGACAGTTCGCCCTGTAACAGTGCGTTTCATACGAAAAATCGGTAGGCTAACAGCCAAATCTGCGTAGGCATCCCACAAGGAAACCGCGCGCTAGACGGGTTGGTCTTACTAAGGCTGGCAGCATTTCCCACATCCGCACGGGAAATTCCCCTCTAAATTCCGATTCAGTAGTGTGGTATTTCCGTAATGAAAGTATTGAAAGGCCAGGACATTCTGGCACTTGGGTTTATGACATTTGCCCTGTTTGTCGGGGCTGGCAACATCATTTTCCCGCCTATTGTTGGCCTGCAAGCTGGGCCGCATGTCTGGATTGCTGCACTGGGCTTTCTGGTCACAGCGGTAGGTTTGCCGGTTATCACCGTGGTAGCGCTGGCTAAAGTCGGCGGCGGCATGGACGCGCTGAGCAGCCCCATCGGCAAAATTGCTGGCGGCTTGTTGGCGGCTGTTGCGTATCTGGCAGTGGGCCCGTTGTTCGCAACGCCACGTACGGCAACGGTTTCGTTTGAAGTAGGCTTGGCTCCGTTGACGGGTGAAAGTCCACTGGCGCTGTTTCTATACAGCTCGGTTTACTTTTTGATCGTGTTCTTCGTTTCACTGTATCCAGGCCGTCTGTTGGACACCGTCGGGCGCTTTTTGGCGCCACTGAAAATTATTGCCTTGGCGATTCTGGGCATTGCGGCTTTCGCACTGCCTGCCGGGGACGTGGGCGTTGCTACAGCGGAATACGTCAGCGCACCCTTTTCCCAAGGTTTTATCAATGGTTACCTGACCATGGATACCTTGGGCGCCTTGGTGTTCGGCATCGTGATTGTGAATGCGATCCGCTCGCGTGGTGTTGAGTCGCCGAAGTTGATCACCCGCTATGCCATCATTGCCGGTCTGATCGCCGGTGTTGGTTTGGCACTGGTTTACGTCAGCCTGTTTCGCCTGGGTGCCGGCAGCCACGAAGTGGCGATGGGCGCAACCAACGGCGCTGCGGTACTGCATGCTTACGTTCAACATACCTTCGGCTCGTTGGGCAGCGGCTTCCTCGCGGTATTGATCGCGTTGGCTTGCCTGGTCACAGCTGTTGGCCTGACCTGCGCCTGTGCTGAATATTTCAGCACTGTTCTGCCGTTGTCCTATAAAACGCTGGTGATCATTCTTGCCGTGTTTTCGTTGGGCGTGTCGAACCTGGGGCTGACTCAACTGATCGCGTTCTCGATCCCGCTGCTGACTGCGATCTATCCGCCTTGCATCGTTCTGGTTGCTCTGAGCTTCTGCAAAGGGTTTTGGCATGCGCAATCGCGGATTGTTGGCCCGGTGATGTTGGTGTCGTTCTTCTTCGGCACCATCGATGCGCTTAAAGGTGCAGGTTTTGGTGAGTGGATTCCGAGCACATTGGCCAACATGCCATTCAGTGAACAAGGCTTGGCCTGGCTCGTGCCGAGTGTAGTCACATTGATTGGCGCCGTTGTTTGCGATCGCTTACTGGGTAAACCTGTCCAAGCGCTTGCATAAGTAACTATCCAGTTCGCCAAAAGCATCACTGGATAATAAAAATGCCTTGCATCAATTAGATGCAGGGCATTTTTTATGGCCGGTATTTAAACGTTAGATCCATTAGCGTTAAAAGCCAGATACAACAAAGCCCGCACTTGGCGGGCTTTGTCGTTGTCGCAGAAAGCGCGATTACTTGCTTTCTGGAGTAGCCACAGGTGCTGCTGGGGCAGCCTGGCCCGCTTCTTCAGCGGCGGCTTTGTTGGACTCAGCCTGAGCTTTGGCCGCTTCGGCATTTTCTTTCGCCGCGTCGTTCACTTTGTCCTGAGCTTCAGACATTTTATCCTGCGCTTGCTCAGCGTGCTGAGTAGCATCTTGCGCTTTGTCTTCAGATTTTTTATCGCAGGCAGCCAGGCCAAGCGAAGCAGCAAGCATCAAGGCAACAGCAAAAGTATTACGCATGGGGTGTTTCTCCTTATGAGTAGATCTACGGGGCGTTTGAGCATTGGCCGATCGCTTAAGTTCCATGGCCATGCACATATATAAGTAAAGCTCCGCGGGCGGCGATTATTGTTAAAAAGCCCGCAGGTTTCAAGTAGCCCTTGAAATCTTAATCCAAGACCCCAACTTTAAACTCATCCCGCCGCCAACCCACTAGGGCGTGGCTCATGCCATCTAATCGGAGTTTGATAACAATGAGCGTGGAAACTCAAAAGGAAACCCTGGGCTTCCAGACCGAGGTCAAGCAACTCTTGCACCTCATGATCCATTCGCTGTACTCCAACAAGGAAATTTTCCTTCGCGAATTGATCTCGAACGCCTCTGATGCTGTCGATAAATTACGTTTTGAAGCGCTGTCCAAGCCAGAACTGCTGGAAGGCGGCGCTGACCAGTTAAAAATCCGTGTGAGCTTCGACAAGGACGCTAATACCGTCACACTCGAAGACAACGGTATCGGTATGAACCGCGACGATGTGATCACTCATCTGGGGACCATCGCCAAGTCCGGTACAGCCGACTTCATGAAGAACCTGACAGGCGATCAGAAAAAAGACTCTCACCTGATCGGTCAGTTTGGTGTGGGCTTCTATTCGGCTTTTATTGTTGCTGACAAGGTTGACGTCTACAGCCGTCGAGCGGGCACGCCTGCAAGCGAAGGTGTGCACTGGTCCTCCAAGGGCGAAGGCGAGTTTGAAGTTGCCAACATCGAAAAAGCCGAGCGCGGCACCAAAATTGTTCTGCACCTGAAGCCTGGCGAATCTGAGTTCGCTGACGGCTGGCGTCTGCGCAACATCATCAAGAAGTATTCCGACCATATCGCCTTGCCAATCGAATTGCCTAAAGAGCAGACCGTGGCCGAAGGTGAAGAGGCGCCAGCGCTGGAATGGGAAACCGTTAACCGCGCCAGTGCCCTGTGGACCCGTCCTCGTACTGAAGTCACAGACGAAGAGTATCAGGAGTTCTACAAACACATCGCCCACGACTTCGAGAACCCGCTGGCCTGGAGCCACAACAAGGTTGAAGGCAAGCTTGAGTACAGTTCGCTGCTCTATGTACCGGCGCGTGCTCCCTTTGACTTGTACCAGCGCGAAGCGCCTAAAGGGCTGAAGCTGTACGTACAGCGTGTATTTGTCATGGATCAGGCAGAATCGTTCCTGCCGCTGTATCTGCGCTTCATTAAAGGCGTGATCGACTCCAATGACCTGTCGTTGAACGTGTCGCGTGAAATTCTGCAAAAAGACCCGATCATCGATTCCATGAAGTCGGCATTGACCAAGCGTGTGCTCGACATGCTGGAAAAACTGGCGAAGAACGAGCCTGAGAAATATCAGGGCTTTTGGAAGAACTTCGGTCAGGTCATGAAGGAAGGCCCTGCTGAAGATTTCGCCAACAAGGAAAAAATTGCCGGTCTGCTGCGTTTCGCCTCGACTCACGAAGAGGGTGGCGAGCAGGTTGTGTCGTTGGCTCAGTACCTTGAGCGCGCCAAAGAAGGTCAGGACAAGATCTACTACCTGACTGGCGAATCCTACGCACAGGTCAAAAACAGCCCGCATCTTGAAGTTTTCCGTAAGAAAGGCATCGAAGTGCTGTTGTTGACCGACCGTATCGATGAGTGGCTGATGAGCTACCTCAGCGAGTTCGACGGCAAAAGCTTTGTTGATGTGGCACGCGGTGATCTCGATCTGGGCAACCTAGACTCTGAAGAGGACAAAAAGGCCGCAGAAGAGGCCGCTAAGGCTAAAGAAGGTCTGGTTGAGCGCATCAAGGCAGCCTTGGGCGAAAGCGTCAGCGAAGTGCGTGTATCGCACCGACTGACTGACTCTCCGGCTATTTTGGCTATCGGTGAACAGGACATGGGCATGCAGATGCGTCAGATTCTGGAGGCCAGTGGCCAGAAAGTGCCGGAGTCCAAGCCGATCTTCGAATTCAACCCGGCTCACCCCCTGATCGAAAAACTCGATGCGGAACAGAGTGAAGAGCGTTTTGGCGACCTGTCGCACATTCTGTTCGATCAGGCGGCACTGGCTTCTGGCGACAGTTTGAAAGACCCGGCGGCGTATGTACGCCGGCTAAACAAATTGTTAGTAGAGTTGTCGGTCTAACCGCGTTATAAAAACCCGCTTCGGCGGGTTTTTTTTGGTTTTGAATTCAGGAGCTTTACATGGAACCGATCACGGTGATGTCTGTGGCGTACCAAATCGACGGCCAGCCATTCGAAGGGCGTCTTGCCTTTGACCCAAGCCGAGGAGATCCGCTGCCGGGTTTGCTGATGGCGCCTAACTGGATGGGCATCAGCGCAGGGGCCGAAGAGATTGCCAAGTCAGTGGCCGAGCAGGGTTATGTGGTGTTGATTGCCGATTTGTATGGCAAAAGCATTCGCCCGAGCAATGCAGACGAGGCGGGTGCGGCCATGATGCCGTTGAAGAATGACCGTGCCTTGTTACGCAAGCGGATGTGGGCGGCTTATGACCTGTTGAAGAATCAGGAGCAGGCCAAGGTTGACGGCAGCAAACTGGCAACATTCGGTTTCTGTTTTGGCGGCTGCTGTTCTCTGGAATTGGCCCGTGGTGGCGCGCCACTGGAAGCGGCAGTGTCATTCCACGGCACGCTGGACACCCCCAATCCTGTCGATGCACAGAGCATTAAAGGGTCAGTGTTGGTGCTGCATGGTGCGTCCGATCCATTAGTGCCCCGTGATCAACTGCCAGCTTTCGAAGAAGAGATGAACGCGGCAGGTGTGGACTGGCAGTTGACCAGCTATGGCGGTGCAGTGCATTCCTTTACCGATCCACACGCCAACGTACCAGGCAAGATGATGTATGACGCTAAAACAGCCAGCCGGGCGTTTACGGCGATGCACAACTTGTTGGATGAAGTGTTTAGGGGTTGAAGTGAATCAAGAGCACCCTCACTCCAGGCCTCTCCCAGAGGAGAGGGGGCTTGATCGCGTTGTTTTCAGAAAATATTTCAGTCCCCTCTCTCTCGGGTGAGGGGTTTTACCGCTCCAGCGTTTCACTTACGGTCAAATCCCGCATCAGCAGCGCAAATTTCAAATCCACCTGCTCTGGGATCGGCAGGTACACCGTATGACCATCCCCCGGCGCCACCTGAACCGCTAACCCCACGCTGTTATGCAACTGATCGAGATCAAAGTGGTAATTGCCGCCCGGCGTCATTAATTCCAGATGATCACCCAAGGCGAATCGGTTTTTGACCTTGACTTCAGCCAGACCGTTTCGTCGTTCCCCGGTCATCTCCCCAACAAACTGCTGAAAATGCGAGAGTGAGTTGCCGTGCAGATAGTTTTGATACTCATCGTGTACATGGCGACGTAAAAAGCCCTCGGTGTAGCCCCGCTGCGCCAGTGACTCCAGATCGGTCATCAAGCTGCGATCAAATTCACGGCCCGCCAGCGCATCATCAATCGCCTTGCGATACACCTGAGTTGTCCGTGCGCAGTAAAAGTGCGACTTGGTGCGGCCCTCGATTTTCAGGGAGTGAACCCCCATCGCTGTCAAACGCGCCACGTGCTGAACCGCCCGCAGGTCTTTGGAGTTCATGATGTAGGTGCCGTGCTCGTCTTCGAACGCCGACATGGGTTCATCGGGGCGATTAGCTTCATGCAGCGTAAAAACTTCATCGGTAGGTGCGCCCAGGCCCAGCGTAGGCTCAACCACCTTGACGACATTGCCCAGCTCATTTTCCGTGGCGGGTTTTGCTTCGTACTTCCAACGACAGGCATTGGTGCAACTGCCCTGATTGGCATCCCGTTTGTTCATATACCCGGATAGCAGGCAACGCCCGGAGTAAGCCATGCACAGTGCTCCATGCACGAATATCTCCAGCTCCATGTCAGGTACTTGCTGGCGAATTTCTTCGATCTCTTCCAATGACAGTTCACGGGACAGAATGATCCGGCTCAGACCTTGTTGCTGCCAGAATTTCACGCTCGCCCAATTAACGGTGTTGGCTTGTACCGACAAATGAATCGGCATATGGGGGAAGTGCTGGCGCACCAGCATGATCAAGCCCGGATCGGACATAATCAGTGCGTCTGGGCCCATCGCGATGACGGGCTCCAGGTCGTTGAGGAAGGTGCGCAATTTGGCATTGTGCGGGGCGATATTGACCACCACGTAAAAGCGCTTGCCTTGCACCTGAGCTTCAGCAATGCCGATCGCCAGGTTGGCGTGATCGAATTCGTTGTTGCGTACCCTTAAGCTGTAGCGCGGCTGGCCCGCGTACACCGCGTCCGCGCCATAGGCGAAAGCGTATCGCATGTTTTTCAGAGAACCAGCTGGGGCGAGGAGTTCAGGTGGAACAAGGAGCATAGTCTGACCAGTCGCGAAAAAGGCGCGATCCTAGTCGAGTCCCAAGCCCCGGTTATTGATCTAGGTCTAAGGTTTTAGCTTCAAGCTTCAAGCTTCAAGCTTCAAGCTATGAGCTATGAGCTATGAGCTATGAGCTATGAGCTATGAGCTTCACGAGAGATCTTTTACGTGCAGCGTGCAGCTGATTCCCAGCGTTTGCCCCTTGTGCAGCAACGTCAGCCCCGGATGGCCGGGCAGGTGATGGGCGTTGACGGGGTGGGTGACGGGCTCGAAACAGAAAAAATCTTGTCCCGGTGGGCAATACACCAAGCAAAAATCGGTGCCGTTTGCCTGGCATTCCAGGGTGTAGCCCAAGTCTGGCTGGATAATCCGCGCATGGCCGTCCCATTCGGTAAAACAGTTGTCGAGCCGTGAATGGGGCAACGTATTGCCATGATTAAAATCCCATTCGGCCGGCATGGGCACGCAATCCGTGGGCAGCCCTTGGTCATCGCACAGCCACACCTGCGCGGTCTTAGCCTGTAAGCGGGTGTTGGCAGTGCGCGGCAGGTAGGGATGCAAACCCAAGCCATGCCAGACGGCATGTTCGTCTTGATGGGTCACCCTCAACTCGATGTTTAATTGCCCATCGCTGACTGTGTAGATGAGTTGTGCGCTATAGGCGAACGGGATCGTGCTCTCGAGTTGCAGGCAGGCATGCCGGGAACTGTGCTCAATCACGGTCCAGGCTTGCTGCCAGCCGCTGCCGTGGATGGGCAGCGCCCCCGGCGGGCTGTTGGGCTCCAGTGCAAACCAGTGGTCAGGGCCGTGGAAGCCACCACCGCCCACACGGTTAGACCATGGCACCAATGCAAAGCATGCCAACTGATTGGCCGAGCCGCTGTTCAATGCATCGGCACGGCTATTGCGCAATAAGGGCTGGCCACTGGCAATAAGGCGCCAGTCAAGAATGCTGCCGCCTATCAGTGGCGCAAGGGTCAGGCGTGTAAGGCCATCTTCAAGGGTCAACAGGTGTGGGGTCATAAAACACTACCGTAATAAGTGTCAGGTCAATCCGTGGCACGTCGCCAGGTCAGCAACACAATGCCTGCGACCACAATCAGCCCGCCGATAATCTGCCCGCTGCTCAGCAGCTGATCCAGAATCAACCAACCGAACAGCAGGCTCGCTACGGGCTCCACGTTCATCACGGGTGCGTTGCGGGCCATGTCCAGACGGGTCACGCAGATGAACAGCAAACAAAAGCCTAGCCCATACAGCGCCACCAGAAAGGCGAGGGCGGTCCAGCCGGTGGATGAACTCGGCAGGGAGACGCCGTCGGGTAACACGCCGCTGAATCCGGCCACTGCCGCAGCGCTGAAGACAATCAACATTGTCAGCATGCTGCGAACGGTACCGCGCAGACTTGATAGTTTGTGATCAGTGATCCATAGCGCGCAAGCAAACACCGTGGCTGCAGCGAAGCCAAAGGCGATGCCTTCCAGCCATTGCGCTTCAGTGGTGCCTTGGCTGGACAGGCGCTCAGGCACGTCGAGCGCGAAGACCAGGCCGATCATGATCATGCCCATCAGCCCAGCGGCGCGTCGGGTGGGGGCTGCGCCGCCCAATGCCCAGGTCAGCAATACCAGCAGGATCGGCGCCACGTTGGCGATCAGTAAGGCCAATGCCACGGGGATCCGCGCCACGGCTGAATAAATAAAGAAGCTTTGTGCCGCAATCAACAGTCCCAGCAAGAGTTGCCAGCGCCAGTGAGTGGGTGTCAGACGAGGCCGTTCGCGTTGCCACAGTACCAGGCCGGTGAGTACCAGCAAGGTCACTCCAGCACGGCACAGAATAGCCAGAAGCAGGCCAGTATCGTGGTCAAAGGCGATGCGGGCGGCGATATGGTTACCCGCGAAAGCACAGGCCAGCAGCACCAGAATCAGCACCGCAATATGGCGGGGGAACAATGCAGGAGCAGACATAAACAACCAGCCTCCTTGGCTGTAAGGTTCATCACTATCCGTAGCAGTTGCCGAAGGCGACGTCCGGTTGCGCAGCAATCGTAAAGCCATCAACCCGATATGAAATGAATACCCGATCTTCAAGTTTCACGACAGCTACGCTGCCGGACGCAGCCTTCGGCAGCTGCTACATTTTCGTAGTGTTACAGAACCACGCTTGGCAGCCACAGTGAGATGGCCGGAACGTAGGTCACGAGCATGAGCACCAGAAAAAGGGCGACATAGAACGGCAGCAGAGCTTTTACAGTGTTCTCGATCGTGACTTTGCCCACGGCCGCGCCTACAAACAGCACCGCGCCCACAGGCGGCGTAATCAAGCCGATACCCAGATTCACCAGCATGATCATGCCGAAGTGCACCGGGTCTACACCGATACCGACGATCACAGGCAGCAGGATTGGCGTCAGGATCAGGATCAGCGGCGCCATGTCCATCACGGTGCCCAGCAGCAGCAACATGACGTTGATGCACATCAGGATCACATAACGGTTATCCGACAGCGTCAAGAACGCTGTGGTGATCTTCATCGGGATTTCCATCAGCGTCAGGATGTAACCGAAGCTGGCTGCAAAACCGATCAGAATCATCACGATTGAAATGGTCCGAACCGCCCGGTGCATCAGTTTGGGCAAGTCACGCCATTTATAGTCGCGGTAGATAAACATGGTGACGAAGAACGACCAGACCACCGCAACGGCTGCTGACTCGGTAGCGGTAAAAACGCCGCTCAGAATCCCGCCGAGGATGATGACCATCGCCATCAGACCCCACATGGCCTCACCGGCGATTTTCAGCGCCTGACGCAGCGGGATCACCTCTCCCTTGGGGTAATTGCGTTTGCGCGCAAAGATCATGCACAGGCCCATCATCACCGCGCTAAGCAGCAGGCCCGGCATAATCCCGGCCATAAACAGCGACGCGATCGACACCGTGCCGCCCGCCGCAAGCGAGTAAAGCACCGAGTTGTGACTGGGCGGTGTGAGCAGGGCTTGTACCGAACCACTGACCGTCACCGCCGTAGAGAATTCACGGGGGTAACCTGCACGTTCCATTTCCGGAATCAGTACCGAGCCGACGGAAGCCGTGTCGGCCACCGATGATCCGGAAATAGCGCCGAAGAAGGTCGACGCCACGATGTTGACCAGTGACAGGCCGCCCCGCACAAACCCCACCAGCACCCCGGCGAACGCCACGAGTCGGCGTGACATGCCACCCTCGGCCATAATGGCCCCGGCAAGGACGAAAAAGGGGATCGCCAGCAGGGAGAATTTATTGACGCCGCCGGCAACCTGAATCATCAGCGCATCGAATGGAATCTCGATCCACCAGGCGCCGACCAGAGCCGACAGGCCCAAGGCGTAGGCGACGGGCATGCCGAGGAGGATCAGTGTAATAAAGCTGCCCAACAGTATAAAAGCGTCCATTTATACGGCCTCTTCGCTGGCTTCTACGATATCGAACCGCACGGCGCGGCGATGGCTTTGGTCACCCAGGAAGAGTTTTTCGAGGACGAAGATCAGTGTCACGATGCCGCCCAGCGGGATGGGCAGATAAGAAATACCGACCCGCACGCTCGGCATTTCGCCCAGAAATTGATTCCAGGTGGTCGCGCACAGTTTGAAGCCCTTGACGGTCATAAACAGGCAGACAGTGACCATCAGCAGTTGCACCAGCACGGCAGCTTGTTTGCGCACTGCAGCCGGCATACGGTCGACGGCCATCGATACCGCCATATGGGCCCCTGCACGATAGCTGGCGGCAGCGCCAAAGAAGGTAAACACCACCATCAGCAGAATGGCAGTGGGCTCTGGCCAGCTGGCGCCGCTGCCCAGCACATAGCGGGCAAAAATGCCCCAGGGAATAATCATGGTCATGGTCAGCACCGATAAACCGGCGATCCCGATACAGACCCTGTACAGCAAGTCGTTGAAGCGCAGCACGGTATTTTTCATGGGCTCACCACTGTGCGGCAAGCAGGCGTGAGCCTGCCACCGCGGCGTTGTCGGACTGGCTTATTGGACGGCTTCGATGCGCGAGATCAGGTCTTTGTAATTCGCACCGTACTTATCGCGAACGGGCTGAGTGGCGTCGTAGAACGCTTTTTTCTGTTCAGGGGTGAGGGTGATGAACTCAACTCCCGAAGCCTTGAGCTTGGTTTCACTGTCGGCTGATTTTTTGTCCCATATCACACGCTCTTCCATCTGTGCTTCGCGCGCCAGTTTTTTCACCAAAGCTTGTTGCTCAGGGCTGAGCTTTTGCCAGGTGGTCTTGGCGATCACGATGGGCTCCGGAAGGATCAAGTGATCGGTCCAGGTGAAATATTTCGCGTTCTGATAGTGATTGTGTTCGAGGAAAGTAGGCGGATTGTTCTCTGCGCCGTCAATCACACCGGTCTGCAAGGCGCTGAAAATCTCGCCCGTGGCCATGGCGATGCCATTACCGCCCATGTCGTTGATGGTGTCGATAAACACCGGGTTGCCTTGAACGCGGATTTTCATCCCTTTAAGGTCAGCCATTTCGCGCACAGGTTTCTTGGTGTACAGATTGCGCGTGCCGCCATCCATCCACGCCAATGCAACCATGTTGAAGTCCGAGTTGGTGATTTTATCCAGCATCTCCTGACCGATTTCGCCGTCGATGATTTTGCGCATGTGGGCTTGATCACGGAACACAAACGGCAGGTTGAACGCGTTGGTTTCTGGCACAACAGGTCCCAGGATGCCCAGGCTCACGCGGGTCATTTGCACGGCACCGGCCTGAACCTGTTCTACCACCTCTTTTTCGGAACCCAGTACACCGCCAGCAAACATCTTGAAGCTGATATCTCCGTTACTCTGCGCCTGGAGTTTTTTGCCCATCTCTTGCTCAGCCTGAACGGGCGGATAGCCGGTAGGGTGAACTTCGGCAAACTTGATTTTGATTTCGGCCTGAGCCACGCCGCTAAGGCAAAAAGCCAGCGGCAGCGCAGCGAGAAGCAAGGTGCGTTTGAAATTCATGGGGCACTCCAACTCTTGTTGTTTTTATTTAAGGGGGTGAGTCAACAGGGTTAAACGGTCACGTTTTGAACACGGGTTCCGGCAGCCCCTTGACCCCTGGCTGTAGCGCAAACACGCCGCCAGCCAAAGGTTGGTCGCTGATATCACCTTGCGGGCGAATCGAGGTCACAAACAGCGTGTCCATATTGGTACCGCCAAAGGCGCACATCGCTGGTTTTTTCACGGGCACGGCCAGGGAGCGATCAAGTTTGCCCTCGGGGGTAAAACGATGGATGGCGCCAGCATCGTTGCCGCAGATCCAGTAGCAGCCATCAGCGTCAATGGCGGCGCCATCGGGGCGGCCCGGGTACTCTTTCATGTCCACGAACAGACGGCGATTGTGTGGGGTGGCACTGTCAGTGTCGTAATCAAAGGCCCATATTTTTTGCACGTCCGGGTGTGAGTCCGAGAGGTACATGAGGGTGCCGTCAGGGCTAAAGGCCAAGCCGTTGGGCACGGTCAGTCCGTTTATCTGTGCGTTGAGTTCTTCGCTGTGTCGGGCGTCGTAGCGGTACAGGGCGCCCACTGGCAATCCCGCGGCCATGTCCAGGTGCATTGTGCCTGCCCAGAAGCGGCCTTGCCGGTCACAGCGGCCATCGTTGAAACGCATGTGCGGCTGTGCGTGATCAACACTGCACAACAGGCGAGTTTCGAGACGGCCGTTTGCCTGCGGCTCGAGCGCAAACACGCCGCTCTGCATGCCGCCAATCCAGCTGCCATCACTGTTTCTGGCGATGCAGGCCAGCATTTCGTCGGCTTCCCAGCTTTGGCTGTAGCCGTCGGCGAGGTTCCAGCGATGCAGGCGCCGGGCAGGAATATCGACCCAGTAAAGCGCCTGTTCGGTGGTACTCCATACCGGGCTTTCGCCGGTGGCATTGCGTGCATCGAGAATGAGTTCAGCAGTCATGGCGACTCGATCCTTGTTTATTTTTATTGTTATGACCGCAGGGATTTACTCGTCCCCGAACGGGCCGGCGGCCACGAAGGCACCGCCTTGATAAATCATGCTCGGGTCATTGGCTGCCGGCATTGGCTGCGCTTCGACCTTGGCGCGGAACACTTCTGAGGAGTCTTTAGGCTCAAAGCCCAAATGTGCGGCATAGAGGTTGTCCCACCACACGTTGAGGTTGTTCGACGCGCCATAGACCACGGTATGGCCTACGTTTGGGGTATACAGCGAACGCTCTATCAGTTGCGTGAGGTCGGCAAAACTAAGCCAGGTGCTCATCATTCTGCGGTTTTGTGGTTCCGGGAATGAGGAGCCGATGCGGATACTGACGGTTTCGATACCGTAGCGATCGAAGTAGAAAGTGGCCATGTCTTCGCCGTAGGACTTGGACAAGCCGTAATAACCATCCGGGCGGCGAGGGGAGTGGGCGTCAAGGGTTTCACTCTGCTTGTAAAAACCGATGACATGGTTGGAACTGGCGAAAATTACGCGCTTAACGCCATGACGACGTGCGGCTTCGTAAATATGGAAAACCCCGGAAATGTTCGGGCCGAGGATTTCTTCGAAGGGGCGTTCTACAGAAACACCGCCAAAATGCAGAATCGCATCGACGCCTTCTACCAGATGATGAACGGCCTGTTTATCCGAAAGATCGCATAGGACGACTTCTTCACTGCTCTCAATGGCGGGTGCCAAAGGGGCAATGTCAGAGAGTCGCAAGGTTTTGGCGTACGGCTTGAGGCTTTCGCGTAGAACCTTCCCCAGGCCACCGGCGGCACCCGTAAGAAGAAGGCGATTGAAGGGGGTTTGGACAGTGCGGGTGGTTGTCATCAAATATCCCTGTATTTCTTATTAGTGTCATCTGTTGTCGTATGACTTGGGTTGAATTATTCGCAGCCATTACAACGCTTGTCAATAGAGCCCCTCACCCTAACCCTCTCCCGAAGGGAGAGGGGACTAAAAGCAAAAAAGCCTATTGGCGTCGCACCCTAAAACTGCCCCCTCTCCCTCTGTGAGAGGGCTGGGGTGAGGGTCGAATGGACACTCCGGTTCATGCCTTACATCAACGACAACGGATAGCTGATAAAGATGCGGTTTTCATCGAACTCATTGGTGCTGTAGTCGCGACGCATGGTCGCGTTACGCCAACGAACGTTGAGGTCTTTGAACGTGCCGCTCTGAAAGGTATAAGCCAGCTCCGATTCGCGCCCCCATTCCTTGCCGTCGGTTATAGCGCCGGTATGAACATTATCGCCGCTGATGTAGCGGTTCATCATGGTCAGGCCTGGCACGCCCAGTACGGCGAAGTCCAGGTCATGGCGCAGTTGCCATGAGCGTTCCTTGGCGTTGTCGTAGCTGGAGTTGTAACTGTCGTTGGCCAGTGTGCCGCCACTGGTGCCGTTAACCCGGAACCAGCCATCATCGCCGCTGACTTTTTGCAGGCCCAGGTACAGCGTGTTGCCTTTGTAACGGGCCGACAGCAGGGCGTACGCAGTCTTGTTGTCCAGATCCCCCGCCAGTTGACTGCCGTCTTCCTTGCCCCAGAAATAACCGAGGTTGGCCCCCAGCGTCACATCGCCAATGGGTTGGCTGTGCAACACATTAATAAACTGCTGCTGGTAAATGTCTTCCAGTTGCGCATACCAAAGCCCGACCTGCGTGCGTTTCTCGTTAAAGCTGTATTCACCACCGGCAAAGTTAAAACGGTCGGAAGTAAACGCGCCTCTGCCGTTGAGCGACATGTCTTCCATGCTCGCATCGTTACGCGGACTGTTGGCGCGGAACTGGCCGCCGTAGAGGCTCAGGCCGGCAATCTCTTTGGACGTTATCTGGCCGCCACGGAAGGTCTGTGGCAATGAGCGCCCGTCGTCCGAACGCAAAATGGGCAGCACGGGCATCCACTCACCGATCTTCAACTCGGTATTAGACAGCTTGGCTTTGGCTGCTACCCCCAGGCGTCCGAAGTTATCAGCCGGTTCGCCATCACTGTGGGTCGGCAGCAACTGTGTGCCAGCAGTGCCTTTGCCACCATCGAGCTTTTGTGAGTACAGCCCCAGCACATCCACGCCGAAACCGACCGTGCCTTGAGTAAACCCGGATTTAACGTCCAGGATAAAGTTTTGTGTCCACTCCTCGGCCTTGCTTTGCGGGTGGTCGGGGTTGGTGAAATTGCGGTTGATGTAGGCATTGCGCAAATTCAGTGTGGCTTTGGTGTCGTCAAGAAACCCCTCGGCCATCCCGGTGATAGGCAGGGCCAGGGCCATGCTGCCCAGGCCGATCAAGGCCAGAGAGCGCGTGTGCGGCGATATTTTTGAGGGTGCGAGACGGGTCCGCGAGCAGTAAGCCGTGAGCATAGTGTGAGTTCCTTGACTTTTATTATTTTTGTTATCTGTTGTCGTACAACAGCGGCTGGATTATTTTCCCTTTGCACTGGCTTGTCAATGCAATATGCCACTACGGTTGTCGCTACAAATGGGGGGAATAATGGACATCGATGACCTTTGTTAAAAAAGAGGGCACTCGTCTGTATATTGGCTGACTAAGCTTCGGCTAATTCCTCACACGCGCCTTATCGACATGGACGGCATATGAACGAAACAAGCCTTCAACGAAAAACCCTGCTTCTGTTGCTGGCCTTGGTCACAATTGCCTTTATCTGGATTTTGTTGCCGTTTTACGGAGCGATTTTTTGGGCTGTTGCGCTGGGGATATTATTCGCGCCGTTGCAACGCAAGATGCTGCTTAAACTGAGAGGCCGACGTAATCTGGCAACCTTCACCACCTTGGGTGCCTGTACGGTGATTGCGATTATCCCGGTGGTCATCACCACGGGCTTGCTGGTGCAAGAAGTGGCCACACTCTACAAGGATGTGGAAAGTGGCAAGATCAACGTCGCCAGCTTCGTGATGCAGTTCAAGGATATTCTGCCGCCCACCGTGCAGGACTGGCTTGATCGTTTTGGGCTGGGGAACATCGATGGTTTGAGTGAAAAAGTTTCTAAGGGCGCGCTGGAAGGCAGCCAGTACTTTGCCACACAGGTGTTCAGCTTCGGCCAGAGTACGTTTGAACTGGTTGTGAGCTTTTTCATCATGCTGTATTTGCTGTATTTCTTTATTCGTGACGGCCAGCAAATGGTGCGCATGATTCGTAACGCAGTGCCGCTGGCGGAACAACAAAAACGATTACTGCAACTCAAACTGCGCCGTGTAGTGCGGGCCTCGGTCAAGGGCAACCTGGCCGTCGCGATCACTCAAGGGGCTTTGGGCGGGGTCATTTTCTGGATTCTGGGCATACACAGTTCGCTGTTCTGGGCGGTGCTGATGATGTTTCTGTCGTTACTGCCGGCCGTGGGTGCAGGAATTGTCTGGGCGCCAGTAGCCATCTACTTCCTGGTCACGGGGGCCATCTGGGAAGGCGTCGTGCTGGCCCTTTACGGGGTGTTTGTCATCGGCATGGTCGACAACGTACTGCGTCCGATACTGGTCGGCAAAGACACCAAAATGCCGGACTTTCTTATTCTGATTTCAACCCTGGGCGGCATGGCCATTTTTGGCCTGAACGGGTTTGTGATCGGCCCGTTGATTGCCGCCCTTTTTCTGTCCAGTTGGGGACTGTTCAGTGGCACCCGCCGAAAAGTGCGGCTGCCTGCGGACATTCACACCGAGGACTAACGGAAACTGTAAGAAACGCCCACGTATGCGCCCCGGCCCTCGCCGGGGGTTGAGCGTGCGGCGTCCTGCCCTTTGTCGTCATAGCCGGGTGTGACCGTAGCGGCGTAGTGTTCATTGCTCAGGTTGCGCAGATCGAGCCAGGTGTGCCAGTCCTGCTTGGGGGAGGCATAGCCCAGTGTTGCCCCCCACAGCATGTAGGACGAGGTGTAATACGTGTTGGCATAATCCACTGCCATGCGTGAGGCCACTTGGGTATTAACCCCGACGTAAAAACCTTGTGGGTGGTCGTAGCGCATCTCAGCCTGGTAGTAATGCTGCGGGATGCCCGGCAATTTGTTGTCACCAAAGCGCTCATCATCTCGGTAATGAAAGTCGCTAAACGTGTACGCCTGACGCAACGACACCTTGCCCGCCGCTTCGCCTTGCCACAACACGCTGTTCAGACCTGCTTCAATGCCTTGATGCACCGTGGGGCTGGCGTTGGACTCACCAACAATAGGGCTTTGTGTGGCGGTCGCGGCCTGGGTTTCGACGCTGAGTAGTTCGTGGCGAATGGCTGAGTAATACCAGGCAAGATCCCATTGCCCGATCCAGGCATCGCCACGAGTCCCCAGCTCCAATGTGGTAGCGGTTTGATTGTCCAGCGACACCGGAGTGCTTTGACGGCCGGTTGCCGGGCCACTGCCAATCGGGAAGGTAAACGGTGACCCCCAGATCATCGACCACGGGTGAGGCGGCTCAACCGAGCGACTGAGATTGCCGTATACCTGCAGGTGCGGGTTGAACTCATAGCGCAGGCCGAGCCGTGGCGCGTAATCCCAGTCGTGCTGACTGACTTTGCCGCCACTGTCGGGGTAACTCACATCACTTTCACGGCGGGTATAAATGAGTGCCATGCCGGTGGTAAGCCATAGGTCTGGCATCAACTCCAGATCATTGCTGGCGTGAAGAACCGTGTCCGAACCTTGATAGCTGAAATCACGGATTTTGGTGCCCGGCGCATAACCTGCCGTATTGCCTAAGGGAATGCGCACATACTCCGACGCGCCACTGTTGGGCAGATGCTTGGTTGAGCGCAGACCCACAGTGGTTTTGCTTTCAAGTCCGAACAGCGTGTCGCGCCGCTTGTAATTCAACGTACCGCTGACATCGGTGTAAGCGACCTTCAAGCGGTTCGGCCCTTCGCGCAGGTCCATCGGGTAATCGTGATAAACGAGGCCGACTTCCAGTTGCGAGTCATCATCCAGATACATCGTGGTCTTGTTGCCCAACCATGTACTGCCCGGCTGCGGACGGTTGTAATCACCGCTCACGTAAGCCGGGTTGGCGGCACGCGGGTGATGCTTAATGCTTTCTTTGGTCACGCGCCCGGCCAGTTGATTGTCGGTTTCGCGATAGCGCAGATAGAAGCGGGTTTCCAGTTGCGGACTGAAGCGATAGCCGACATTGGCTGCAATGCCTTTGCTGCTGCCTGCGGTATGGTTCTGATAGCCGTCGGTGTCGGAGTCAGTCAAAGAGACGTAGTAATCGAGATCCCCGAGCACCTGTCCGGAACTGATCTGGCGTTTTTGATAGCCGTAGCTGCCTGCTTCGTAGCGTACGTGCAGCGGTGCGGCATCGTAGCCGGTATGGGTGACGTAATTGATGGAGCCGCCCAGCGCTAAAGCACCCGTGTCAAAACCATTGGCACCGCGTAGTACCTCCGCGCGACTGAGCCACAATGGCTCGAACAGCTCATAAGGCGTGCCCCCTGGCCCGGTGAGCGGCAACCCGTCGAACATCACATACAGACCAGAGCCGTGGGCACTGGGGGCGCGGTTAATACCCGAACCGCGTACCGACACCTTGGCCCCGTCATTACCGGCCGACTGCGCATAAATACCCGGCTGGTACGCCAGCACATCGGTATTGCTGGCGGTGCGCCCATTTTCGACGCGGCTCAAGTCAATCACGTTGCTGGCGCCGGGGACTTCATCGAGCGCGCTCCGAGCGGCTTCCACCTCGCTGCTTTCTTCGCTGCGCACCTGTACTTCACCCAGCTCAAGGGTATTGCCATAGACGGGGGCGGCGCATATGAGCGCCAAGGGTAGAAGCGAAGAAAGGGCGGGGCGCATTGGCTGACAGTTCCACATCGATGGGCGGGCGGCGCGCAAGCCTATACAAGCCCGTAATCACTCGCAACTGTCATGGGCTGCAATCCCGTTGTAAGGCGCGCTGCGTGCCTCTTTGATAGCCGCGAAGGGCAGGCTCCGGTGAACCTGGGGGGAGTGAGGACGTTTTGGTTCCTTATGTGTTCTTCAAGAAGGAACTCGGTGTAAGAGCCAAACCCACATTTCAGATGGGCGCGGAGACTGGGATATGTCCGCAGTAGAACCGTGGTTTTGCGCATGAGTGCAGCACTGCCCACAACAAAAAACCCCGTTGAAGACCAAGTCTCCAACGGGGTTTGGGTACAGCAGCTATCACTTAGCCAACGAGGCCCAAGGTCGCGCGTTGTACCAGTTCCAGCATCGGTTGTGGGTATACACCCAGCACGAATACCAGTACCGACACGGCCAGCAGCATCACGCCGCCTGCTTTCTGCTCCCAGTTCAGCGGAGCATCGTGGCGATGCAGTTTTGGTTCGACCAGATACAAAGTCACCATCACACGCAGGTAGTAGAACACGCCGATGGCGCTGCCCAGAATCAGCGAACCGACTAGCCACCATTGGTGAGCTTCAACGCCAGTGGCAATGATGTAGAACTTGCCGATAAAGCCGGCGGTCAGCGGGATACCGGCCAGCGACAGCATCATCACGGTCAGTACGGCGGTCATGTACGGTCGGCGCCAGAACAGGCCGCGGTATTCGTACAGGGCGTCCGCATCACGTCCTTTGTACGGCGAGGACATCATGGTGATGACACCGAAGGCACCCAGGCTGGTGAGCACGTAGGTGATCAGGTAAACGCCGATAGCTTCCATGGCCATGCCTTTGCTCGCGATCAGAGCAATGACCAGGTAGCCGAAGTGAGCAATGGAGGAGTAACCCAGCAGACGCTTGAGGTTGGTTTGGGTCAGGGCCAGCAGGTTACCGAAGAGGATCGAGGCAATCGCGATCACGGTCAGTACGTCGCTCATCACGCCGGTTGTCGCGGCAGGCGAGATCTGGAACAAACGCACCATCACCGCAAACACAGCAACTTTGGAGGCGGTCGCCAGGAACGCAGCCACGGGCGCGGGAGAACCTTCGTACACGTCCGGCGTCCACAGATGGAAGGGCACCAGCGACAGTTTGAACGCCAGACCCACCAGCATCATGCCCAGACCCAGCTGTGCAATGGCGCTAGGCGCGCCTGTCGCTGCCAGTGCGTGACCGATGCCGCTGAAGCTCAGGCTGCCCGCTTCGGCGTACAACAGCGCCATACCGAACAACAGGAACGCAGAGCCCGCCGCCGACAGCACCATGTACTTGATGCCAGCTTCCAGGGAGCGCTTGTTGAAGAAGGCATAGGCCACCAGACCGTAAACCGGCACCGAGAGCAGCTCCAGGCCGATAAACAAACCGGCGAGGTGTTGCGCGCTGACCAGAACGATACCGCCCGTAGCGGCCAGCAGGATCAGCAGGTAGAGCTCTTCACGGTTGCCCGGATACCCTGTGCCGCCTTCACCCAGATAGGCGTGAGCCAGGGTGACGCAAGCCAGCGTGGAGACCAGTATCAGTCCGATGTACAGGTAGGCGAAGTTGTCCATCATCAGCAGCGGGGTGACCGCCAATGGAGCCACTTTCAACGCCGGGAAGATCGACAGCAGGGCCAGGTTGAGACCCGCCACCGAAAGCAGGAAGGTCTGTGAGTGATTGCGGCGCCACGCGATTGCCAGCATCACCACGACAACGGTGAGGCTGGTAATCAGCAGTGGAGCAAGCGCGATAAAGTGTTGGATCGTAAATTCCATAGCGCTCTTACCGGGCCGAAGCGAGTTGAGTGAAGGCGGTGCCGATCCATTGCTGCACGCCATTCATGGTGGCAGCCGAAGTATCGAGGAACGGTTGTGGGTACACGCCGATGAAAATCAGCAGTACCGCCAGACCGAGCACCATGATCAGTTCACGTGCATCCATGCCGGCCAATACTGCGTCGGACTTGGACGGGCCGAAATAGGCACGGTGAATCATGATCAGCGAGTAGACCGAACCAAATACCAGGCCGGTTGTTGCAATCGCCGTCACCCAAGGGAAGCTGGCAAACGAGCCCATCAGAATCAGGAACTCACCCACGAAGTTACCGGTACCCGGTAAGCCCAGTGACGCCGCAGCGAAGAACAGGCTGATGGCGGGCAGGTAAGCAATTTTCGACCACAAGCCGCCCATTTCACGCATGTCACGGGTGTGCAGGCGCTCGTACAACTGGCCGCTGAGGATAAACAGCGCAGCCGCCGAAACACCATGTGCCAGCATCTGGATCACCGCACCTTGCAACGCCAGCAAACTGCCGGAGTAGATGCCGATCAGCACGAAGCCCATGTGCGAAACGCTGGAGAAAGCGATCAGACGCTTGATGTCGGTTTGTGCGAAGGCCAGGAACGCGCCGTAGAAAATCCCGATCAGACCCAGGGTCATGGCAATCGGCGCAAACTCGGCCGAGGCATTCGGGAACAACGGCAGGGCGAAACGCAGCAGACCATAAGCAGCGGTCTTCAACAGGATACCGGCCAGATCGACCGAACCCGCGGTCGGCGCCTGAGCGTGAGCGTCAGGCAACCATGAATGGAAAGGTACGACCGGCAGCTTCACGGCAAAGGCAATGAAGAAGCCCAGCATCAGGATGTACTCGGTGGTGAGTGACATCTTGGTTTTCAGCAACTCGGCATAGCTGAATGTCAGCACGCCGGTGTCATTGAAGTTCACCAGCACCAGACCGAGGATCGCCACCAGCATGATCAGGCCGGATGCCTGAGTGAAGATGAAGAACTTGGTCGCGGCGTAGATACGGGTTTTTTTGCCGTCTGACGAGCTGTGACCCCAGAGCGCGATGAGGAAGTACATCGGCACCAGCATCATTTCCCAGAAGAAGAAGAACATGAACAGGTCGATGGCGAGGAACACGCCAACCACGCCGCCCAGGATCCACATCAGGTTCAGGTGGAAGAAGCCCACATGACGCTGAATTTCTTTCCAGGAACACAAGACCGACAGCACACCCAGCAAGCCGGTGAGCAGGATCATCAGCAGTGACAGGCCGTCCAGCGCCAGGTGCACACTGATGCCAAAGCGCTCAATCCAGACGTGCTTGAACTCAAGTGCCCAGGCCGGATCGGCGCCGGGGTTCGGCGCCAGATGGTAATCCCCGTGTGCCCACAGCCAAAGGCCGAGGGCAAGTTCGAGGGACATGGTCAGCAACGCAATCCAGCGTGGCAGGGTAGGGCCGAAGCGCTCACCCAGCCAGCACAGCAGGCCGCCGATGAAGGGGATCAGGATTAGCCAAGGCAGAATCATGACGGGCTCAATTCCTTTCGCAATGTCGAAGGTTCATATCAGACCGCTACCAGTACGATGGCGCCCATGACCAGTACAGCACCGGCGGCCATGGAAGCAGCGTACCAACGCAGTTGACCGGTTTCGCTGCGGCTCAGGGCGTTATGCCCGGCCTTGGCCACTTTGGGTATCAAACCGATGGTCTGGTCCAGAGGGTCTTTGCGCAGTACACGGCAGATCAACAGATACGGTTTGACGAACAGTTTGTCGTACAGCCAGTCGAAGCCCCAGGCGGCAAACCACCAGGCCGTGAGGAAGCGACCAATGCCGCTGTTGGCGACGGCGGTCACGAAGCGACGTTTGCCCAGATACAGCAGGCCTGCCAGCAGGATACCGGCCAGCGCAATGGCGCCCGAGGCGATTTCCAGACTGTGCTGTGCTTCGCCGCCGGCATGGCCAACGCTTTGTGGCAATACGCCCGCCAAGGGTGGTGTGATCATGGCGCCGATAAAGGTCGACAGGACGATCAGCACGCTCAGTGGCAGCCAGTAGGTAACGCCGTGACCCGGGTGCGCTTCAGTCTTGGCTTCACCGTGGAAGGTGATGAAGATCAGGCGGAAGGTGTATAGCGAGGTCATGAACGCGCCGACAAGGCCTGCGTACAACAGTTCGGTGTTGCCGCTGGCGAAGGCTTCCCAAAGAATTTCGTCCTTGGAATAGAAACCTGCCGTCAGCAATGGCAAGGCAGACAGCGCCGCGCCGCCGACGATGAAGCTGGCGTAGGCCAATGGCAGTTTCTTCCACAGGCCGCCCATCTTGAAGATGTTCTGCTCGTGGTGGCAGGCAACGATCACCGCACCGGAGGCAAGGAACAGCAGGGCCTTGAAGAAGGCGTGGGTCATCAGGTGGAAAATAGCTCCGTCCCATGCACCCACACCCAGCGCCAGGAACATGTAGCCGATCTGGCTCATGGTCGAGTAGGCGAGGATACGTTTGATGTCGGTTTGCACCAGCGCGGCAAAACCGGCCAGTACCAGCGTGACACCGCCGACGATGCCCACCAGGTGCAGCACTTCAGGTGCCAAGGTGAACAGACCGTGGGTACGGGCAATCAAGTAGACACCGGCAGTTACCATGGTGGCGGCGTGAATCAGTGCCGACACCGGGGTAGGGCCTGCCATCGCATCAGCCAACCAGGTTTGCAGGGGCAGTTGAGCCGATTTACCGACCGCGCCGCCCAGTAGCATCAGGGTGGCCAGCACGATCCAGAAATCACCGGCCTGGAACTTCTGTGGCGCCAGCACCAGCAACTGTTGAATGTTCAACGTGCCCAGTTGCTGGAACAGGATGAACAGGCCGATGGCCAGAAATACGTCACCGATGCGGGTCACGATAAAGGCTTTCAGTGCGGCGTTACCGTTGTTGCGGTTGCTGTAATAGAAACCGATCAACAGGTAGGAGCACAGGCCTACACCTTCCCAGCCGAAGTACACGAACAACAGGTTATCGGCCAGGATCAGGAACAGCATGCTGGCAATAAACAGGTTGGTGTAGGCGAAGAAGCGCGAGTAGCCGACTTCACCGCGCATGTACCAGGAGGCAAACATGTGGATCAGGAAGCCGACACCGACCACCACACCGAGCATGGTCACCGACAGGCCATCCAGATGCAGGGCGAAGTTGGCATTGAAGCCACCTACCGCCATCCATTGCCACAGCACTTGGGTGTACTGGCCGCCTGCTGGCGGTGCCACATTGAATTGCCAAATAACGTACGCAGCCACAATGGCCGACAGGCCAATGGAGCCAACGCCGATCAGGGCCGAGAGGTTTTCGCTGAAGCGTCCACGGGAGAACGACAGCAACAAAAAGCCGATCAGGGGGAATACGAAAGTCAGAAAGAGTAGGTTCATCCGCGCATCTCACTGGCAGCATCGATATCAAGCGTGTGGAAGCGGCGATACAGCTGCAACAGGATCGCCAGGCCAATACTGGCCTCGGCGGCTGCCAGGGTGATCACCAGAATGAACATGACCTGTCCATCCGGCTGCGCCCAGCGTGCACCGGCCACAATGAACGCCAGCGCTGCAGCGTTCATCATGATTTCCAGACTCATCAACACGAAGAGAATATTACGGCGAACCATCAGTCCAACCAGACCGAGGCAGAACAGGATGCCGGCAACCGCCAGACCGTGTTCGAGTGGTATTGCTGGCATGTTATTGCTCCTTCGCCTCGTTGCGGCCCAAATGGAACGCCGTCACCGCTGCAGCAAGCAACAGCATCGAGGCGAGTTCGACCACCAGCAGATACGGGCCGAACAGGCTGATGCCCACAGCTTTTGCATCCACGGTGGTTTGACCGATTGCTACACCGCTCTGTTGTGCGAACAGCACGTACAGCAGTTCAGCCAGCAGGATCGCGGACAAGATACTCGGCCCGATCCAGATGCCGGGCTTGAGCCAATGGCGTTCTTGCGTCACCGAGGCCGGGCCTTGGTTGAGCATCATCACCACGAACACAAACAGCACCATGATGGCGCCAGCGTAAGCGATCACTTCGAGCACACCGGCAAAGGGTGCGCCGAGGCTAAAGAAGGTCATCGCCACGGCAATCAGCGAAATAATCAGGTAGAGCAGGGCGTGCACAGGGTTGGTGTTGGTGATCACGCGAAGCGTGGACACGACAGCGACACCCGATGCGAAATAGAAAGCGAATTCCATCGTTCTTCCTTAAGGCAGCAAGCTCTTCACGTTGATCGGCTCAGCTTCGTTCTGGGCGGCACCTTTCGGCTTGCCTTCAACGGCCATACCTGCAACACGATAGAAGTTGTAATCAGGGTTCTTACCGGGGCCGGAGATCAGCAGATCTTCTTTCTCGTACACCAGGTCCTGACGTTTGAACTCGGCCATTTCGAAATCCGGTGTCAGCTGGATCGCGGTGGTCGGGCAGGCTTCCTCGCACAGACCGCAAAAAATGCAGCGTGAGAAGTTGATGCGGAAAAACTCCGGGTACCAACGGCCATCTTCAGTTTCGGCTTTTTGCAGCGAGATGCAGCCTACCGGGCAGGCCACGGCGCACAGGTTGCAAGCTACACAACGCTCTTCGCCGTCAGGGTCGCGGGTCAGGACAATCCGGCCACGGTAACGCGGTGGCAGGTAGACCGGCTCTTCCGGGTATTGCAACGTGTCACGCTTGCGGAAGGAGTGGCTAAACACCATCACCAAGCTGCGAAGCTGGGTGTAGGTGCCATGCACGATGTCAAACAAGTACTTGAACATGGGTCTCTATCCTCACTGAACCGCGCCGGCAGGCGTGTTCAACAACACGATTGCGGCGGTCACCAGCAAATTGATCAGGGTCAGCGGCAGGCAGAACTTCCAGCTGAAGTCCATCACTTGGTCATACCGAGGGCGCGGAATGGAGGCGCGCAACAGGATAAAGATCATGATGAAAAACGCGGTCTTCAGGGCGAACCAGATAAACGGAATCTGTGGCAGCAGCCCAAAAGGCCCGTGCCAGCCGCCGAAGAACAAAGTCACCAGCAACGCCGAGATCAACACGATCCCGATGTACTCACCCACGAAGAACATGCCCCATTTCATGCCGGCGTATTCAATGTGGTAACCATCGGCCAGTTCCTGCTCGGCTTCAGGCTGGTCGAAGGGGTGACGGTGAGTCACGGCCACGCCAGCGATGAAGAAGGTCAGGAAACCGAAGATCTGCGGAATGATGAACCACAGGTTCTGTGCCTGGTATTCAACGATGTCGCGCATGTTGAACGAGCCAACCTGCACCACGATGCCCATCAGCGACAGGCCCATGAATACTTCATAGGACACGGTCTGCGCCGAGGCGCGCAAGGCGCCCAGCAGGGCAAACTTGTTGTTGCTCGACCAGCCGGCGAACAGCACCGCGTAGACCGACAGGCCGGCCATGGCGAAGAAGAACAGGATGCCGATGTTCAGATCCGCCACGCCCCAGGTCGGGGTGATCGGGATAATCGCAAAGGAGATCAGCAGGGCGCTCATGGCCACCACGGGTGCCAAGGTGAAAATTACCTTGTCGGCAAACGGCGGTGTCCAGTCTTCCTTGAAGAACATCTTGATCATGTCGGCGGCAATCTGGAACGCGCCAAACGGGCCGACGCGGTTCGGACCGTAACGGTCTTGCCACAAGGCCAGCAGGCGACGCTCTACCCAGCTGAGCAGCGCGCCGCACACCACCACGGCGAGCAGAATCACCACCGCTTGCACCACCGAGATAATCACGTCGATCACTTCAGGCGTGAACCAGGTCATTGGGCTGCCTCCTGCAAACCGTCAACGGTAAGGCCAAAGATCGCCGGCGGAATACCGGGCAAGCCGGCTGGCAGTGCCACCAGACCTGCACCCAGCTCTTCATTGATACGCAGCGGCAGACGTAGGGTCACACCGGCAACGTTCAAGCTGAGCAGTGCGCCATCATTGACGCCCATGCGATCGGCTTCGGACTTGGCCAGCGCGATGTAGGCCGCTGGAATGCGTTCTTGAACCGGTGCGGCTTTGGAAGAGTTCTCTTCGCTGCCCAGCAGGTGAAAGAACGGCACGACTTGCCAAGTGCCACGGGCCGGGTTGAAGGCGCCCGGAATGTTGGCAAACCAGTTCAGCGAGTCACCTTTGCTTTCGATCAGGCGAATGCCCGGATCGCCCGCGCGGATATGCCCACCGACTTCGTCCTGGAACTTGTTCCACGCTTGTGGCGAGTTCCAGCCCGGCGACCAGGCGAACGGCACTTGTTGACGCGGTTCGACGGAGCCCGAGTAGCCTTCCATCGAGAACGCGAACGCGGTGTCCGGGTCTTGCGGGGTACGCGGTTCATGCACGCTGATATTGGCGCGCATGGCCGTACGGCCGCTGTAACGCAGCGGTTCGCGCGCCAGTTTCAAGCCTTTGATACGGAAGGCAGCCGACGGCGCCGCATCAATGATGCCGGCCAGTTCCGGTGTGCTTGCCGCTGTTAGCTGCGTGACGTGATCAAGCAGGGTCCAGTCAACCGGCTTGTTCAGCAGGGTGCTGCGCAAGGCGTGCAACCAGCGCCAGCCTTCGTGGATCAGGATGCTCGCATCCAGGTAGCGAGGTTCGAACACCTGGAAGAAGCGCTGGGCGCGGCCTTCCTGGCTGACCAGCGTACCGTCGCCTTCGGCGAAGCTTGCGGCCGGCAGCACCAGATCGGCACGGTGAGTGGTCGCCGTCTTCTGATGGTCAGCTACGATGACCACTTTGGCAGCGTCCAGTGCAGCGTTGACCTTGATCGCGTCCACACGGGTGAACAGGTCGTTTTCCAGTACCACAATGGCGTCGGCGTTGCCGTCAATCACCGCTTGCAGGGCGGCGTCTACCGAGTCGCCGCCGAGCATGGCCAGACCGAGGCTGTTGGCTTCCGGTACGACCAGGCTGATGGAACCGGCTTTCTCACGCAGGTGCAGGGCCTTGGCGATGTTGCCTGCGGCTTCGATCAGGGCTTTTGAGCCCAGCGAAGTACCGGCAATGATCAATGGGCGTTTGGCGGCGAGCAGGGCGTCAGCGATGCGTTTGGCCAGCTCCAGGGCTTCAGCGTCCAAACCGGCTACGGCAGGGGCGCTGGCGTCGATGGCGTGGGCCACAGCGAAACCGATGCGGGCCAGATCGTCTGGTGCGGCGTGGACGCATTCTTCGGCGACGTCGTCGAGCTTGGTTTCAGCCAGGCTGGCGATAAACAGTGGGTTCAGCGCGTGCTGACCGATGTTTTTCACTGCGGCGTCAAGCCAAGGCTGAACACGCATGGCGTCGGCCATGTCTTCAGCTTTGCCCTTGACCGATTGACGCAGTGACAGCGCCATACGGGCGGCGGTCTGAGTCAGGTCTTCACCCAGTACGAAGATGGCGTCGTGATCTTCGATCTCGCGCATGTTCGGCACGGGCAACGGGCTGTCTTTGAGCACTTGCAGCACCAGACGGATACGCTCCAGCTCACCGGCTTCTATGCCCGAGTAGAAGTGTTCGGCACCGACCAGTTCGCGCAGCGCGTAGTTGCTTTCAAGGCTGGCACGCGGCGAGCCTATACCGACGATATTGCGACCGCGCAACAGATCGGCGGCTTTATCCAGTGCGGCGTCGACGCTCAACTTGCTGCCGTCGGCCAGCAATGGCTGACGTGGGCGGTCGGTGCGGTTGACGTAGCCATAACCAAAGCGGCCGCGGTCACACAGGAAGTACTGGTTAACCGAACCGTTAAAGCGATTTTCGATGCGACGCAGCTCACCGTAGCGCTCACCGGGGCTGATGTTGCAGCCACTGGAGCAGCCGTGGCAGATGCTCGGTGCAAACTGCATGTCCCACTTGCGGTTGTAACGCTCGGAGTGGGTTTTGTCAGTGAACACACCGGTCGGGCACACTTCGGTGAGGTTGCCCGAGAATTCGCTTTCGAGCACGCCGTCTTCAACGCGACCGAAGTACACGTTGTCGTGGGCGCCGAACACGCCGAGGTCAGTACCACCGGCATAGTCTTTATAGAAACGCACACAGCGATAGCAGGCAATGCAGCGGTTCATCTCGTGGGAAATGAACGGGCCGAGTTCCTGATTCTGGTGAGTACGTTTGGTGAAGCGATAACGGCGCTCGTTGTGACCGGTCATTACGGTCATGTCTTGCAGGTGGCAGTGACCGCCTTCTTCGCACACAGGGCAGTCGTGCGGGTGGTTGGTCATCAGCCACTCAACGACGCTGGCGCGAAAGACTTTCGCTTCTTCATCTTCGATGGAGATCCAGCTACCGTCGGTGGCCGGGGTCATGCACGACATGACGATACGACCACGGGTGTCGTTTTCGTCGGTGTACTGCTTGACTGCACATTGGCGGCACGCGCCAACGCTGCCCAAGGCAGGGTGCCAGCAGAAATACGGAATATCGAGGCCTAGCGACAGACATGCCTGTAACAGGTTGTCTGCCCCATCGACTTCGAGCTCTTTGCCGTCTACGTGGATAGTGGCCATGGTTCAAAGTTCTTCGTTGGCCCGGTGTCAGCGGGCGTGGCTAATGGAATCTTGTTATGCGTTCGAAGCAACCCAGCCTTACGGCGTTATCGAACGATCAGAGGGCGGCACGGACCACCCTCATTCAAAGCGTTACGCACCGATAACAATCGGGCGTGCCAGAGGTGGAACGCCCGGTTTTGCTTGCGCAATACCGGCTTCAAACTCTGGACGGAAGTACTTGATCGCGCTGCCCAACGGCTCAACGGCGCCCGGTGCGTGAGCACAGAACGTCTTGCCCGGGCCGAGGAAACCCACCAGACCCAAAAGGGTCTCGATGTCGCCAGGCTGACCTTCACCTTTTTCAATGGCCATCAGCAGCTTGACGCTCCACGGCAGGCCATCACGGCAAGGGGTGCAGAAGCCGCACGACTCACGAGAGAAGAACTGCTCCATGTTGCGCAGCAAGGACACCATGTTGACGCTGTCGTCCACGGCCATCGCCAGGCCCGTACCCATACGGGTGCCGACTTTGGCGATACCACCGGCGTACATTTGCGCGTCCAGGTGTTCAGGCAGCAGGAAGCCCGTACCGGCGCCGCCTGGCTGCCAGCATTTCAGCTTGAAGCCGTCGCGCATACCGCCTGCGTAGTCTTCGAACAACTCGCGAGCGGTCACGCCGAACGGCAGCTCCCACAGGCCTGGGTTCTTCACTTTGCCAGAGAAGCCCATCAGCTTGGTGCCGTGGTCTTCGCTGCCTTCGCGGGCGAGGGATTTGTACCAGTCAACGCCGTTGCCGATGATGGCCGGCACGTTGCACAGGGTTTCAACGTTGTTCACGCAAGTCGGCTTGCCCCATACGCCCACAGCAGCCGGGAACGGCGGCTTGGAGCGCGGATTGGCGCGACGGCCTTCGAGGGAGTTGATCAGTGCGGTTTCTTCACCGCAGATGTAGCGCCCGGCGCCGGTGTGCACGAACAATTCGAAGTCAAAGCCCGAGCCCAGAATGTTCTTGCCCAGCAGGCCGGCAGCCTTGGCTTCTTCTACCGCGCGACGCAGGTGCACGGCCGCGGTGGTGTATTCGCCACGCAGGAAGATATAGCCACGGTAGGTTTTCAGCGCACGGGCACTGATCAGCATGCCTTCGATCAGCAGATGGGGCAGTTGCTCCATCAGCATGCGGTCTTTCCAGGTGTTGGGTTCCATTTCATCGGCGTTACACAGCAGGTAACGGATGTTCATGGATTCGTCTTTAGGCATCAGGCCCCACTTCACCCCGGTGGGGAAGCCCGCACCGCCGCGACCCTTGAGGCCTGCATCCTTGACGGTCTGGACGATGTCGTCCTGAGCCATGTCAGCAAACGCCTTGCGTGCAGCGGCGTAACCGTCTTTGGCCTGATATTCGTCGAGCCATACCGGCTCGCCGTCATCACGCAGACGCCAGGTCAGCGGGTGAGTTTCAGCCGAACGCTTGATCAGGTTGGCTGGGCCGAAGGAAGTCAGGGTCATGGGTAGCCCTCCAACAACGTGGCGACGCCAGCTGGCTGCACGTCACCGAATGTGTCGTCGTCGATCATCAACGCCGGCGCCTTGTCGCAGTTGCCCAGGCAGCACACCGGCAGCAGCGTGAAGCGGCCGTCAGCAGTGGTCTGGCCCAGGCCGATGCCCAGTTTGTTCTGAATTTCGCCAACCACCGACTCGTGGCCGCCGATGTAGCAGACCATGCTGTCGCACACACGGATGATGTGACGGCCAACCGGCTGACGGAAGATCTGGCTGTAGAACGTGGCCACGCCTTCGACGTCGCTGGCAGGAATGCCCAGCAGCTCGCCGATGGCGTAGATGGCACCGTCTGGCACCCAGCCGCGTTCCTTCTGAACAATCTTCAGGGCTTCGATCGACGCCGCGCGCGGGTCTTCGTAGTGATGCATCTCGTGCTCGATGGCCGAGCGCTCGGTTTCGCTCAGGGCGAAACGGTCTGTCTGGATAAGCGTGCTGTTCATGCTTAGCGGTCCACGTCGGCCATAACGAAATCGATACTACCCAGGTACGCAATCAAGTCCGCGACCATTTCACCTTTGATCACCGAAGGGATCTGTTGCAGGTGCGGGAAGCTTGGGGTGCGAATCCGGGTGCGGTAGCTCATGGTGCCGCCATCGCTCGTCAGGTAATAACTGTTGATGCCCTTGGTCGCCTCGATCATCTGGAAGGATTCGTTGGCCGGCATGACCGGGCCCCACGAAACTTGCAGGAAGTGCGTAATCAAGGTCTCGATGTGTTGCAGCGTGCGCTCTTTAGGCGGCGGCGTGGTCAGCGGGTGATCCGCCTTATACGGGCCGGCCGGCATGTTGCGCATGCATTGCTCGATGATCTTCAGGCTCTGGCGCATTTCTTCGACGCGCACGATGCAGCGGTCGTAGGCATCGCCATTGGCCGCCAGTGGCACTTCAAATTCGAAGTTCTCGTAGCCGGAATACGGGCGCGCTTTACGCAGGTCGAAGTCACAACCGGTCGAACGCAGGCCGGCACCGGTGACGCCCCATTCCAGGGCTTCTTTGGTGTTGTATTGGGCGACACCGATGGTACGACCGCGCAGGATGCTGTTATCCAAAGCGGCTTTCTGGTATTCGTCCAGACGCTTGGGCATCCAGTCGATGAATTCTTTGACCAGACGTTCCCAGCCGTTCGGCAGATCGTGGGCAACGCCGCCAATGCGGTACCAGGCCGGGTGCAGACGGAAACCGGTAATGGCTTCGATCACTTTGTAAGCGCGTTGACGGTCAGTGAACGTGAAGAACACCGGGGTCATGGCGCCCACGTCCTGGATGTAAGTACCCAGGAACAGCAGGTGGCTGGTGATGCGGAAGAACTCGGCCATCATGATGCGGATGGTGTCGACCCGATCCGGCACCTTGATGCCGGCCAGTTTTTCGACCGAAAGCACATAAGGCAGGTTGTTCATCACGCCGCCGAGGTAATCAATACGATCGGTGTACGGGATGAAGCTGTGCCAGGACTGGCGTTCAGCCATTTTCTCGGCACCACGGTGGTGGTAACCGATGTCCGGCACGCAGTCGACGATTTCTTCGCCGTCCAGTTGCAGGATGATACGGAAAGCACCGTGAGCGGAAGGGTGGTTCGGGCCCAGGTTGAGGAACATGTAGTCCTCATTATCACCGGAGCGTTTCATGCCCCAGTCTTCAGGCTTGAAGCGCGCGGCTTCTTCTTCCAGCTGGATCTTGGCCAGGCTCAGACTGTACGGGTCGAACTCAGTGGCACGGGCCGGGAAGTCCTTGCGCAGCGGGTGACCTTCCCACGTCGGCGGCATCATGATGCGCGACAGGTGCGGATGACCTTTGAAGTCGATGCCGAACATGTCCCACACTTCACGCTCGTACCAGTTGGCGTTTGGCCAGATACCGGTCACGGTCGGCAAGCTCAGATCGCCCTCAGACAGCGCCACCTTGATCATCACGTCGCTGTTACGTTCCAGCGACATCAGGTGGTAGAAGACGGTGAACTCTGCGTCCGATGGCAAGCCCTGACGCTTGGTGCGCAGACGCTCGTCCACACCGTGCAAGTCATAGAGCATGACGTAGGGTTTTGGCAGGTTGCGCAGGAAGGTCAGTACTTCGACCAATTTGGCGCGGGCAACCCAAAGCACCGGCATGCCGGTGCGCGTGGCCTGAGCGGTGAATGCATCAGGGCCAAAACGGTTATTCAATTCAACGACCACATCTTGGTCGTCAGCCTTGTAAGGCGGGATGTACAGAGCGGAGCCTGTAGTCATGGTTTTTTTATCGCTTTCGTTCAACGTAAAGAATGAAGCCAGTGATTCGTTCTATTGCTTAGAAACGGCTCTGGGTCAGACTTCGTCGGGGCTGCGCAGGTTGGTCACCTGAATACGCTGTTCGCGGCGCTGTTCCTTTTGCGATGGCATCTCGGCGCGGTAAACGCCTTGTTCGCCAACGACCCAGGAAAGTGGGCGACGCTCCTGGCCAATCGACTCTTGCAACAGCATCAAGCCTTGCAAAAAAGCCTCTGGGCGGGGCGGGCAGCCGGGTACGTAAACGTCCACGGGCAGGAACTTGTCGACCCCTTGAACCACGGAGTAGATGTCGTACATGCCACCGGAGTTGGCGCACGAACCCATGGAGATGACCCATTTAGGTTCAAGCATTTGCTCATAGAGACGCTGAATGATCGGCGCCATCTTGATGAAGCAGGTTCCGGCAATCACCATGAAATCCGCCTGACGCGGTGATGCCCTGATCACTTCGGCGCCAAAGCGCGCGATGTCATGGGGCGCCGTGAAGGCGGTGGTCATTTCCACGTAGCAGCACGACAGGCCGAAGTTGTACGGCCACAGGGAGTTTTTACGCCCCCAGTTGACCGTGCCGTTCAGCACGTCTTCCAGCTTGCCCATGAAAATGTTTTTGTGGACTTGATCTTCTAACGGATCAGCAACGGTTTCCCGTGTGCCGATCGGATACTGCTCGTTAGGAGCGTCCGGGTCGATCCTGGTAAGTTCGTATTGCATTGCCAAAGCCTCATTGTTTCAGCTTGGCCTGCCGCTTACGACGAGCTTCCGGTGCCCAATCAAGAGCACCCACCCGAAATAGGTAGACAAGGCCTGCCAACAGAATTGCTATGAAAACGAGAGCTTCGACGAATCCGGTCCAGCCGCTTTCGCGTACAGACACAGACCATGCAAAGAGAAAGAGGGCTTCGATATCGAAGATCACGAACAACATCGCGACCAGATAGAATTTGGCTGAGAGCCGTAAGCGGGCGCCACCGGTGGGCAGCATGCCGGATTCAAACGGTTCATTTTTGCTGCGACCCCAGGCTTTTGACCCAAGGAGGCTGGACACGCCGAGCATGAAGGCACAAAGGCCGACAACGCCGAGAAGGAAAATGGCAAAGCCCCAGTTGTGGGCTATGAGTCCTGTCGCTTCGGGCATGCTGGAAATCCTTAACAGAGAACACGCGTCTCTGAGCTTGAAAAGGTAATAAAGCAGTGACGAAATGTCGCAGCGCAATTGATGGCCGGGATTTTATGGCTAAACACCCAGCAAGTAAATTTTCTAAGATGAATTAATTCAGTCCTTTAGTTGTAGAGCTCTGGGTCATGTCGATGTAGCCCATGTGGTACGGGCGTTCCAGCGTATTTCACTGATTATATTTAGGCGTCCATGTATTCAACAAAAGCAACTCGTAATGATAATTAATATCGTTTAAGTGGCTGTGTGTTGAGTCGCTATGTCGCAGGCTGTGTGAAGTTGACTTATATAAGAGTGCTTAGCAAGTTATGAACTTGGTTTTTTAACCCGCTCAGGCGATTGAGGTATGGATCTGGGTCAGTGTTTTGGTGAATGGCAGGTGCGCGAAACAGGTGTAGCCGCTGCCGCAGGCTGCGATGGGTTTGATGCGTCACCGCGACCTTATCGCAGCCTGCGGCAGCGGTTACAGGATGAGGGTCGTTGAATGTGTGTAAGTGCGGCGCAAAAAAATGCCCCGAACCAGTCGGGGCATGATGTTCATGGCATTGCGTTTGTTCTTTACACGCTGGGCAATTGCCGTGCTCGCACTATTTAGTGGAACTGTTCTTCTTCTGTAGAGCCGGTCAGTGCGGTCACCGATGACGAGCCACCCTGGATGACGGTGGTCATGTCGTCGAAGTAGCCGGTGCCCACTTCCTGCTGGTGCGCCACAAAGGTGTAGCCTTTGGCGGCGTCAGCAAATTCCTGCTCTTGCAGTTTCACGTAGGCGGTCATGTCGTTGCGGGCGTAGTCGTGCGCCAAGTTGAACATGCTGTGCCACATGTTGTGGATGCCCGCCAATGTGATGAACTGATGCTTGTAGCCCATTGCCGACAGTTCGCGCTGGAACTTGGCGATGGTCGCGTCGTCCAGGTTTTTCTTCCAGTTGAAAGAAGGCGAGCAGTTGTACGACAGCAGTTGGTCCGGGTATTCCTTTTTGATCGCTTCAGCAAAACGACGGGCTTCTTCCAGATCCGGCTTGGCGGTTTCGCACCAGATCAGGTCGGCATACGGGGCGTACGCCAAACCGCGGGCGATGGCTTGATCGAGGCCGGCGCGCACTTTGTAGAAGCCTTCCTTGGTGCGTTCGCCTGTAACGAACGGCTGGTCGTACGGGTCGCAATCTGAGGTCAGCAGGTCAGCCGCGTTGGCGTCAGTGCGGGCCAGAATGATGGTCGGTGTGCCAGCGACGTCAGCCGCGAGACGGGCAGCGGTCAGCTTTTGCACTGCTTCTTGAGTGGGCACCAGTACTTTGCCACCCATGTGACCGCACTTCTTGACCGAGGCCAGCTGATCTTCGAAGTGAACGCCCGCGGCGCCTGCTTCGATCATGCTCTTCATCAGTTCGTAAGCGTTCAGAACGCCGCCGAAACCTGCTTCCGCGTCAGCGACGATGGGTGCGAAATAGTCGATGTAACCTTGGTCACCCGGGTTTTTACCGGCTTTCCACTGAATCTGGTCAGCACGGCGGAACGAATTATTGATGCGCTTGACCACGGTTGGAACCGAGTCCACCGGGTACAGCGACTGATCGGGGTACATGGATTCAGCAGAGTTGTTGTCTGCCGCTACTTGCCAACCCGACAGGTAGATAGCCTGGATACCGGCTTTAACCTGTTGTACTGCCTGGCCCCCGGTCAGGGCGCCCATGCAGTTGACGAAATCTTTCTCGGGACGGAAGGACGGGTGTGCGCCCTGTGTCACCAGTTTCCACAGCTTGTCAGCGCCCATTTTTGCAAAGGTGTGCTCGGGTTGAACCGAACCGCGCAGGCGGACCACGTCAGCAGCGGAATAATCGCGAGTCACGCCTTTCCAGCGTGGATTTTCGGCCCAGTCTTTTTCAAGGGCTGCAATTTGCTGTTCGCGTGTCAGTGCCATGGTGATAAACCTCGTCGCATAGGTCTGGGTTGAAAAGTTTGCTCCACCAGGCACACATCAATGTTGTTTGTGTAAGTGCGTGAATGGCTTGTCGCTAACTGCTTTCAGAGGACTTCTGGAAGGCCTCTGATTCGCGGGAGCGGGGCCATCATGCCCTTGCATTTTTGCGTCGTCAAACACTTTGTAGTGCTTTTTTGGTCGCACTACATATTTGGTCTAATACGACCCGTCAGTCAGTTTTGGGCCTTTTGGTCAAGTGCATCGACTTTAACCCGCAAAGTCATGTCGTCGCGACTTTGAGTAGAGTAGGTAAGGGTTTCACCTTGTTGTGCGGTCTGATTCTGACCATTGAGCCCAGCCACGGTAATCCATTGCCCCAGCGGACCGCTGACCTGTGTGTCGGTGTTTTTCACGTTCACTACATCGGATTGCTCCTGGCTCATGCGGTCGCGCTGGGCGCTGATCGCCAGGTGTGCCGTGTTGCCCGTCACGGTGGCGGTGACATAAAAGCCCCGGGTCACGTTTCGGTATTCGGTCTGTGTCAGTAGGCGGCCATAGCCATCTGTCTGGGTGCTGGTGAGCGGCACACTTTGACCGGTCTGGATAAACGCGGGAACGCCCTCGGTCACTTGAAGTTGCTGAGTGCCGCCATCGCGGCTAGCCGTGCTGTAGACGCGTGTGTTGCTGTTGGAGTCAGGCAGGTTGTTGTCACGGGTATCGACGGTAATCAGCAGGCGCTTGGCGGGTTTGTCGAGTTGACTCAGCAGGTTTTTCAGGTTTTTGATTTGTGAGGTCGATGCTTCGACGATCAATTGGTTGCCGTAAGCACTGACTTTGCCGTTCTTGCCAATAAAATTCTGTGCGACAGGCATAAGGTCAGTGCTGGTGCGGTTTTGCAGGGTGATGACTTGGGTGTCGGCCAGCGCCATGCTGCTGGTTAGCAGTAACAGACTGGCGACGAATGTGCGTAGGGACATGTCCGTATTCTCCACAATGCTTGGAAGGTCAGAGCGGAGTGTGCCAGATAGCAAAACGCCCTGCGATCCAGAGATCGCAGGGCGTTGCTTAATTCGTAGCAGCTGCCGCAGGCTGCGTGCGGCGGCGAAGCCGTCGTAAATCCTGTGTGCACATTTGCTGGATTAACGATCGCTTCGCAATCGGACGTCGCCTTCGGCAATTGCTACGTGAGGGTTACGTTAGCTCACACGCACCATATCAACATGAGGAATCCCTGCTTCCAGAAATTCTTCGCTGACGATGTTAAAGCCCAGTCGCTCGTAAAACGCGGAGGCGTGTACTTGTGCGCTGAGCATTTGCTGCTTGAGGCCCCGTTTTTCTGCTTCGCTGACTGCCGCATTCATCAACGCATCACCGACTTTCAAACCCCGCCAGTCCTTGAGCACGGATACGCGGCCGATATGACCGTCTAGCAATAAGCGCGCAGTGCCAATCGCATAGTCGCCTTCATAGGCCAGAAAATGCACGGCTTCAGCGTCGTCAGAGTCCCATTCAAGCTCAGGCGGGACCTGTTGTTCATTAATAAATACCGCCTCACGAATGCGTCGAAGGTCGGCGATGTCCTTTTGCCAATTGGCGACACGTACGCGAATTTTATTCATCTGCGAATCCCAAGCTTCCTTGTTTGACCAGCTCACAGAGCAGGTTGCGTCCATCTTCATCGGCCAGCCATGGCCCCAAGTTGTCGCTGTGCAAGGCATCAGCGGCGCAAATCATCTTGAGCAGCTCGCGTAATTTACCCGGCAACAGGCGGCTTTGACCGCTGGCAAACAAGAGCAGATCGTCATCGACTTCCGACCAGGCCAGACGCGCGCTTGGGTTACGGATCAAAACTGCGCCCTGTTCCAGGCTGCCCAGCAGATCTTCTTCTTCGAGCTCAGGGCCCGTCACGAGTTCCGGATACCGCGGCTCGGTCATGAATTGGCCGAACCATGTCAGTAGCATGCGCTCGTCGCTCATGTGTTCGGCGAGCAAGCCTTTGAGGCGATCAAGGGCGTCATGCTGGATTTGGTGTGGGTCGCTGACAGGCTGGGCGTCGGCATCGGTGTAGCGTTCTTCATCAGGCAGGTACTGGCTGAGGAAGTCGGTGAAGTGAGTCAATACTTCAGCCGCGCTGGGTGCGCGGAAGCCCACGGAGTAGGTCAGGCATTCATCCACCGCTACGCCGCAGTGAGCCAGACGTGGCGGCAGGTAGAGCATATCGCCCGGTTCCAGCGTCCACTCGTCGGTGGCCTGGAAGTCAGCCAGAATGCGCAGGTCTGCGTGTTCCAGCAGTGGGCTCTCGGAATCGCACATCTGGCCGATCTGCCAGTGACGCTTGCCGGCGCCTTGAAGCAAGAACACGTCGTAGTTGTCAAAGTGAGGACCCACGCTGCCACCGGGGGCTGCGTAGCTGATCATCACGTCGTCGATGCGCCAGCTTGGCAAGAAACGGAAGTTTTCGAGCAGCTCACCCACTTCAGGCACGAACTGATCGACGGCTTGAACCAGCAGCGTCCATTCGCGCTCTGGCAACTTGCCGAATTCATCTTCTGCAAACGGGCCGCGGCGCAATTCCCATGGGCGCTCACCGTGCTCGATGACCAGGCGCGATTCGACTTCTTCTTCAAGTGCCAGGCCAGCCAATTCGTCGGCATCAATCGGGCTTTCGAAGTCAGGAATGGCCTGACGGATCAGCAACGGTTTCTTCTGCCAGTAGTCGCGCAGAAATTCGCGTGCAGTGATGCCGCCCAGTATTTGAAGAGGAGTATCAGGATTCATGTGTAACCTATTGAAAAATTGCACTTTGTAATCGGGAATAAAAACGCCCGGCACGGCCGGGCGTTAGCACGTCTTTGCTGCGATCAGATGCGCTTGGCCTGTTCGACCGCGTTGCCAATGTAATTGGCAGGGGTGAGCAGTTTCAGCTCGGCTTTCGCCGCTTCCGGCATTTCAAGGCCGTCGATGAACGTTTGCAGTGCTTCTGGGCTGATGCCCTTGCCGCGCGTCAGCTCTTTAAGCTTCTCGTACGGGTTTTCAATGTTGTAACGGCGCATCACGGTCTGAATCGGCTCGGCCAGTACTTCCCAGCAGGCGTCCAGGTCAGCAGCGATTTTCTGAGCGTTGAGCTCCAGTTTGCTGATGCCTTTGAGGCTGGCTTCGTACGCAATGACGCTGTGTGCAAAGCCCACGCCGAGATTACGCAGTACGGTGGAGTCAGTCAGGTCGCGCTGCCAGCGGGAGATGGGCAGTTTGCTGGCCAAGTGCTGGAACAATGCGTTGGCGATGCCCAGGTTGCCTTCGGAGTTTTCGAAGTCAATCGGGTTAACCTTGTGCGGCATTGTCGAGGAGCCGATTTCGCCTGCGATAGTACGCTGCTTGAAGTACCCCAAGGAGATGTAGCCCCAGATGTCGCGGTCGAAGTCGATCAGGATGGTGTTGAAGCGCGCAATGGCGTCGAACAGCTCGGCAATGTAGTCGTGCGGCTCGATCTGGGTGGTGTAGGGGTTGAAGCCCAGGCCCAGCTCGTCTTCGATGAAGGCGCGGGCGTTTTCTTCCCAGTCGATTTGCGGGTAAGCCGACAGGTGAGCGTTGTAGTTACCCACGGCGCCGTTGATCTTGCCCAGTAGCGGTACAGCGGCCACTTGAGCGATTTGACGCTCCAGACGGTAAACCACGTTGGCCAGTTCTTTGCCCAGAGTGGTCGGAGAGGCCGGTTGACCGTGAGTACGGGACAGCATCGGTACGTCGGCGAATTTGATCGCCAGCTCACGGATGGCTTCGGCGGTCTGACGCATCAGCGGCAACATCACATCATCACGGCCTTCGCGCAGCATCAGGGCGTGGGACAGGTTGTTGATGTCCTCGCTGGTGCAGGCAAAGTGGATGAATTCACTGACGTTGGCCAGCTCAGGCAGTTTGGCGGCCTGTTCCTTGAGCAAGTACTCAATGGCTTTGACGTCATGGTTGGTGGTGCGCTCGATCTCTTTGACACGCTCGGCGTGCTCCAGAGAGAAGTTTTCGGCCAGTTCATTCAAAACGGCGTTGGCTTCGGCAGAGAAGGCCGGCACTTCTGGGATGGCAGCGTGAGCCGCCAGGCGCTGGAGCCAACGAACTTCAACCAGAACGCGAGCGCGGATCAGGCCGTACTCGCTGAAAATTGGGCGCAAAGCCTGGGTTTTGCCGGCGTAGCGGCCGTCAACAGGGGAAACCGCAGTGAGCGAAGAAAGCTTCATGGGGTGTTCTCGGACAGTCGGGCAACGAAATGGGGCGCGTATCATACATGAAAAAAACGGCCGGTCCGTTGCCAAGTGACCGGCGTCATACGCGTATCGATTTTTAAATCTGTGTCTGCTGACGGGTTTCAGTGACCGCGCAGCATCGGGTATAGCTCTTTGAGCAACTTGCGGCGGCTGATCACCAGTTGCCAGCGATGGCCACCCAGTTGGCGCCAAAGCCGTGCCGAACGGATACCCGCCAGCAACAGGGCGCGAATTTTGGAGGCGTTGCTCGGTTGTTGCAGATTGCGCATGTCGCCATGCACCTGAATGCGCTGACGCAAGGTGCTTAACGTGTCCTGATACAGCGCGCCACAAGCGGCCACCACATTTTCGTGAGCCGGGCCGAAATGTTCGACCTGAGACTGTATCTGCGGAAGGCGTTTGCCGATCAGATCCAGCATGTCATCGCGTTTGGCCAGTTGGCGCTCCAGGCCGAGCATGGACAGTGCGTAGCGCAAAGGCTCACGTTGCAAGGTGTTGGGGTCACGCTCAAGGGCGCCGATCAAGGCGCGATAGCCTTCACGCAGGTGGCTGTCGTCGCCGCCAAACACTTCAAGCGTGTCCTTGGGGTCGCGAACCAGCAGGGTGCCCAGCATGCAGGCCAATTCGGCTTCGCCGACCTGACCCGTTTTGGCGATCTTGTCGACCAGCACCGCCGCGAGGAAAACGCCGCCAAGGGCAACCAACTGCTCCTGGGTGGGGTTCATGCCTGGTTGCCTTTGCTGGTCCAAGGTTCAGCTACTTCGATGACGCCACCGCCCAAGCACACTTCGCCGTCGTAAAACACCACAGATTGGCCGGGAGTCACGGCACGCTGTGGGTCATCGAATGTGGCGCGATAACCGTCCGCGGTTTTTTCCAGCGTGCAGGGTTGGTCGCTTTGGCGATAACGAACCTTGGCGGTCAGGCGCAGCGGACGGCTCAGGTCGATCGGATTGACCCAGAAAATTTCGGAAGCGAGCAGGGCGCGTGAAAACAACCATGGATGATCGTTGCCCTGACCCACGATCAATTCGTTGTTCTCAAGGTCTTTGAACAATACATACCACGGCTCGTCGCTGGCGTCCTTGAGGCCGCCGATGCCTAAGCCCTGACGCTGACCGATGGTGTGGTACATGAGGCCGTGGTGGCGACCGATGACTTCACCTTCGGTGGTCTTTATCTCGCCCGGTTGTGCGGGCAAGTACTGCTTGAGGAAGTCGCTGAACCGCCGTTCGCCAATAAAGCAGATGCCGGTGGAGTCTTTCTTCTTGGCGGTGGCCAGCCCGTGTTTCTCGGCTATTTGGCGCACCTCGGGTTTTTCCAGTTCACCCACCGGGAACAGGGTGCGGGCAATTTGCTCGCCGCCGACCGCGTGCAGGAAGTAGCTCTGATCCTTGTTCGGATCAAGCCCCTTGAGCAACTCGGTACGCCCGTCAATGTCCCGGCGACGCACATAGTGGCCCGTGGCAATCAGGTCGGCGCCCAGCATCAGGGCGTAGTCGAGAAACGCCTTGAACTTGATTTCGCGGTTGCACAGGATGTCCGGGTTCGGCGTGCGGCCGGCCTTGTATTCGGCCAGAAAGTGCTCAAACACATTGTCCCAGTACTCGGCGGCAAAGTTGGCGGTGTGCAGCTTAATGCCAATTTTGTCGCAGACGGCCTGGGCGTCTGCCAGATCATCCATGGCGGTGCAGTAATCCGTTCCGTCGTCTTCCTCCCAGTTCTTCATGAACAGGCCTTCCACCTGATAGCCCTGCTCCATAAGCAGAACGGCGGAAACGGAAGAGTCGACACCGCCGGACATGCCGACAATGACGCGCTGTGTTTCGGGGGCGACTAAGGCTGGATCACGCATAAGGATTCAATGAGTGTCTTTAAAAAGGACGCGATTCTAGCAGGCCCGAGCGCTCAAGGCTAAACCGAAGGGCGGATTAACGAGAGGTCGAACAATTTGCCGCTCAAATAATCGTCAATGCAATGCAGGGTCAGCTCACTGCGCCAGCGCTCGCGTTGTGCTAGCAGCTCGTCGCGGGTCAGCCAGAGCGGGCTGATGATGCCGGTGTCCAGTGTGTACTCGGGGTGGTGTTTGACGGCCTTGCCGGCAAAGCAGACGCGCTGGTAGGTCACGCCGTTACTGGGGGCGGTATACAGGTAAATACCGACGACGCCAGTGAGCTCAACGTCATAGCCTGTTTCTTCAAGGGTTTCGCGGATAGCCGCGTCGATCAGGCTTTCATTCGGGTCCAGATGGCCGGCCGGCTGGTTGAGGACTGCGCGGTCGCGTTTGAGCTCTTCAACCATTAGAAAGCGACCATTGTCTTCGACGACTGTTGCGACGGTGATGTGGGGTTTCCATTCCATTGAGTTGATCTCGGTTTCTTGGGGAGGATTGTGTTCGATGCTACATAAAATTGGTGCCAAGCCCAAAACTGTAGCCGCTGCCGAAGGCTGCGATCGGTTGCGAAGCAACCGTAAAGACCAGCAACACGGCGCCGCCTGACTCTACGTCGGCTTCGCCGTCGATCGCAGCCTTCGGCAGCGGCTACAGGGTTAAGGTGGCCCAAAAACACAAACCCCGGCGTCGTGGGCCGGGGTTTGTGGTGTTACGTGTTGCTCTTACACAGACGCGATGATCGCGTTCAGTGTGGCGCTAGGGCGCATTACTTGGCTGACTTTGTCGGCATCAGCGTGGTAGTAACCACCGATGTCTACAGGTTTGCCCTGCACAGCGTTGAGTTCGGCAACAATTTTTGCCTCGTTCTCAGCCATGGCTTTTGCCACAGGGGCAAATTGGGCTTGCAGCTCTTTGTCTTCAGTCTGAGCTGCCAAGGCTTGTGCCCAGTACAGCGCCAGGTAGAAGTGGCTACCGCGGTTGTCGATGTTGCCGACTTTGCGCGATGGCGATTTATTGTTGTCCAGGAACTGACCGGTAGCCTGATCCAGAGTTTTGGCCAACACCAACGCTTTCGGGTTGTTGTAGGTGGTGCCCAAGTGCTCAAGGGAGGCTGCCAGCGCCAGGAATTCACCCAGCGAGTCCCAGCGCAGGAAGTTTTCTTCCAGCAGCTGTTGAACGTGTTTCGGAGCAGAACCGCCTGCGCCGGTTTCGAACAGACCGCCACCATTCATCAGCGGTACGATCGACAGCATTTTCGCGCTGGTGCCCAGTTCCATGATCGGGAACAGGTCGGTCAGGTAGTCACGCAGTACGTTGCCGGTCACCGAGATGGTGTCCAGGCCTTTACGGGTGCGCTCCAGAGTGAACTTCATAGCATCAACAGGCGCCATGATGCGAATGTCCAGACCGCTGGTGTCGTGATCCTTCAGGTAGGTTTCAACCTTCTTGATCATCAGGGCGTCGTGGCTACGCTTAGGGTCGAGCCAGAACACGGCAGGCGTGTTGCTGGCGCGAGCGCGGTTAACGGCCAGCTTGACCCAGTCGCGGATCGGCGCGTCTTTGGCCTGGCACATGCGCCAGATATCGCCTTCAGCGACCTTTTGCTCCATCAGCACATTGCCGTTGCTGTCGGTCACGCGCACAACACCGTCCGTCTTGATCTGGAAGGTTTTGTCGTGGGAGCCGTACTCTTCGGCTTTCTGTGCCATCAGGCCAACGTTTGGCACGCTGCCCATGGTGGTCGGATCGAAGGCGCCGTTTTGCTTGCAGTCTTCGATGGTTGCCTGATAGATGGTCGCGTAGCAGCGATCCGGGATCACAGCCTTGGTGTCGTGCAACTGACCGTCAGTGCCCCACATTTTGCCCGAGTCGCGGATCATCGCTGGCATCGATGCGTCGACGATAACGTCGCTTGGCACGTGCAGGTTGGTGATGCCTTTGTCGGAGTTAACCATGGCCAGCGCAGGACGGTTGGCGTACACGGCTTCGATGTCAGCTTCGATTTCGGCTTGCTTGTCGGCTGGCAGCGCCTTGATGCGTGCGTACAGGTCGCCAATGCCGTTGTTCAGGTTGAAGCCGATTTCTTTCAGGACATCAGCGTGTTTTTCCAGCGCGTCCTTGTAGAACTCGGCCACGATCTGACCAAACATGATCGGGTCGGACACCTTCATCATGGTGGCTTTCAAGTGCACCGAGAACAGCACGCCTTGTTTCTTGGCGTCTTCGATTTCGGTCGCGACGAACTCGCGCAGGGCTTTTTTGCTCATGACCGAGCAATCGATGATCTCGCCGGCTTGTACGGCGGTTTTTTCTTTCAGGACGGTGGTGGTGCCGTCTTGAGCGATCAGTTCGATTTTAACGGTGTCTGGGGCTTCGATCAGGGCGGCTTTTTCGCTGCCGTAGAAGTCGCCTTCGCTCATGTGAGCGACGTGGGACTTGGAGTCTGCTTTCCAGGCGCCCATTTTGTGCGGGTGCTTGCGAGCATAGTTTTTGACCGACAGCGGAGCGCGGCGGTCAGAGTTGCCTTCGCGCAGTACCGGGTTTACGGCGCTGCCCATGACCTTGCTGTAACGCGCTTTGATTTCTTTCTCGGCGTCAGTGGTCACGGTTTCCGGGTAGTCCGGAATCTCAAAGCCCTGCGCTTGCAGTTCTTTAATGGCGGCCTGCAATTGCGGGACCGAGGCGCTGATGTTAGGCAGCTTAATGATGTTGGCTTCAGGCGTAACGGCCAGCGCGCCCAGTTCGGCGAGGTGGTCGGGTACAGCCTTGGCACCCAATTGCTCGGGGAAGCTGGCGAGGATTCGACCGGCCAGAGAGATGTCACGCGTTTCGACATCAATGTCGGCGGTGGCCGTAAACGCTTCAATGATAGGCAGCAGTGAGTAGGTGGCGAGCGCCGGAGCTTCGTCGGTGAAGGTATAGATGATCTTCGAACGGTTGGGCATTTCGGATTAACTCTCTTCTTTGCTGAGCGTGCTCAGATACTCGAGATGCGCAGGGTAGGCGCTTTCGTTCACAGTGAACAATGAGCCGAAAGTCGAGGTTCTTCGCGGTGATGTGAATGCATCAGTAGAGCGTCAAGCGGTCGAACCGGGGTAACGGCTCAGCCTTTCTAGGCCTGAAAGACTCAATTCAATACGTGTTGCTCGGTGACTCGATGGTCACCGGCGCAGTATACATAGGTCGCTCAGGTTGCTGCGAGGGGTCTGGTGAATCGCGGATCATCAATTGGTCTAAGAGCGCGCCTTCTTTTGCTTTTGGCTCAGTGTTTGCGGTTGTTGCAGCGTGTCAGGCTTGCTTGTGGCCAGGTCTTCCTTTTCCGGATCTAAACCGTTGGCTGGAGGTCGCTCAGGGCTCAGGGTCAACGCTCAGACCTAAAAAAACCGCCAGATCGAAGGCTCGATAGGGCGGTTTTTCAAATTTGTAGAAGTGGGGCTTATCTTCTCGCCTGCTGGTCAGACCGTAAGGGTGAGTTCCTCGGCTTCAGTCGCGGTCAGCGGCGTAATGGCCTTTGCATCAGTAATTGCGACGGCGTGCAGCCCTTTGGGGCCTTGGATAATTTCAAAGCTCACCGGCTGGCCCGCCTTGAGCGTCTTGTAGCCGTCCATATTGATGGCCGAAAAATGAGCAAAAAAATCGATCGCGTTTCCGTGTTCATCGAGGCCTTCCTTGGCTTGCGTATTAATGAAGCCGAAGCCCTTGGCGTTGTTGAACCACTTGACCTTGCCTTGCATACTCATATCCCTCTGCTGCAAACGACTCCATCACTGGAGTATCATCCAGTTCATCCGCACAAAAAACCAGCAAATGTGGTTGACTGCGCGGGTCTTTACTACCCACTGTGGGCCCTATTGGTTGTAACACCGTTTTACCGATAGTCAAGGTCACGCGGCAGGCGCAGTTGAAATTTAATGTGCTTGCCTCCATCTCTGTAATCGATCAATGACGAACCTTTCATTCCATGCATGCATTTAGCCAGATTCGACTAACATTCAATCAGGACCAGCCCGGTTTTGATGACGACGATGCCGCTGGCTTGGCTGTGCAAGAGGCTAAGCCTGCGCTTCAGGTGCCGCCTATGTACAAGGTGGTTTTGTTCAACGATGACTACACACCCATGGATTTCGTTGTCGAGATACTTGAGGTGTTTTTTAACTTGAATCGCGAATTGGCGACCAAGGTCATGCTGGCCGTTCATACAGAAGGACGGGCTGTGTGTGGTATCTATACCCGCGACATTGCCGAGACCAAGGCAGCGCAGGTAAATCAGTACGCACGCGAAAGCCAGCATCCGCTACTCTGTGAAATCGAGAAGGACGGTTAACGCCGACCACTTGGGTATGAGGTGAAGCCATGTTAAATCGCGAGCTCGAAGTCACCCTCAATCTTGCCTTTAAGGAAGCCCGCTCCAAACGTCATGAATTCATGACGGTTGAGCACCTCCTTCTAGCGCTACTGGATAACGAGGCGGCCGCCACCGTTCTACGCGCCTGTGGCGCAAATCTCGACAAACTCAAGCATGATCTGCAAGAGTTTATTGATTCCACCACCCCTTTGATCCCTGTTCACGATGAAGACCGTGAAACCCAGCCAACACTGGGCTTTCAGCGTGTACTACAGCGTGCTGTTTTCCATGTGCAAAGCTCCGGCAAGCGTGAAGTGACCGGTGCCAACGTACTGGTTGCGATTTTCAGCGAGCAGGAAAGCCAGGCAGTATTTCTGCTTAAACAGCAGAGCGTTGCCCGCATCGATGTGGTCAACTTTATTGCCCATGGCATTTCTAAAGTGCCAGGCCAGGGTGATCACTCTGACGGTGAGCATGAAATGCAGGATGAGGAAGGGGGTGAATCGTCTTCTTCCAGCAATCCATTGGATGCCTATGCCAGCAACCTGAACGAGCTGGCGCGTCAGGGCCGTATTGACCCGCTGGTCGGGCGTGAAATGGAAGTTGAGCGGGTTGCTCAAATCCTTGCGCGTCGGCGCAAAAACAATCCGCTGCTGGTCGGTGAAGCAGGCGTGGGTAAAACCGCAATTGCTGAAGGGCTGGCCAAGCGCATCGTTGACAATCAAGTGCCTGACCTGCTGGCTAACAGCATTGTCTACTCGCTTGACCTGGGCGCCTTGCTGGCGGGTACCAAGTACCGTGGAGATTTCGAGAAGCGCTTCAAGGCGCTGCTCGGCGAACTGAAAAAACGCCCTCAGGCGATTTTGTTCATCGATGAAATTCACACCATTATCGGCGCAGGTGCTGCGTCGGGCGGTGTGATGGATGCGTCGAACCTGCTCAAGCCACTGTTGTCTTCGGGTGACATACGCTGCATTGGTTCGACAACGTTCCAGGAATTTCGCGGTATTTTTGAAAAAGACCGTGCCTTGGCCCGTCGTTTCCAGAAAGTGGATGTGTCCGAGCCTTCTGTTGAAGACACTATCGGCATTCTGCGGGGCCTCAAGGGGCGTTTCGAGCAGCATCACAATATCGAGTACAGTGATGAAGCCTTGCGGGCCGCTGCTGAGCTGGCGTCGCGCTATATCAATGATCGGCATATGCCGGACAAGGCCATTGATGTCATTGACGAGGCGGGTGCTTATCAGCGCTTGCAGCCGGTTGAAAAACGCGTCAAACGCATCGATGTGCAGCAAGTCGAAGATATCGTTGCAAAAATTGCACGTATTCCGCCTAAGCACGTGTCCAGTTCTGACAAAGAACTGCTGCGTAACCTTGAGCGTGACTTGAAGATGACCGTGTTTGGTCAGGATGCGGCCATTGATTCGCTGTCGACGGCCATCAAGCTGTCGCGGGCCGGGTTGAAGTCACCTGACAAGCCTGTGGGCTCGTTCCTGTTTGCCGGTCCAACCGGTGTCGGTAAAACCGAAGCAGCGCGTCAGTTGGCCAAGGCGCTGGGTGTTGAGCTTCTGCGTTTCGACATGTCGGAATACATGGAGCGTCACACCGTTTCACGTCTTATCGGTGCTCCTCCGGGCTATGTTGGCTTCGACCAGGGTGGCTTGTTGACTGAGGCCATCAGCAAACAGCCGCATTGTGTGTTGTTGCTGGATGAAATCGAGAAGGCGCATCCCGAAGTCTTTAACCTGCTGTTGCAGGTGATGGACCACGGCACCTTGACCGATAACAACGGGCGCAAGGCTGATTTCCGTAATGTCATCGTTATCATGACCACCAATGCGGGGGCTGAAACGGCATCGCGGGCTTCGATCGGCTTTACGGTTCAAGACCATGCAACCGATGCGATGGAAGCCATCAAGAAGAGTTTCACGCCCGAGTTCCGCAATCGTCTGGACACTATCATCCAGTTTGGTCGCCTCAGCCATGAGGTTATCAAGCACGTGGTAGACAAGTTCCTTACCGAGCTGCAGGCGCAACTGGACGACAAGCATGTTCAGTTGGTGGTCACAGACGCCGCACGTGGCTGGTTGGCCGCAGGTGGTTACGATGTGCAGATGGGTGCTCGACCAATGGCGCGTTTGATTCAAGACAAGATCAAGCGTCCGCTGGCTGAAGAGATTCTCTTTGGTGAGCTGGCTGATCATGGCGGCGTCGTTAACATCGACCTGGTCGATGGTGAGCTGACGTTCGAATTTGAAACGGATGTTGAGATGGCTTGAGTTAGCTCTGAAGAAAAAAAAGCGCCGAAAGGCGCTTTTTTTGATCTGCAAACCCTCACCCTAGCCCTCTCCCAGAGGGAGAGGGGACTGATTAAGTCGATTTCAGGTTCGGTGATTTGCTTTCAGGCTGCAGAAAAAACCCAGATTTCTCACGGTCTGCTCCCTCTCCCTCTGGGAGGGGGTTGGGGTGAGGGAGCTCTTGATCTTCAGTCCATAAATCGCAGACACACAAAAACGCCCGGCAGAACCGGGCGTTTTGTATTGACTTGATTAACGAGCGCGGTGACTGATTGAGTCGATTTCAGGTTCGGTGATTTGCTTTCAGGCTGCAGAAAAAACCCAGATTGCTCACGGTCTGCTCCCTCTCCCTCTGGGAGAGGGTTGGGGTGAGGGAGCTCTTGATCTTCAGCCCATAAATCGCAGGCACACAAAAACGCCCAGCAGAACCGGACGTTTTGTATTGACTTGATTAACGAGCGCGGTGACTGATTGAGTCGATTTCAGGTTCGGTGATTTGCTTTCGGGCTGCAGAAAAACCAATATTTCTCACGGTCTGCTCCCTCTCTCTCTGGGAGAGGGTTGGGGTGAGGGAGCTCTTGATCTTCAGTCCATAAATCGCAGACACACAAAAACGCCCGGCAGAACCAGGCGTTTTGTATTGACTTGATTAACGAGAGTGGTGACTGATTGAGTCGATTTCAGATTCACTGATTTGCTTTCGGGCTGCAGAACAACCCAGATTGCTCACGGTCTGCTCCCTCTCCCTCTGGGAGAGGGTTGGGGTGAGGGAGCTCTTGATCTTCAGCCCATAAATCGCAGACACACAAAAACGCCCGGCAGAACCGGGCGTTTTGTATTGACTTGATTAACGAGCGCGGTAAGTGATGCGCCCTTTGCTCAAGTCATAGGGCGTCAGCTCGACGCGCACTTTGTCGCCGGTAAGAATACGAATGTAGTTCTTGCGCATCTTGCCGGAAATATGCGCGGTTACGACGTGCCCATTTTCCAACTCCACACGAAACATGGTGTTGGGCAGGGTGTCGACGACAGTGCCTTCCATTTCGAAGCTGTCTTCTTTCGACATGCAGTAAAGCCCTCGGTGTCCAATGAATGGCCCGGTGCAACTGCGCCAGGCAAAAGCGGCGTGCATTGTGCCCGAAAAATGGGGTTTAAGCCAAGGGTTCAGTTAACACTGCTCCATCTCTGATTAATCAGCAGCTCAATCGGGCGGTATTCTGTCTTGTAATTCATCTTTTTACAGTTCTTGATCCAGTACCCAAGGTAGAGGTTATCAAGCCCCATGCGCCGGGTTTCTGCGATCTGCCAGAGAATCCCGTAACGACCCAGGCTGCGGCGTTCTTCCTCGGGTTCGTAGAAGGTGTACACAGCCGATAACCCGTTAGGCAGCACATCCGTTACCGCAACAGCCAACAAGCGTCCATCGAGGCGGAACTCATAAAACGTCGAGAACGGCAGGTCGCGCACCAGAAAAGTCGAAAACTGATCGCGGCTGGGTGGGTACATATCGCCATCGGCATGTCGCTGTTCGATATAGCGCCGATAAAGATCGAAGTTTTCTTCGCTGAAGCACGGCTTGACCGCCGTGACCTGCAAGTCGGCGTTGCGTTTGAGGATGCGCTTTTGCTGACGGTTGGGTACAAATTGGGCCACTGGAATGCGCGCAGCCTTACAGGCGTCGCACTTCAGGCAATGGGGCCGATAAAGGTGGTCGCCGCTGCGTCGAAAGCCCATTTCGGACAAATCGGCGTAGACCTGCACATCCATTGGCTGGCTGGGGTCGAGAAACAGCGTCGTGGCCTGTTCTTCGGGCAGGTAGCTGCAAACGTGAGGTTGAGTGGCATAAAACTTCAAGCGCGCCAGCTCGGTCATGATGGGCCCTCGGGAAATCTTTGAGTTAAGTGTAAGACAGTGCGCAAAAATCGTCTGTAAAACGCCCGGTATCTTGTAGTGCTTATGGGTTGAGGTCCCACTGTGCCGTTGTAGGCTGGTCCAGATGGTCGCGCAAGTAGTCTGCAAATTGCTGCCGCGGGATGGACCGTGCACCCAGGCTTTCCAAGTGGCGAGTCGCCATCTGGCAGTCAATCAGCACAAAACCCCATGCCTGAAGGTGTTTTACCAGCGTGGCAAAACCAAATTTTGAGGCGTTGTCTGCACGACTGAACATGGACTCGCCAAAAAAAAGCTGGCCCATGGCCAAGCCATAGAGGCCACCAACCAGTTCACCGTTGTCCCATACTTCCACAGAGTGCGCATGGCCGCGGGCATGGAGTTCGGTGTAGGCAATTTGCATGTCGTCGGTAATCCATGTGCCGTCTGCGTCGCGGCGCGGGGCAGCGCAGGCTTGGATGACTGCCTCAAAATCGCGATCAAAGCTCACCTGATAGCGTTGCTGGCGCATAAGCTTGGCCAGGCTGCGCGACACATGCAGTTCTTCAGGGAGCAGCACGGTGCGTGGATCCGGCGACCACCAGAGAATAGGTTGGCCTTCGGAAAACCACGGGAAACAGCCATGACGGTACGCCTGCACCAAGCGATCTGCTGACAGGTCTCCGCCTGCGGCAAGAAGCCCGTTGGGCTCGCGCATGGCCTTGGTCAGCGGCGGGAATGTAAGGGTGTCGCGTTTTAACCAGGTCAACATGATGATTAGTCTTGGGCAGGTGGGGGAGGAGGGCGCCTGCAACTCTACTGCGCCAATGCGGTCTCAATCGGTCTGCCGATTAGAGCCAGTTGCTGTTTTGCAGTGCTATAAGTCTTTGTCACAAAAGATAATGCATGCTCAAATCAGCACTTAACAGGCATTTACGGCGTTCATGGGCCCGGCGCATGCGTCGGCGTGGCAACAGCGGCTTAAACCCGTACAATGGCTCGCCTGTTTGAGCGGATCTAAACTGCATGCGTACCCGCGCTGGCAACGCTGGTTGATCGTACAAAGCGGCACGCAGCGCGAGTCCAGTGTCCGGTATTAACGAGTTATCTGCTCGACACGCGTAGTAACTTGCAGTCAATTTAGTCAATTAATAGTTGGGCGCGCCACAGGCGCAGGAAAAGACCCGTTTTGAAGAAATCCACAGCAGCACCCAAAGTTGTTCCTCTCTGGCGTCAGCAATTGCACTACCGGCTCAAGGAAGGTGCACTGATCGCTATTGGCGCCCTCTGCCTGTTCATGATCATGGCCTTGCTGACCTACGCCAAGGATGATCCTGGCTGGAGCCACAACAGCCGTATCGTTGATGTGCAGAACTTCGGCGGGCCTGCGGGTTCCTACAGCGCTGACATCCTGTTCATGGTGCTCGGTTACTTCGCCTACATATTCCCGCTGTTGTTGGCAATCAAGGCTTATCAGATCTTCCGCGAACGGCATCAGCCTTGGCAGTGGAGCGGTCTGCTGTTTTCGTGGCGACTTGTCGGGTTGCTGTTCCTGGTGCTCTCCGGTGCGGCACTGGCGCATATTCATTTTCACTCAGCATCGGGCCTGCCGGCGGGTGCTGGGGGGGCGCTGGGCGAAAGCCTGGGCGATCTGGCCAAAAATGCTTTGAATATCCAGGGCAGCACCCTATTGCTGATTGCCCTGTTCCTGTTCGGGTTGACGGTGTTTACCGACCTCTCATGGTTTAAGGTCATGGACATGACCGGCAAAATCACCCTCGACCTGTTTGAACTCATCCAGGGTGCGGCCAATCGCTGGTGGTCAGACCGCAACGAGCGCAAGCAACTGGTCGCTCAATTGCGTGAAGTCGACACCCGCGTCAATGAAGTGGTAGCCCCCAGCGTTTCCGATAAGCGTGAACAGGCCAAGGCCAAAGAGCGTTTGATCGAGCGCGAACAGGCACTGACCAAACACATGTCCGAGCGCGAAAAGCACGTGCCCGCGGTGATCACGCCGGTACCGACCAAAGCGCCTGAACCCAGCAAGCGCGTGCAGAAAGAGAAGCAAGCGCCTTTGTTTGTTGACAGCGCGGTGGAAGGCACATTGCCACCCATTTCCATTCTGGATCCGGCTGAGAAAAAACAACTCAACTACTCGCCAGAATCCTTGGCGGCCGTGGGCCATTTGCTTGAAATCAAGCTCAAGGAGTTCGGGGTTGAAGTCTCCGTTGACTCGATCCATCCCGGCCCGGTGATTACCCGCTACGAAATTCAGCCCGCAGCCGGGGTCAAGGTCAGCCGTATTGCCAACCTGGCCAAAGACCTGGCGCGCTCGCTCGCTGTGACCAGTGTGCGGGTGGTTGAAGTAATTCCGGGCAAAACCACGGTCGGTATCGAGATCCCTAACGAAGACCGTCAGATCGTACGATTCAGTGAAGTGCTGTCCACGCCTGAGTTCGACAACGCGAAATCCCCAGTAACACTGGCTTTGGGCCATGACATCGGTGGCAAGCCGGTGATCACCGACCTCGCCAAAATGCCGCACTTGCTGGTGGCCGGTACAACGGGTTCCGGTAAGTCGGTCGGTGTCAACGCCATGATCTTGTCGATCCTCTTCAAGTCTGGTCCTGAAGACGCCAAGCTGATCATGATCGACCCGAAAATGCTTGAGCTGTCGATCTACGAAGGCATCCCGCACCTGCTATGCCCGGTAGTGACCGACATGAAAGATGCCGCCAATGCCCTGCGCTGGAGCGTTGCCGAGATGGAGCGCCGCTACAAGCTGATGGCCAAGATGGGCGTGCGTAACTTGGCCGGCTTCAACCAGAAGATCAAAGATGCCGAGGCAGCGGGCGAACCGCTGACCGATCCGCTGTACAAGCGTGAAAGCATTCACGACGAAGCGCCCCTGCTGACCAAGTTGCCGACCATTGTGGTGGTCGTTGACGAATTTGCCGACATGATGATGATCGTCGGCAAGAAAGTTGAAGAGCTGATCGCCCGTATTGCCCAGAAGGCGCGGGCGGCGGGTATCCACTTGATTCTCGCGACCCAGCGCCCGTCGGTGGACGTGATCACCGGTCTGATCAAGGCCAACATTCCGACCCGTATGGCGTTTCAGGTGTCGAGCAAGATCGATTCGCGCACCATCATCGATCAAGGCGGCGCTGAGCAGCTGTTGGGGCACGGTGACATGCTCTATATGCCGCCGGGCACCAGCCTGCCGATTCGGGTGCATGGTGCATTTGTGTCTGACGAAGAAGTGCACCGCGTGGTTGAGGCATGGAAGCTACGCGGCAGCCCGGACTATAACGACGACATTCTTAACGGCGTTGAAGAGGCCGGCAGTGGCTTTGAAGGTGGCAGCGGCGAAGGCAGCGAAGACAGCGAGACCGACGCGCTGTATGACGAAGCTGTCCAGTTTGTACTGGAAAGCCGTCGCGCCTCCATCTCTGCCGTGCAGCGCAAACTTAAGATTGGCTATAACCGCGCCGCCCGTATGATCGAGTCCATGGAAATGGCCGGTGTGGTTACTGCAATGAACACTAATGGCTCGCGCGAAGTGCTGGCGCCAGCTCCGATGCGCGATTGATCTGCTCGCGGGCATCCGCGAGTGGCGTTCAACTAATCAATGAGGATTCTCATGCGTTTTACCAGCATGTTGTTGCTACCGATTTTGGCTTTTTCGTCTCTTTCAGCTCATGCTGATGCCCAGGATGTCACTCGCTTGAGCCAGTTGCTTGAGAAGTCGAAGACAATCACGGCTAACTTCTCGCAGTTGACGCTGGATGGCAGTGGCACGCAGTTACAGGAAACCAAAGGCGAAATGTCGGTGCAGCGCCCGGGGCTGTTTTACTGGCACACCGAAGCTCCGCAAGAGCAAACGATGATTTCAGACGGTCAGAAAGTAACCCTTTGGGACCCGGATCTGGAGCAGGCCACCATCAAAAAGCTGGATCAGCGCCTGACTCAGACGCCAGCTTTGTTGTTGTCGGGTGACGTGTCGAAGATCAGTGAAAGCTTTGACATCAGTTCAAAGCAGGCAGGAGAGGTCATGGAGTTCATCCTTAAGCCCAAGACCAAAGACACGCTGTTCGATTCGCTGAACCTGTCCTTTCGCAATGGCATGATCAACAACATGCGCCTGGTTGACAGCGTTGGTCAGCGTACTGACATTCTGTTTAGCGGTGTAAAAGCCAACGAGCCGATCCCTGCCAGTAAATTCAAGTTCGTTATCCCGAAAGGGGCTGATGTCATCCAGGAATAATCCTGGAACAAGAGGTTTAAGCGTTGCCCATGGATTTGTTTCGAAGTGCCCCGATTGCTCAACCCTTGGCTGCTCGCTTGCGCGCGGCCAATCTGGACGAGTACGTCGGCCAGCAACACTTGCTCGCCCGGGGCAAGCCCTTGCGCGAAGCGCTGGAGCAGGGTGCGCTGCATTCGATGATTTTCTGGGGGCCGCCGGGGGTGGGTAAAACCACGTTGGCTCGACTCCTGGCCGAAGTCTCCGAAGCGCATTTTGAAACGGTCTCTGCCGTATTGGCCGGGGTCAAAGAGATTCGTCAGGCGGTAGAAATTGCCAAGCAGCAGGCCGGTCAATATGGTCGCCGGACCATTCTATTTGTCGATGAAGTACACCGCTTCAACAAGTCGCAGCAAGATGCGTTTCTGCCTTATGTCGAAGACGGTACCCTGATTTTTATCGGGGCCACCACTGAAAACCCGTCGTTTGAACTGAACAACGCACTGCTGTCGCGAGCGCGGGTGTATGTGCTCAAAAGCCTTGACGAAGCGGCGCTGCAAAGGCTGGTTGAGCGTGCTTTGACCGAAGACAAAGGGCTGGGCAAGCGCGGTTTGACCCTCAGCGATGAAGGTTTTCAAATATTGCTGCGTGCGGCCGACGGCGATGGTCGACGCTTGCTGAATTTGCTTGAAAACGCCGCCGATCTGGCCGAGGACAACAGCGAGATAGGCTCTGACCTGCTGCAAAGCCTGCTGGGCGATACTCAGCGTCGATTCGACAAGGGGGGCGAGGCCTTTTACGATCAGATATCGGCCCTGCATAAATCGGTGCGCGGCTCCAATCCTGACGGCGCCTTGTATTGGTTTGCGCGGATGATCGATGGTGGCTGTGACCCGCTGTACATTGCCCGCCGTGTCGTGCGCATGGCCAGCGAAGATATAGGCAATGCCGACCCGCGCGCTTTAAGCCTGTGTCTGGCGGCCTGGGATGTGCAGGAACGTCTTGGCAGTCCGGAAGGCGAGCTGGCTGTGGCTCAAGCCATCACCTATCTGGCGTGTGCGCCTAAAAGCAATGCGGTGTACATGGGGTTTAAAGCAGCACTGCGCAGCGCTTCCGAGTACGGCTCCCTCGAAGTCCCTCTGCATTTGCGTAATGCACCGACCAAGCTGATGAAGCAACTGGGTTACGGCGACGAATACCGCTACGCCCATGATGAGCCCGATGCTTACGCGGCGGGTGAAGATTACTTCCCGGATGAGCTGGAGCCTTTAGCGCTCTATCAGCCGGTGCCACGCGGTCTTGAGCTTAAAATCGGCGAGAAGCTCAAACACCTCGCTGCACTGGATCGCGCAAGCCCCCTGCAGCGGAGAAAGCCTTGATTCCATTGGTCTTGGCCGTCTCGGCGGGCGGCATAGTCGGCACATTATTGCGTTTTGCCACAGGCAACTGGATTAATGCCAATTGGCCGCGGCACTTCTATACCGCGACATTGGCCGTTAATATCGTCGGCTGCCTGCTGATAGGCGTTTTGTACGGCCTTTTCTTGATACGCCCAGAGGTGCCAATCGAAGTCCGAGCAGGACTGATGGTGGGCTTTTTGGGTGGTTTGACCACTTTTTCATCCTTTTCACTGGATACGGTGCGCCTGCTTGAAAGCGGGCAAGTGCCACTGGCACTGGGCTATGCGGCTCTCAGCGTATTCGGCGGGCTGCTCGCAACATGGGCTGGCCTGTCCCTGACCAAACTTTGATAAACGAGAAACCGACATGCTCGATTCCAAACTGTTACGTAGCAACCTTCAGGACGTAGCGGATCGCCTGGCATCCCGAGGCTTCAAGCTGGACGTGGCGCGTATTGATGCGCTCGAATCCCAGCGTAAAGAAGTCCAGACTCTGACCGAAAAGTTGCAGGCCGAGCGTAATGCGATCTCCAAAAGTATCGGTCAAGCCAAAGCGCGCGGTGAAGACATCGCACCGTTGATGGCCAGCGTCGAGACCATGGGCACTGACTTGGCCAACGGCAAAGTGCAGCTGGAAGCGATCCAGACTGAGTTGGATTCAATCCTGCTGAGCCTGCCTAACCTGCCGGATGTTTCCGTGCCGGTCGGTGCTGATGAAGACGACAACGTTGAAATTCGCCGCTGGGGTACGCCTAAGGTCTTTGATTTTGAAATCAAGGACCACGTGGCGCTGGGCGAGCAGTACGGCTGGCTGGATTTTGAAACCGCTGCCAAATTGTCCGGTGCGCGTTTTGCGTTGCTGCGTGGCCCGATCGCACGTCTGCATCGCGCGTTAGCGCAGTTCATGATCAACCTGCACACCGGTGAACATGGCTACGAAGAGGCCTACACGCCTTATCTGGTTCAGGCACCCGCGTTGCAAGGCACGGGTCAACTGCCTAAGTTCGAAGAAGAGCTGTTCAAGATCAGCCGCGAAGGCGAAGCTGATTTTTACCTGATTCCAACCGCTGAAGTTACGCTGACCAACATCGTTGCCGGTGAAATCGTCGAGCACAAAGCCCTGCCGATCAAATTTGTCGCTCACACGCCGTGCTTTCGCAGTGAAGCGGGCGCATCGGGTCGCGATACACGCGGCATGATCCGCCAGCACCAGTTCGACAAAGTTGAGATGGTACAGATCGTAGAGCCTTCCACTTCGATGGATGCGCTGGAAGGTTTGGTTGCAAATGCCGAGAAAGTGTTGCAACTGCTCGAACTGCCTTACCGCACACTCGCATTGTGCACGGGCGATATGGGTTTCAGCGCCATCAAGACCTACGACCTTGAAGTGTGGATCCCGAGCCAGGACAAATACCGCGAAATCTCGTCGTGCTCCAACTGCGGCGATTTCCAGGCCCGGCGCATGCAAGCCCGTTTCCGTAATCCGGAAACCGGCAAGCCTGAGCTGGTCCACACCCTGAACGGTTCCGGTTTGGCCGTAGGCCGTACGCTGGTAGCCGTTTTGGAAAATTATCAGCAGGCTGATGGCTCGATTCGCGTACCCGACGTCCTCAAGCCTTATATGGGCGGTATTGAGGTCATCGGCTAAATGGAGTTTCTGCCGCTGTTTCATAACCTGCGGGGCAGTCGTGTGCTGGTGGTCGGCGGCGGGGAAATTGCTTTGCGCAAATCCCGGTTGCTGGCCGATGCCGGCGCCGTATTGCGGGTGGTCGCACCCGCTATAGAGCCGCAGTTGTGCGAGTTGATCCACAGTAGCGGCGGTGAGCAGATCTTGCGCGGCTATGTTGAGGCAGACCTTGATGGCTGCGTGCTGATCATTGCTGCCACCGATGACGAACCGCTCAATGCGCAAGTCTCAGCGGATGCCCACCGGCGCTGTGTGCCGGTCAATGTGGTGGATGCGCCTGCCTTGTGCAGCGTTATTTTCCCCGCCATCGTTGACCGTTCGCCGCTGGTCATTGCTATTTCCAGTGGTGGCGACGCGCCGGTATTGGCGCGTTTGATCCGGGCCAAGATTGAAACCTGGATTCCATCGACCTACGGCCAGTTGGCCGGTCTTGCGGCGCGGTTTCGTACACAGGTCAAAGGGTTGTTCCCGGATGTACAACAGCGTCGGGGGTTCTGGGAAGACGTTTTTCAAGGCCCCATTGCGGATCGCCAATTGGCCGGGCAGGGCGGTGAAGCTGAGCGCCTGCTCCTCGCCAAGATTAACGGCGAAGCAGCCATTACCACCGGTGAGGTCTACCTTGTGGGCGCCGGGCCGGGGGATCCTGATCTGCTGACTTTCCGCGCTCTGCGGCTCATGCAGCAAGCCGATGTGGTGCTGTATGACCGTCTGGTGGCGCCCGCGATTCTTGAGCTGTGCCGCCGTGATGCCGAGCGTGTGTATGTCGGTAAACGTCGCGCGGATCATGCCGTGCCGCAGGAGCAGATCAATCAGCAGCTGGTCACGTTGGCCAAGCAAGGCAAGCGTGTCGTGCGGCTTAAGGGCGGCGATCCGTTTATCTTCGGGCGCGGTGGTGAAGAAATCGAAGAACTGGCAGCACACGGCATCCCGTTTCAGGTCGTGCCGGGTATTACCGCAGCCAGCGGTTGCGCGGCTTACGCCGGGATTCCGTTGACGCATCGCGATTACGCGCAGTCCGTGCGTTTCGTGACCGGTCATTTGAAGGATGGCACCAGCAATTTGCCGTGGAACGATCTGGTTGCTCCGGCGCAAACGTTGGTGTTCTACATGGGCCTGATCGGCTTGCCGATCATCTGTGAGCAGTTGATCAAGCATGGCCGTGCTGCAGAGACCCCGGCGGCGTTGATTCAGCAGGGCACGACGTCCAATCAGCGGGTTTTCACCGGTACGCTGGCGGACCTGCCGACCTTGGTCGCCGAGCATGAAGTGCATGCACCCACCTTGGTCATCGTGGGCGAAGTGGTGTTGCTGCGCGAGAAGCTGGCCTGGTTTGAAGGGGCTCAATCGCAGGTGTAAAAACGCCCTCACCCCAACCCTCTCCCGGAGGGAGAGGGAGCTTAATCAAGTCGATTTCAGATTCAATGCAGTGCCTTCAGATTCAAGAAAATCACAAGCCTCCCCCAATCAGAGCCCTTTCCCTCCGGGGAGAGGGCTCTGATGTGTGGTGTTCTTCAAATCACAGTCGGCTCGGTTTTTCGGACTGACGAAGATTCAAGAGCAACACTGTCGGTTCCCTCTCCCTCGGGGAGAGGGCTAGGGTGAGGGGCTTTTGATTTTAGTCCCGATTATCCCCGACCAAGCTCTCCACAGACGGCACTCGCGTGTCGCTCTCCATCTGTGCATCGTGCTCGATCTGATGGCTAAAGCGATCCAGTGAACCTTGCGCCGGTTGCGCATCGCTGGCAAAGACCGGCGGGCTCATCATGTAAGCCCCCAATAGACGGCTAAGCGCTGCCAAGCTGTCAATATGCGTACGTTCATAACCGTGGGTCGCATCACAACCAAAGGCCAGCAACGCACAACGAATGTCATGCCCCGCCGTGACGGCCGAATGCGCATCGCTGAAGTAATAGCGAAACATATCCCGGCGCACCGGCAATTCGTTTTCTGCCCCCAGGCGCAACAAGTGCCGCGACAAATGATAGTCATACGGCCCACCCGAATCCTGCATCGCCACACTGACGGCATGCTCACTGGAGTGCTGCCCCGGAGCCACGGGCGCAATATCAATCCCGACAAACTGGCTGACATCCCAAGGCAATGCCGCCGCCGCGCCACTGCCGGTTTCTTCGGTAATGGTGAACAGCGGATGGCAGTCAATTTGAGGTTGCTCACCGCTTTCCACAATCGCCTTCAAAGCGGCCAGCAGCGCAGCGACGCCGGCCTTGTCGTCCAGATGACGGGCGCTGATATGCCCGCTTTCCGTGAATTCAGGCAGCGGATCAAACGCAACAAAATCGCCAACATTAATGCCCAGCGAATCACAGTCCGCGCGCGTGGCGCAGTATGCATCCAGCCGTAGTTCGATGTGATCCCAACTGATCGGCAGTTCGTCGACACCTGTATTGAATGCGTGACCTGAGGCCATCAGCGGCAGGACGCTGCCACGTATCACGCCATTGTCGGTAAACAGGCTAACGCGGCTGCCTTCCGCGAAACGGCTGGACCAACACCCGACAGGTGCGAGTACTAACCGACCGTTGTCTTTAATGGCGCGAACGCTGGCGCCGATGGTGTCCAGATGCGCTGATACTGCACGATCCGGGCTGCTTTTCTGGCCTTTGAGCGTCGCGCGCAGGGTGCCGCGTCGCGTCAGCTCAAAAGGAATGCCCAGCTCTTCAAGGCGTTCGGCCACATAACGCACGATGGTGTCGGTGAAACCGGTGGGGCTGGGGATAGCCAGCATCTCCAGCAATACCCGTTGCAGGTAGTCGAGGTCGGGTTCAAGAATGGTGCGGTTCATAAGGCCTCCTGAGGTGAGGCTCGCCGCGCAAGTGAATGCGGCGAGCCTGTATGACGTTCAGCGGCTGCACTCAGGGCGCAGGCTGACTGTGAGGAAAGAGCAAATCAATAAAGCGCTCGGCGGTAGGCTGCGGTTCATGGTTGGCCAGCCCGGCGCGTTCATTGGCTTCGATAAACACATAATCGGGCTGATCGGCTGCCGACACCATCATGTCCAGCCCGACCACTGGAATATCCAGCGCACGGGCGGCACGAATGGCCGCGTCCTTGAGTACCGGGTGCAAAATGGCGGTGACATCTTCCAGGCATCCGCCAGTATGCAGATTGGCAGTTTTGCGCACGGCCAGCAGTTCGCTTGCTGGTAACACACTGTCATATTCATAGCCCGCAGCTTGCACGGCGCGCAGCGTTTCTGCGTCTTGCGGGATACGGCTTTCACCTTCGGTGGCAGCCTGACGTCGACGGCTCTGAGCTTCGATCAATTGCAGGATGCTGTGATGGCCATCACCGATAACCTGTGCCGGTCTTCTGATTGCCGCGGCCACCATTTCAAAACCGATGACTACAATGCGCAGATCAAGCCCTGGGTGAAAGCTTTCAAGCAATACGCGATGGTCAAACGAGCGTGCGACCTCCACAGCGGCTTGTACCTGTTCGAATGAGGCAAGATCCACCGCCACGCCATTGCCCTGTTCGCCGTCCAGCGGCTTGACCACGATGCGGCCGTGTTCTTCAAGAAATGCCAGATGGTCATCAGCATTGCCGGCCATTTGCTGCGTGGGTACGTTCAGGCCCGCCAAACTGAGGGTTTTATGGGTCAGGCTTTTGTCCTGGCACAGGCTCATGCTGATCGAACTGGTCAAATCGGTCAGTGATTCTTTACAACGAATCCGCCGCCCCCCGTGACTGAGGGTGAACAAGCCTGAAGAGGCATCGTCGATCTGTACGTCAATCCCGCGTCGGTAGGCTTCTTCCACCAGAATTCGAGCATAGGGATTTAGCCCTGCCTCAGGCCCCGGCCCTAGAAAAAGAGGCTGATTGATCCCGTTTTTACGTTTGATGGCGAACGTCGACAGGTTACGAAAGCCCAACTTCCCATACAGGTTCTTGGCCTGCTGGTTATCGTGAAGCACGGATAAATCCAGATAGCTCAGGCTTCGGCTCATGAAGTGTTCGATCAAGTGGCGCACCAGTACTTCGCCTACACCGGGGCGAGAACACTGCGGGTCGACCGCCAGGCACCACAAGCTGCTGCCGTTTTCCGGATCATGAAAGGCGGTGTGATGATTCAGGCCCATCACACTGCCAATCACTGCGCCGCTGTCTTCATCTTCAGCGATCCAGTACACCGGGCCGCCCTGATGGCGTGCGGTGAGCAGGGTAGAATCAATCGGCAACATGTTGCGCATCAGGTACAGCGAGTTGATGGCGCTCCAATCGGCGTCATTTTGCGCCCTGCGGATGCGAAAGCCGCGGAATACGCGGGTGGCGGGGCGGTAATCAGTAAACCAAAGACGCAGCGTGTCGGACGGGTCAAGAAAGAGTTGCTGGGGCGACTGCGCCAGCACTTGCTGAGGAGCAGCCACATACAGCGCAATGTCACGCTCGCCCGGTTGTTCATTCAACAATTCGTCGGCAAGGCTGGCCGGGTCGGGAAACGTGTGCCCGATCAGCAGTCGCCCCCAGCCGCAATGCACGGCCACGGGCTGCGCATCCAGTGCGCTGCCGTCTTCGGCAAGACGCGCTTGCAGGCGTTCATAAGAGGGCGTTTGACCGCGCAGCAAGCGCTGGCTGTAAGCCGTAGCGAGGGGTTTCATCGGTCAGATTCCTTGTTCACTCAGCCACAGGTTGAGAGCCGCCAGTTGCCAGAGTTTGGAACCGTTAAGGGGGGTCAGTTGGCTTTGCGGATGAGTCAGCAACGTGTCGAGCATGGCCGGCTGAAACAGACCGCGGTCCTGGCTCGGGTCCAGCAACAGATCGCGGACCCAATTGAGCGTGTTACCTTCCAAATGCTTGAGACCCGGCACCGGGAAGTAACCCTTCTTGCGATCAATCACTTCGCTAGGAATGACCAACCGTGCGGCTTCTTTAAGCACCTGCTTGCCACCCTCCGGCAATTTGAAGCGTGCCGGGATGCGCGCCGAGAGTTCGGCGAGGCGGTAATCCAGAAACGGCGTGCGGGCTTCAAGACCCCAAGCCATGGTCATGTTGTCAACGCGTTTGACCGGGTCATCCACCAGCATCACCGTGCTGTCCAGACGCAAGGCTTTGTCCACACCTGCATCGGCACCCGGTTGGGCGAAATGTTCACGAACGAAGTCGCCAGCCGCGTCATTGGCTGTCAGCCATTTTGGTTGCACCGTGGCTTTGTAGTCATCGTAACTGCGGTCGAAAAAGGCTTTGCGATAGGCTTCATACGGATCGCTGGCGCCATCCACTTGCGGATACCAGTGATAGCCTGCAAACAGTTCATCGGCACCTTGACCGCTCTGCACCACTTTGCAGTGCTTGGCGACTTCGCGGGAAAGCAGATAAAACGCAATACAGTCGTGGCTGACCATCGGCTCGCTCATGGCACGGAAGGCCGCGGGCAACTGCTCAATGATTTCGTGTTCACCAATGCGTAGCTGGTGATGGCGGGTGCCGTAGTGCTTGGCAATCAGATCTGAATATTCGAACTCGTTACCGCGTTCACCTCCGGCATCCTCAAAGCCGATTGAAAACGTCGACAAATCCTGTACGCCTGTTTCCCTTAACAGGCCCACCAACAAGCTGGAATCGACACCGCCCGACAGCAGCACGCCGACATCAACGGCCGCGCGCTGGCGAATGGCAACCGCTTCACGGGTGCAGTCCAGTACGCGGTCGCGCCAGTCTTCAAGCCCAAGATGGGTCTCATCGGCATGTGGGCCGTAGGGCAGTGTCCACCAGGTTTTTTGTTCGGTATGGCCGTTGGCATCAATACGCATCCAGGTCGCTGGCGGCAGTTTTTCAATGCCGGCAATCAGTGTGCGAGGTGCAGGCACGACGGCGTGGAAGTTCAAGTAATGGTTAAGTGCAACCGGATCAAGCATCGGGTTGATATCGCCGCCTTTAAGCAGTGCCGGCAATGTAGATGCGAAGCGCAAACGCTCGCCTGTGCGGGACAGGTAAAGGGGTTTTACGCCCAGCCGGTCGCGGGCGATGAACAGGCGTTGAGCGTCTCGCTCCCAAATGGCAAAGGCGAACATGCCATTGAGTTTGGGGAGCATGGCCTCGCCCCAGGCGTGATAGCCCTTGAGTAGCACTTCGGTGTCGCCGTCGGAGTAAAACGCATAACCGAGGTTTTCCAGCTCTGCGCGTAACTCTGGGAAGTTATAGATCGCGCCATTAAACGCCAGCGACAAACCGGACTGACTGTCGACCATCGGCTGCGCCGAGCCGTCCGACAAATCCATGATTTTCAGTCTACGATGACCCAGAGCAATTGGCCCTTGGCTATGAAAACCCCAGGCATCAGGGCCACGTGGAGCGAGGTGGTGGGTGATGCGTTCGATGGCTGCCAAATCGGCAGGTTGATGATCAAAACGTAACTCTCCAGCTAATCCGCACATGGTGTGTAAATCCTTCGTTTCTGTGCATGTTGCTACCGGTAAGACTCGGCGCGATTGCGGCGCGCCGGATAGCACTTGGGCCCGGTTTTGAAGAGCGATGCCGCATTTTGTGCATCGCCAGCCCGTGCGGCACGCAGCAGTAAAGTGTCGCGCCGCCATGAATGACCGTGGTTTATCGAGTAATTCGAGGCGCGATCGTTCAATAAAAATTACCGAAGGTCATTGAACGCATCGTCGATATTTATCTATGTCATCGGCAGGGTTTTGCAGCGTTAGGTTAGGGGTTCGCTTCCACAACGACCTACAGAAGACCTGATATGACGCTTATTCCCAGCAGGCCGCCGCTCAATGCCCGTGACGCCACACTCAGTGATCTCGAACCGCTGGAGCTTGTCTACAGCCACATGCCCAAATGGCTGCTGGACGCTGAACCGGGCGTGATTGATGCCTTGAACGCCTCGATGGCCCAAAGCCGCTCGTACCATGAGCGGGTCGGCAAAAAGTTCAGTCAGTTGCAAAGCGTCGAGTCTTACTGCGGTGCTTTGCTCGAAGCCGAACTCAAGCATGAATTTGTGTTGCGATTCGATATCCACCTCGACCAATTGGCGGTGGTGCATGAGCACCTGATCACCGATGACACGCTGCTGGCAACGGTGCGTCACCGTCTGGAACATGACGAACCCAAGTCATTGTTATGGGCTGCGCTGCAAAATTTTTCCGCGGATGAAGCCCTTGCCGAGGGTTTTCATGCACAGAGTCATATTCGTCTGGACGGCCATCCCGAGCATTTGAGCCCGCTCAAGCCCCATTACTTTGCGGCGGTATGCCGCAAGCTCGATCTGGGAGCTAAGTACCAGACGTACCTGCAGACGTTTCTTGGGGTGGCGCCTACGGGGGAGGCGAATCCCAACGTGACCCAGTTAGCGACCGAGTCAAACCTCAGGTTGCTTAAAACCTATGACATGCAGGTGGATGCGCACATCGCATGGCTGAAAAAAAACATCACCGAAACCGCCTACAAGGCGCTCGTTGCAGTGTTGGTCGCGCCTTCGCCCCCAGCGTCCGCAGCCTCGGCCAGACTCGATGGCAAGTCTGTGGTGTGCAGTTCAATTCACCTGCTCGATACGCCCATTGATGGGGTGGTGATTTTTTCTCCTGACACGCTGTTGCTGCATCCCGGCAACCGGTTGATTGCTTATATCCCCAATGATCCCGTGGCCCCGTTCTTTGAATTCACTTCTTTGCAGGTGTTTAGCGACGAGTTGAAACAGCGTCTACTGGACCCGGCCTACGTCAGTTTTTTTTCGAGGTTTGTCGCGTTGAGTGCGCGAGCAGCTTTTGTGAAAAAACTCAATGAACATCCGGTGTATTTGAGTTTGACGGCCGAGGTGTTAAACCAGAGTGCCGCTCATTATTTGTGTACGGTGCAACTCAAGAACATGTTTGCCGATGCTCAGCTGCTGGCGGTTCCGACCGGAGTGCTGGATGAGCGCCTGCGAGAAGAGCGCTGGCAGTTGTACAAAGGCGTTGGGTTGCTGCTGATCAATGTCGCGGCGCTGTTTGTTCCGGTGTTGGGTGATCTGATGCTGGCGGTGGCGATAGGCGACATGCTCAAGGAGGTCTACGAAGGGGTAGAAGACTGGACACAGGGCGACACGGACCATGCGCGAGAACATCTGCTCAATGTCGCCAAGGACCTCGCCGTCAATGTCGCCGTTGTGGTGGGGGCCTCCGCAATCAAGGCCGCGGCAAGTCGCTTGAGTGAAGCCACCATGGCTCACTTTGAAGGGTTTGAACCCATAAAACGCGAGGACGGCGCTGTGCGCCTGTGGTACCGCAACCTTGAGCACTATGAAAGCCCGACCGCTCATGTGCACCGCTATACGGCGGACGCACGCGGGTTTTTTACCCATCAGACCAGGCAGCACATCACGGTTGATGCAAAGCACTACCCCGTTGAGTTTGACAGTGAGCTGCAGCAGTGGCGTATCCCTCATGCGCGAAGGCCGCAGGCGTTTAAACCCGGGTTGCTGCATAACGGAGACGGGGCCTGGCAGCATGCTCATGAACGACCGTTGGAGTGGCAAGGCAGTGCGGCCATAGTGGGTCGGCTGGGGGGCGCCGCGGCGACTCTGGATGAGCGAACCTTGGAGCAGGTTAGGCAGTTGACCCATACCAGTGAGGAGGTCATGCGTCGAGTACACTTGGAAAACCTGCTTCCACCTCCTTTGCTGGCAATCACCCTCAAGCGCTTCGAAATCGACCGGACGTTATCGGCGTTTGTCGAACAAATGAGTACCCCTCAATACAACGCTGCGCACTGGGCACACTGGCAAATGAGCCTGTTGCCCTACTTGGAAAAATGGCCCGTTGGCAAAGGCTTTGTCGTGGCAGACGAGTCCGGTCATACCTTGGCGAGTTACGGCAGTACGCTCTGGCCGACAACGTCGCAGATCAACTTGTCGCCAGCGGTCCTGCATGATGGAAAACTGCTTGAGGCCGTGCTCGCCGCGTTGTCCGCTACAGAAGGCAAGGCATTATTGAGTGATGAATTGAGGCAGTCGCGCGAACCTGCGTCTGCATTGGCCACCACACTTGCCGTTTATCTGCAGGACAACAGAAAGGCGGTGTTTGAGCGTTTTTACCAGGCCTTTAATGTTTCCCGAGCACCGGAAGCCCAAACGATCGAAGCCGTATTTCCCGGCTTGCCCAGGGCCGTGACTCAAGCGTTGGTTGACTCTGCCAGCGCCGAACAACGCCAGGTTTTGCGCACGGTGAAAGTCCCGCTGAAAATGGCCGAAACGGCCCGTCTTTACTTGCGCGAGGCCCGGCTGGACCGTGCCATCGAGGGTTTCTATCTAAAAGATCAGGCTAATGCTGACACTGAACGATTGATGCTGCACTTTCTGGAGCGTGTGCCGGGGTGGCCCACCCACATCCCGTGGGAGGTGCGTAATGATTCGCTGCAAGGTCCGGTCTTACGCAGTATCGGCAATAGCGTGCCCGTCAACCCGCGTGTGCTGGTCAAAACCGCACAGGGGATTTTACGTTATACCCCGAGAGGGTCGATATTCAGCCTTGAGCCGGGTACATCGGTCTCACTGTCTGATGCCATTTTCAAGTCGTTGAACGCTTTAGAGCGCGAAGGCATGGCGCTTGATGCTTCGAGGGGCAGTGAAGCCTTTAACGAGGTATTAGCTGCTCAGGCGGCTAATGCGCGTGAGGAATCAGCGCAGGTGTTAGGCATGCAGCCGATTAAGCCCGGCTTCAAGCCACCCAGCGTGATGCCTGACGGGCAAACCGGTTATCCCTTGTGCGGTCTGGATGCGGGTGGGCATTCCAGTTCTTTGCAGCGTCGAGTCCGCGACTTGTTCCCTGAGTACAACCAGGAGCAGGTGCTGGATTATCTCGACATGCTGATTGAGAGCGGAGTTGAGCCGATACGCGCATTGCGCGAGCGCAAACGTATCAGAACCTCTTTGCGCAACTGCTTGCAAACATGGATCGACGCCACGCCCTCAGAGATTTCGTTGACGCATTCGCCTGTTGATCATGCTGATGATCGATATCAGGCCGCCGGAATCATCGCGCGTGTCTGGCGCAGACATCCCACGTTTTACCCTCAGGCGGACAGTGTTGAAGGTCGCACCTTGAACCTGAGTGGCTTACGGTTGGGAAGTTTTCCTGCATTGCCTGTTATGGCTGACTTCACCCATATTCGTGAGCTCAAGCTAAACAATATGAATTGCAAGAATACAGCGGATAGGTTTCTGGAACATTTCAGCGGGGTTGAAGTGCTGGAAATGGACAATAACCAGATGAGCACTTTGCCGTTTCAACTGGAAGGGATGGCCAACTTGCGTCATTTATCCCTGGCTCAAAACGAGCTGTTCTTGAATGCCGCAAACAAATTGGTACTCCTGGGCCTGAGTAAGCTTGAAGTGCTTAATCTCAATGATAATTTTCTGGGGACAGAGTTAGATCTCAGTCGTCTCAATCATTTGCGGCGCATTTATTTGCGCCGCACCTGGATAGACACCTGGCCCCAAGCCCTTGCAAGCCGGCCACTGCTAGAAGCAGCGGACTTGCGACAAAACCATATCGCCGAGATACCGGAAGATATTTTTCAGACATCGCCCAGGGTCACTCGCAATATCACCTTATCGAATAACCCGTTATCCGCTGTCAGTAGACTGCGTTTGGCGCGCTTTGTGATGCAAGGTGGTAGCACCATGGGGGTTGACAGTGAAGAACTGCTCAGTGAGGCGGCCGCTTTTGAGTTCTGGACGGCGGGTATTACCAGTCATGAGCGCAGCAGGCGTGAGCTGCTGTGGAATACCCTTAGATCTGAGCCCAACAGTGATGACTTCTTCAATGTGGTCAGCCGTTTAACCACCACCGCGGATGCTCAAAGTGTGCGTCAGGATCTAAGTCGTCGCGTATGGGAGATGATAGAAGCCGCCAATGAGAATTCTGACTTGCGGCGAGACTTAATTGATATTGCAGCGGCCCCGCGCAGTTGTACCGACAGCGTTGCCTTGAGTTTCAGCGCGTTGGAAATACAAATGGAACTGGCCCGGATTTCTACAGACCCGACGCGTCAGGAAAGCGACTTAATTAACCTGGGTAGGCGCTTGTACCGACTGGAAAAACTCACAAAAATTGCCTCTGAACACTACACCCTGCAGATGGCCACCGGTGCGATTGGCGCTGATGAACTTGAGGTGCATTTGGCGTACCGCAGTGGATTAGCCAAGCCGTTGAACTTGCCCGGTCAACCGCAAAGCATGATCTTTAATAATTTAGCGGGGGTCACAGTAGAAGACCTGAGCAACGCAAAGGCTCAGGTCATTAGCGGCGAAGACTCCGATGAGTTGAACAGGTTTATCAGTTCGCTTGATTACTGGAGAGAGTATTTGATCGAGCGCAACAGTGCCGACTACCTGCTCATGACTGAGCCTTTTCATGACGAGTTGAGCGCGCTCTTGAGACGTTCGCCAGAAATGACCAGCGGCCGTTATGTGCAGTTGGTCACCGGGATTCGTAACAGGATGGATGCCAGGGTCGATGTCTGGTGCCTGAATAAAACCAATAAAATAGTGAGTAGGGGCAAGGCCCCTTCATCCCCCTCTACAGGCCTTTGATCAGTGTGCGCAGCATAAAACGATTGGGATGACAGGCTTGCGCAACTGCTCGCGGCAAGGGTAGTGGCTCGTTATTGATCCACGCCGCCAACAGTTCACCTGACAGCGGCGCGGTAATCAACCCGCGAGAGCCATGACCACTGTTCACGTACAAACCCTCGAGCCAAGGGCATGCTGCGTCGGGTACTTGCCGAGCATCTTTACGCAACACCGCGTAAGTCTGTGCAAAGGATTGCGGGTCTGCCAGCGGTCCCACAATCGGCAAGTAGTCCGGGCTGGTGCAGCGAAAGGCAGCCCAACCCTGCAGGGTCTCGGGGTCAAGCTGCTCACCCAGACGCTGTGTCAGGTTTGGGGATATTTCTTGCAGCAAGTCGAGATTGCCCTGGTGCCCGGCGGGTGTGGTGGTCAGGTCTTCATTGTGAAAATCGAAGCTGGCGCCCAGGGTGTGCTCGCCCAAGCGTCCAGGGGCGATGTAGCCCTCAGCGCAGACCACTGTTTTCAGCGCGGCGCTGGCTTGGGTTTCAACCAATTGGGTGATTTGCCCGCGGATACGCTTGAGCGGCAAGCCGCTGGCTGCCGGGAAGCATTTGACCTCGGCAGCCCCGGCCAGAATCACCACGGGGGCACTGGCCAATACCTGCTCGCCCTGTCGGGCCAACCACTGGCCATCGATCTGTTCCAGTTGCAGCACATCATGGTGAGTCAGCACGTCGATATTCGGGTGCAAGGCCTGGAACTGGCACAGCGCTGGTGGATGAACCCAGCCGCCTTCGGGGTAAAACAGCCCGCCATGGGACAGCTCAATACCTGCGAGTGCCTGTGCTTGTGGCTGATCAAGCAGGTGTACCAGTGCTGGCGGGAAGGCCGCAGCCAATTGCGCCTGACGGGCAGCTTCCTTGGCGTTAAACCCCAGTTGCAGAACGCCACAGTCGTCCCAGTCGCGACCGCGTTGCAACTGCTCCAGTAAACGACGTGTGTAGCCGAAACCGCTGACAATCATCTGCGACAGCGTCGTACCGTGAGCCGATAATTTGAGGTAAAGCACACCTTGGGGGTTGCCTGAAGCTTCTGCGGCCAGTCGTTCATGACGCTCCAGCAACACCACGTGCCAACCCCGCCGGGCCAGACTATTAGCGCTGGCGCAACCTGAAAGTCCGCCACCAATTACCAGTGCCTTGCGTTCGCCTGCCGGTTGAGGCGGCCGGGCATACCAGGGTGTTATTGAAGTGACGGCCAGTGGGTGTTCAGGTAAACCCACAAAAGTGCCACGCAGAATTTCCCATTTATGGCCAATGCCCGGTGTACGGCGCATTTTAAAGCCTGCGTCGTTCAGTGCCCGTCGTACCCAGCCGGTACTGGTAAAGGTACTGATGGTGGCGTCGGGTGCGGCCAGACGTGCCAGTTGGGCAAACAGTTCGGGTGTCCACATGTCTGGATTCTTCGCTGGGGCAAACCCGTCAAGAAACCACGCGTCAATCTGTGCATCCAGCTGCGAAAATTGTTCCAGCGCATCCCCGATCAGCAACGTCAATGTCACCCGGCCATTGGCCAGCGTCAGCGTCTGAAACCCGGGATGGATGGCAAAGTAAGCCGCCATCAACTGCTCACGGTAAGCGGCAAGTTCGGGCCATAACGCCAAAGCCTTCCCTAAGTCTTCGCGGGAGAGGGGGTATTTTTCAGCACTGATGAAATGCAGTCGCGCATCCGGTGGGGCGCATTGATCAAACAACTGCCAGGCACATAAAAAGTTCAGCCCGGTACCAAACCCTGTTTCGCCAATGACCCAATGACCCTTAACGGGGAGGGCTGCAAAGCGCTCGCTCAGGGCGTTTTGTTCAATAAACACATATCGCGTCTCTTCCAGACCCGATTTGTCAGAAAAATACACATCGTCGAACACCCGAGAGTGGGGGCGACCTTGTTCATCCCAGTCAATCTGGGCATTGGGCATATCAGTAGTCATGTGCGGCTCGGCAACGGCAAGTCGGCCATTCTAGCTGATCGGTCAACACGAGATTGATCCTTGGCAGGGCGATACAGGTTTCTTGCTGCATGGCGGGCACAATCCGCTAGTCTTGTGACAACTTGACAGGGAGTTTTCCATGTTCGAATCAGCTGAAATCGGTCATTCAATTGATAAAGAAACCTACGACAAAGAAGTACCTGCTCTGCGCGAAGCCTTACTTGAGGCTCAGTATGAGCTTCATCAGCAGAAGCGTTCGGCGATCATTGTGCTGATTAACGGCATTGAAGGCGCGGGTAAAGGCGAAACTGTAAAGTTGCTGAGTGAGTGGATGGACCCGCGCTTGATCGAAGTGCGCACGTTTGATACGCAGACTGACGAGGAACTGGCGCACCCTGCGGCCTGGCGTTATTGGCGACAATTGCCTGCCAAAGGGCGTATGGGGACATTTTTTGGCAACTGGTACAGCCAGATGTTGCAGGGGCGTGTCCACGGTGTTTTCAAGGATGCGGTTCTGGATCAGGCAATAAATGGCGCAGAGCGACTGGAAAAGATGCTGTGCAACGAAGGCGCAGTGATTTTCAAATTTTGGTTTCACCTGTCCAAAAAACAAATGAAAGCCCGCTTGAAAGCCCTTCAAGATGACCCTCTGCACAGCTGGCGTATCAGTCCGCTCGACTGGCAACAATCGAAAACCTATGACCGGTTTGTCCGCTTCGGTGAACGCGTCATTCGACGCACCAGTCGCGATTATGCCCCGTGGAACATCGTCGAAGGGGTAGACCCTAACTATCGCAGCCTGACGGTAGGCAAAATTATTCTTGAAGGATTGCAGGCGGCTCTCAATACGCCCAAGCCCAAGGCTCGCCCAACCAGTGCTGCCCCGTTGCCCGAAGTGTTTGACGATCTGAGCCTGCTCGATTGCCTGGACATGACCCTGCACCTTGAAAAAGATGACTATCAGGAACAACTGATTACCGAGCAGGCACGTCTTTCGGGGTTGATGCGTGACAAACGCATGCGCCGTCATGCGTTGGTGGCCGTCTTTGAAGGTAACGACGCGGCGGGCAAAGGTGGATCGATCAAACGGGTAGCGGCGGCACTGGACCCCCGTCAATACAGCATCGTGCCCATTGCCGCCCCCTCTGAAGATGAGCGGGCACAACCGTATCTTTGGCGTTTTTGGCGACAGATTCCGGCACGCGGCAAATTCACCATTTTTGACCGTTCATGGTATGGCCGCGTGCTGGTCGAGCGGATAGAGGGATTCTGCACTCAGGCCGACTGGATGCGTGCCTACGGTGAAATAAACGACTTTGAAGAACAGCTCAGTGATGCAGGGGTCATTGTCGTCAAATTTTGGTTGGCGATTGATAAAGATACCCAGCTACAACGCTTTCAAGAACGTGAAACCATACCGTTCAAGCGTTACAAAATCACTGAAGAAGACTGGCGCAATCGTGAAAAATGGGACCAGTACCGCAAGGCGGTGTGCGACATGGTTGATCGCACCAGCACCGAGATATCACCCTGGACATTGGTAGAGGCCAATGACAAGCGTTGGGCGCGAGTCAAGGTGTTGCGCACGATTAATGATTCGTTGGAAGCCGCGTTCGAAAAACGCGACAAGCAGGATAAAAAGCACAAAAAATAAGCGCACCCTGAAAAAGCGAAGACGGCGATAGGGCGACCGTGTCGCCCTAAACCCTGTCAGTGCTTACCTGTACCCAGCATATTCTCGGGCCGCACCCACTGATCAAACTCTTCATCGGTCAGATAACCCAACTCCAGGGCGGCTTCGCGCAGGGTCAATCCTTCGGCGTAGGCTTTCTTGGCAATTTCGGCAGATTTGTCGTAGCCAATATGCGGATTGAGTGCCGTGACCAGCATCAAGCCTCGTTCCAGATGTTCAGCCATTTTCGCCGCATCGGCCTCCAGGCCGTTGACGCAATGTTCCTGAAAGTTACTGCAACCGTCCGCAAGAAGCTGGATGGACTGCAAGAGGTTATGAATGATGACGGGTTTGTAGACGTTCAGTTGCAGATGACCCTGACTGGCGGCAAAGCCGATGGTGACGTCGTTACCCATGACTTGGCACGCCAGCATGGACAGAGCCTCGCACTGGGTGGGGTTGACCTTGCCCGGCATGATCGAGCTGCCCGGCTCATTGGCTGGCAGTTTGATTTCAGCCAAACCCGCACGCGGTCCGGAACCCAGTAAGCGGAAGTCATTGGCCAGTTTCATCAAAGCGACTGCCAGTGTTTTCAAGGCGCCAGACAGATTGGTCAAAGGTTCGTGGCCCGAAAGGGCGGCGAACTTGTTAGGCGCCGTGACAAAGGGTAAGCCGGACAATGCGGCCAGCTCCCCGGCAATGGCCTCACCAAAGCCATGCGGGGCATTGAGCCCCGTACCCACGGCTGTGCCGCCTTGCGCCAGCTCGTAAATGGCCGGCATGGCAGCATTAATAGCTCTTTCTGCGTAGTCCAGTTGTGCGATATAGGCCGACACTTCCTGACCAAAGGTGATCGGGGTGGCATCCATCATGTGGGTGCGCCCGGTTTTCACCAGTTTCATGTGACGGGCCGACAGCTCCGCCAAACCACCGGACAATTCGCTGATGGCCGGTAGCAGTTGATTGTGTACCGCTTTGGCCACTGCAATATGCATGGCGGTCGGGAAGCAGTCATTGGAGCTTTGCGAGCGATTGACGTGGTCGTTGGGGTGCACGGGCGATTTGCCGCCCCGGCCTTTGCCGGCCAGCTCATTGGCGCGCCCGGCGATCACTTCATTGGCGTTCATGTTGCTTTGCGTGCCGCTCCCGGTCTGCCAGACCGCCAACGGAAATTGATCGTCGTGTTGCCCGTCGAGTACTTCATCGGCGGCCTGTTCGATCAGGCGAGCGATGTCAGCGGGCAAATCGCCGTTGCGATCATTGACCCGTGCTGCAGCCTTTTTGATGAGCGCCAGCGCATGCAGCACGGCCTGGGGCATTTTCTCATTGCCGATGGCAAAGTTGATCAGCGAACGTTGGGTCTGAGCGCCCCAATAAGCCTCCTCCGGAACGTGCACTTCACCCAGGCTGTCGGTTTCGATACGGCTCATCGTGCTCTTTCTCCTCAGTGGGTTGATCCATCAGCTTAGGCGGTGTTTACAAAGAGAGGTTCAAACTTTGGTTTTAGAGACGTTTGTCGGGTTATTGAGAAGCGCTATCAGCCTTGGGGTTGAGTGACACACTTTGTTAGGCGCAGAATGGTCGGCCTTGGGGTATGACCTCGTTTGCTAGATAAAGGAAATTCGATGACTCGTCTACGCGCCATCTGTACTGCAGTTGCTCTGGTATGCGCCAGCGGCCAGGTTTTTGCCGATGCTGCCAGCCATGCAGCCAGTGCTGAAACATTCCTGAAGCTGGCACATGCCGACAAGCTGGGAACGCCGGTCTACATGCAAGTGCAGCAAATGTTCGCTCAACGTTTTGAGCAAACCAAAGCCCCTGCAGCCAAGAAAGCCGTATTGGAAACTTACCAGGCCAAAGCCAACACCGCTCTGGACCAAGCCATTGGCTGGGACAAGCTGAAGCCGGACATGGTCAAGCTGTACACCACTAACTTCAGTGAATCCGAACTTAAGGATCTGGTTGCTTTCTACCAGTCTCCATTGGGCAAGAAAGTTCTGGAAAAGATGCCGCAACTGACTCAGCAATCGGCCCAGATGACTCAGTCCAAGCTGGAAAGTGCAGTGCCCGTCGTCAACAAATTGTTGGCTGACATGACCGCCGAGCTGGAGCCAAAAGCGGCCCCGGCCAAAAAGAAGTAAGCGGAGCCTGAATGAGCATGCAACAACGTATTGAATCGACGCTGAACGCGTTGCAGCCCGAGCATTTGAACGTGCTGGACGAAAGCCACATGCACAGTCGCGGGCTTGAAACGCATTTTAAGGCCGTGGTGGTCAGCGAGCTGTTTACCGGGCTCAATAGCGTCAAGCGTCACCAAAAGGTTTACGCCACTCTGGGTGACTTGATGGGCGAATTTCATGCGTTGGCCTTGCACACGTACACGCCTGAAGAATGGGCGAAAATCGGCACGGCCCCGGCATCGCCGACCTGTGCCGGCGGTGGGCACTAAGTCGTCTTTTTGCTAGAATCCGCACGCGCCGCTTCAGGGTCTGTTGGCGCTTGATTGAGAGCGCGACAAAATCTCACGTGGTGCAGGGCAAGGCGCGAGCAGCGTAGTTTGGTTGTTCCAAATAAGCTGCGAGCAACGTAGCTCTGCGCCACGTGAGGTTTTGTCCCTTCGGGTCGTGTGTCAAATTTTGCCAGGCTGCGTTGCAGATTTTGAGAAGGGAACAACCATTCTCTACACCCTGCGTCTTGCCTGGCAAAATTTGACCCAGCGACGCGGCTCCCAATGAAGCGCCAACAGACCCTGATTGGCGCGTTTTTTTTGCATCCGGTTTGCCCTTTACGAGGGTAGCCACCTGGAGAGATTCACAATGACTGCATCAATTGTTGTAGCGGCGCTGTATAAATTCGTCACCCTCGAAGATTACGTCGAACTGCGCGAACCCTTGCTCAAGGCAATGGTTGATAACGGCATCAAGGGCACCTTGCTGATAGCCGAAGAAGGCATCAACGGCACGGTTTCCGGTAGCCGTGAAGGCATTGACGGGCTGATGGCCTGGCTCAAGAACGATCCGCGGATGGTCGATATTGACCACAAGGAATCCTACTGCGAAGACCAGCCGTTCTATCGGACCAAGGTCAAGCTGAAGAAAGAAATCGTGACCCTCGGCGTTGAAGGCGTAGACCCGAACAAAAAAGTCGGAACCTATGTCGACCCCGAGAACTGGAACGCGTTGATCAGCGATCCAGAAGTCTTGTTGATTGATACCCGTAACGACTACGAAGTCTCGATTGGCACGTTTGAAGGTGCCATCGATCCGAAAACCACCAGTTTTCGCGAATTTCCAGACTACATCAAAGCCAATTTCGATCCGGCCAAGCACAAGAAAGTTGCCATGTTCTGCACCGGTGGCATTCGTTGTGAAAAAGCCTCGAGCTACATGCTCAGCCAGGGTTTTGACGAGGTCTATCACCTTAAAGGGGGGATTCTGAAGTACCTCGAAGAGGTGCCGCAGGAAGAAACCAAGTGGCAAGGTGACTGCTTCGTGTTTGATAACCGTGTGACGGTGCGCCACGACCTCACCGAAGGCGAGTACGATCAGTGCCACGCCTGCCGCACGCCGATCAGCGTTGCAGAACGTGAGTCCGAGCACTACCAGGCCGGCATCAGCTGCCCGCATTGCTGGGACACGTTGAGCGAAAAAACCCGTCGCAGCGCCATTGATCGTCAAAAGCAGATTGAACTGGCCAAGGCCCGCAATCAGCCGCACCCGATCGGTCACAACTATCGTAAACCGGCTGAGGCCTGACCATGTCTGCGCGCTTGCTCTATGTGATGGACCCAATGTGTTCATGGTGCTGGGGTTTTTCCCCGGTCGCCGAAGCGTTGGTTGAGCAAGCGCAAGCCCAGGGTGTGAAGCTGCACGTGGTCGTGGGTGGTTTGCGCACGGGCGGCGCGGCCCTGGAACCGGCCAAGCGTCGCTATATTCTGGAGCACTGGCAGGCCGTCAATGAAGCCACCGGGCAACCCTTCACCCTTGAGGGTGCATTGCCCGAAGGGTTCATTTACGACACCGAACCCGCTTGCCGAGCGCTGGTAGCAGCCCGCAGCCTGGCGCCAGACTGTGCCTGGAAACTGGTAAAACTGATCCAGCAGGCTTTTTATGTGCAAGGGCGTGACGTCACCCAGGCCAGTGTGCTGGTCGAGTTGGCAGAAACCGCCGGCCTGCCGCGTATCGAGTTTGCCGCAGCCTTTGACAGTGCCGAGCAACACGCTGCCACCGCAGCCGACATTGCTTGGGTGCAAGGTTTGGGAATAGCCGGATTTCCCACTTTGCTGGCCGAGCGTAATGGCCAGCTTGCTTTATTGACCAACGGCTATCAGCCGCTTGAACCCCTTGCAGATTTGCTCGGCCGCTGGTTAGAGCGTGCTGCGAGTGTCTGATACCAAAGATCTGCCTCAGGCTACCGCTGTACCGGATCGGCTGACATGGGGTGAAATCAGGCGTCTGGCCCTGCGCAATAAAAAAGCCTTATGGATTGCCAATGGCGTGGCGGTGCTGGCTACGCTATGCAGCGTGCCGATCCCTTTGCTGCTCCCTCTTCTGGTTGACGAAGTGTTGCTGGGTAATGGTGATGCAGCGCTCAAGGTGATGAATCACGCGCTGCCCTCTGCGTGGCAAACCTCGGTCGGTTATATCGGTCTGATGCTGGTCGTGACGCTGTTGCTGCGCAGCGGCGCATTGTTGTTTAACGTGCTGCAAGCCCGACTGTTTTCAAGGCTCGCCAAAGACATTGTATTGCGCATCCGTCTAAGTCTGATCGAGCGCTTAAAGCGTATTTCGCTGGCTGAGTATGAAAGTTTGGGCAGCGGTACGGTCACCACGCATTTGGTCACCGACCTCGACACCTTGGACAAATTTGTCGGGGAAACGTTAAGCCGCTTTTTGGTGGCCATGCTCACGCTTGTGGGGACCTCAGCGATTCTGGTGTGGATGCACTGGCAGCTGGCGCTGGTCATTCTGCTGTTCAATCCGTTGGTCATTTTTGCCACGGTTCAGTTGGGTAAGCGGGTCAAACACCTTAAAAAACTTGAAAACGACAGCACGGCACGCTTTACCCAAGCCTTGACTGAAACCCTGGACGCCATTCAGGAGGTACGGGCGGGTAATCGACAGGGCTTCTTTTTGGGGCGCTTGGGTCACCGAGCCAAAGAAGTGCGCGATTTTGCCGTCGCCTCGCAATGGAAAAGCGACGCTTCAAACCGCGCCAGCGGTTTGTTATTTCAGTTTGGTATCGATATTTTTCGTGCGGCTGCAATGCTCACGGTACTGTTCTCTGACCTGTCGATTGGTCAGATGCTCGCCGTGTTCAGTTACCTGTGGTTCATGATTGGGCCCGTCGAGCAGTTGCTAAATCTGCAATATGCGTTTTACGCGGCGGGGGGAGCCATTACGCGCATTAACCAGTTATTGGCGCGTGCGGATGAGCCGCAGTACCCCGGCGGCAAAAACCCGTTTGCCGGTCGCGAGACGGTGTCCATTGAAGTGCGTGACCTGAGTTTCAGCTATGGCGAAGAGCGCGTGCTGGATCATTTGAACCTGACCATCGCGCCGGGTGAAAAGGTCGCCATAGTGGGGACCAGCGGAGGGGGTAAAAGCACCTTGGTGCAATTGCTGCTCGGGCTGTATACGCCACAGTCTGGCAGTATTCTTTTCGCCGGAGAAAGCCAGTCAGCCATTGGCCTTGAAACCATCCGCGAGCATGTCGCGGTTGTCCTGCAACACCCTGCGCTATTCAATGATACGGTGCGCGCTAACCTGACCATGGGCCGCGAGAGAACCGATGAGGCTTGTTGGCGGGCACTGGAGATCGCCCAGCTCGATGGCACCATATTGAACTTGCCTCAGGGACTCGACAGCATCGTGGGGCGCTCGGGCGTGCGCCTCTCTGGTGGTCAACGCCAACGTCTGGCGATTGCCAGAATGGTACTGGCCGAACCCAAGGTGGTGATTCTTGATGAGGCGACCAGTGCGCTGGATGCTGCAACGGAATACAACCTGCATCACGCTTTGGGAAAATTCTTGAGTGCGCGCACAACTTTGATCATTGCTCACCGCTTATCTGCGGTAAAACAGGCTGACCGAGTGCTGGTATTTGACGGTGGTCGTATCGCTGAAGACGGTGATCATCAACAGTTGATTGCCGAAGGAGGCCTTTACGCCAAGCTATATGGGCATTTGCAGCAAAGCTGATGGGTGTATAAGGGTGTTGTTATAAATGGCAGAGTTCTCCTCATAAATGTCAGAAATAAGCCTAGTCTCAATCCTGCTGAGGCTTTTTCTCTGGTTTTCATTTTGATCTGAAGTATAGGGAACTCATGAAGCAGAAACGTGCTGTCGGTACGCCGCGCTTATTGGGAATTGTGTGGCCCTTTATTGCGGTCGTACTGTTTCAGGCGCTGTTGGGTTGTATGAGCCTCTATATGCTCTCTGCGGTGAGAGGCTATGTTGCAGGTGAAAGCCTGTGGAGCAAGGGTCAGAAAGACGCGATCTACTACCTCAACTTATATGCGGACAGCCGTGATCCGGCCATTTACGAAAAATACAAGCAAGCCCTTCAAGTGCCGGAAGGCGGACACCGTTTACGCGTTGCTCTTGACCAATCTCCGCCAGACTTGCAAGCAGCTCGTGAAGGTATTTTGCAGGGAGGTAACAACCCGAACGATGTATCGAGCATCATTTGGCTTTATCGTTATTTTCGTAACTTCAGCTACCTGAACACGGCCATTGAGAAGTGGACAGTGGGGGATGATCATCTCATTCGCCTCAATGACCTGGCCCAGGAGATGCATAGACTCATCAATAACCAGCAAGTCAGCAATGATGACGTCAAGCGCTGGAAGTCCGAGATTTACGCGATCAATGAAAGTGTGACACCGGCGGCAAAAGCATTTAGTGATGCGCTGGGTGAAGGTTCGCGCTTTATTTTGCAATTGTTGGTGTTTATCAATCTGACGACCGCACTGGGTTTGATCATTCTGGCCTTGTTGCGCACTCACAAGATTCTTGCCCAAAGCCGTGAATTTGCTGAAGCGCTGCAAGTGGAAAAAGAGCGTGTACAGGTCACGCTTGAGTCCATAGGTGATGGCGTTATCAGTACAGATGTGAACGGCTCGATCGTTTACATGAACCCGGCCGCCGAACAACTCACCCATTGGAAGTCCGAACAGGCGCGGGGTGTTCCTCTGGCGGCATTGTTCAAGTTACTCGATGAGCATGCGCTGGATGACGGTTTCAAGCTGATAGATCAAATTCTCAGCGGACAGTTGGGCAATAGCAGTGAGCATTCCAAGCTGATCCAGCGCATGGACGGCACTACGGTGTCAGCAACGCTGGTGGGCGCGCCGATACTTCATGCAGGCACCGTCATTGGGGCCGTGCTGGTGTTGCATGACATGACTCGGGAGCGCCAATTCATTGACAATCTGTCCTGGCAGGCCACCCACGATGCGTTGACCGGATTAGCCAACCGCCGTGAGTTTGAATATCGCCTGGACCTGATCCTGCAAAATCTGTCTCGTCAGCAAGGCAGGCATGCGCTGATGTTTCTGGATCTGGATCAATTCAAGTTGGTTAATGACACATGCGGTCATGCAGCCGGTGATGAACTGCTGCGCCATATTTGTGCGTTATTGCAGTCAGGTTTGCGCGAAGGGGATACGCTGGCTCGCCTTGGCGGAGATGAGTTCGGCATTCTGCTGGAGAATTGCCCTGCGGATGCTGCTGAAAAGATTGCAGAAGGCTTGCGCCAGACGGTTCAAAGTTTGCACTTCGCTTGGAAGGGTCGCCCGTTTTTGAACACGATCAGCATCGGTCTAGTTCATATCCATCAGGCCCCGGCGACGTTGGAAACTTCCATGCGGGCCGCCGATATGGCGTGTTACATGGCAAAAGAGAAAGGTCGAAACAGGGTGCAGGTTTACCATGCCGATGATTCGGAGCTGTCTTTGCGCTTTGGTGAGATGGCCTGGGTGCAACGCTTGCATGTGGCATTGGAAGAAAATCAGTTTTGCCTGTATTCGCAAGAAATCGCTCTGCTCAATCATGAACATGAGGACTCAGGGCATATTGAAATCCTCTTGCGATTGCGCGATGAAAAAGGCGGCATGATCATGCCTGACAGTTTCATTCCGGCGGCAGAACGTTATGGGTTGATGACATCAATTGATCGATGGGTAGTCGAAAACGTCTTCAAGACTATTTCCACTTGCACGACACTCAACCCGGATCAGCCCATGGTCATGTGCGCGATCAACTTGTCGGGCACCACCATTGGGGATGAGGATTTTCTGGCGTTCCTGCACGAGCAGTTCGAATGTTATGGGGTTGCTCCCGAGCGCATTTGTTTTGAAATTACTGAAACCAGTGCAATTGCCAATCTAGGCAGTGCTATCCGCTTTATTAATGAGTTAAAAGGGTTGGGCTGTCACTTCTCGCTGGATGATTTCTGTGCGGGTATGTCTTCTTTTGCTTATTTAAAGCATTTGCCGGTCGACTTTTTGAAAATAGACGGCAGTTTCGTCCGGGACATGCTGGACGACCCCATTAATCGGGCGATGGTTGAGGTGATTAACCACATCGGGCATGTTATGGGTAAACGGACTATTGCCGAATTTGTCGAAAACCCGCAAATTGAGCAAGCTTTGGCCGAGATCGGTGTCGATTATGCTCAAGGCTACAACGTTGAGCGTCCGCGCGTGTTTACCTGCGACAGCTTGCGCTGTCGGCCCAAGCGCCCACAGGCTTTTGCTTTGAAGTCACCGGGCACCTTACGTTAAGTGCTGCCCTGTTTTGCAAATCACCTCTCAGAAGGAACCCGATAGTGATCGATGCATACGAAAGAACTGGGCCTCTCATGGAAGCAACCAGCTACCCGCAATGGGCCCAACAGCTGATCCGTGATTGCTTTGAAAGCAAGCGCCGGGTTGTTGAGCACGAAATTTTTCAGCGAATGCGTGACAACACGCTTAGCCCGAAGACCATGCGTATGTATCTGATTGGGGGCTGGCCAGTCGTTGAGCAGTTTTCGTTGTATATGGGGCATAACCTGGGCAAAACCCGGTATGGACGTCATCGCGGCGAGGACATGGCTCGACGCTGGTTGATTCGCAACATTCGTGTCGAGCTCAACCATGCTGATTATTGGGTGCATTGGGCAAAGGCGCATGGTGTAAGCGTTGAGGACATGAACGCACAAGACATCCCGGCTGAATTCCAGGCCTTGAACGATTGGTGCTGGCATAGCTGTGCAACAGATTCGTTGGCTGTTGCCATGGCGGCAACCAACTATGCGATCGAAGGCGCGGTGGGTGAATGGGCTGCGGTGGTGTGTTCTAAAGATGTTTACGAAGAGTCATTCCCTCAAGAAGGGCGTAAACGCACCATGAAGTGGCTGAAGATGCATGCTCAATATGATGATGAGCATCCATGGGAAGCGCTTGAAATTATTTGTACGCTGGCGGGGATGAATCCCAGCGAAGCGCTGCAGACCGAACTGCGCAAAGCCATCTGCAAGAGCTATGACTACAAGTACCTCTTCTTGCAGAGCTGCTTGGAGTTCGAAAAAAAGCAGGTTGTCCGTGAGGCGCATCTGTTAGAGGAAGCCTGACAGGTCCACGAATAGCGTTTTTGTATTAAAAAAAACCGCAGGTTGCTTCATTCGCAACCTGCGGTTTTTGTTTTGGTTGCGGTTATTGTGCGTCGAATGCTTGACCGTTGATTCCAGTACTGTCCGGGCCCATCAGATACAGATAAACCGGCATGATCTGGTGCGGCTCAGGGTTGTTTTGCGGATTTTCCCCAGGGTAAGCCAAGGCCCGCATGCTGGTCCGGGTAGCGCCAGGGTTGATGCTGTTGGAGCGTACCGGGGCGATAGAGTCGACTTCGTCCGCCAGTGTTTGCATCAACCCTTCGGTGGCAAATTTCGAGACACCATAAGCACCCCAGTACGCGCGGCCTTTGCGACCCACGCTGCTGGAGGTAAATATCACAGAGGCATCCTGAGACAGTTTAAGCAGTGGCAGCAGGGTGCTGGTGAGCATAAACGTGGCATTGACGTTCACCTGCATCACGCGCATGAAGTGCTCGCCAGACAGTTGCTCCAGTGGCGTGCGTGGGCCAATGATGGAAGCATTGTGCAGCAGCCCGTCCAGGTGGCCGAACTCACGCTCGATCATTGCCGCCAACTCGTCGTATTGGTGGGGCTGTGCAGTTTCCAGATTGAACGGGATGACAGCCGGTTGTGGGTGGCCAGCGGCTTCTATTTCATCGTAGACCTCAGTCAGATTGGCCTCGGTTTTACCCAGCAGCAACACGGTTGCACCGTGGGCTGCGTAGGTTTTAGCAGCGGCAGCACCAATGCCGCGGCCTGCACCGGTAACCAGAATGACCCGACCCTGAAGCAAGTTAGGGCGTGCGCAATAATCAAACATAAAGACCCTCGGCAGAAAACAGGAGTGGCGCGCTGCTTAACAACTGCATACGGCGTTATCCAGCACTTTGCGCAACTCGCTCGGGTGATCGACCACTACATCGGCGCCCCAATGACTCGGGTTGTCGTCCGGATGGATATAGCCAAAACGTACGGCAGCCGTTTTTGTGCCTGCATCGCGACCGGACTCAATGTCGCGCAGGTCGTCCCCCACAAACAAGACGCTGGCCGGATCAAGGTCGAGCATTTTGCAGGCGAGGATCATGGGCTCGGGATCAGGTTTGCTGTGCGTGACATGATCCGGGCAGATAAGCACGGCTGAGCGCTGTGCCAGCCCCAGGCGCTCCATGATTGGCTGAGCAAAGCGCAACGGTTTGTTCGTAACCACGCCCCATACCAGATGCGCTTTTTCGATATCTGCCAATAACTCTTCCATGCCATCAAACAGCTTGGTGTGAACGGCACAGTCGCGCTGATAACGTTCCAGAAACTCCAGGCGCAGCTCTTCAAAACCCGGCGCCTGCGGGTCCATGCTGAAAGTGACTGCAACCATGGCGCGAGCGCCGCCAGAAATTTCATCGCGGATCAGTTTATCGGCAATCGGCGGCAGGCCGCGCTCGGCGCGCATGGCCTGACAGATAGCGATAAAGTCTGGCGCGGTGTCGAGCAGGGTGCCGTCCATGTCAAAAAGAACTGCTCTTAAACGCATGTATTACTCCTCTCGCAGGGTTTGAATCATGTAATTGACATCAACGTCGGCGCCCAGCTTGTAGTGCTTGGTCAGCGGGTTGTAGGTCAGGCCGATGATGTCTTTGACACTGAGGCCAGCCTGGCGGCTCCATGCGCCCAGCTCGGAAGGACGAATGAATTTTTTGAAGTCGTGAGTTCCGCGCGGAATCAACTTCATGATGTATTCGGCGCCGATAATCGCGAACAGGTAAGACTTGGGGTTGCGATTGATGGTCGAGAAAAATACTTGGCCGCCCGGTTTGACCATGCGGTAACAGGCGCGAATCACTGATGCTGGGTCAGGAACGTGTTCGAGCATCTCAAGGCAGGTGACAACGTCAAACTGTTCTGGCATTTCTTCTGCCAGCGCTTCGGCCGTGATCTGGCGGTAGTCAACATTTACGCCGGATTCGAGTTGATGCAGTCGTGCCACCGCCAGCGGGGCTTCGCCCATGTCGATACCCATCACGGTGGCGCCGCGTTGAGCCATCGACTCGCTCAGAATGCCGCCGCCACAGCCCACGTCCAGCACTTTCTTGCCGGCCAGTTGCACGCGCTCGTCAATCCAGTTAACGCGCAGCGGGTTGATGTCGTGCAGTGGCTTGAACTCGCTTTCGCGATCCCACCAGCGATAGGCAAGCGCCTCAAATTTGGCGATCTCGGCGTGGTCGACGTTGCTCATGGGTAAATCCTCAAAAACTAAAAAAACAGGCAGTGCTTGTGGTGCGTAGCCCAAACACTCAATCAGTGAGTATGGCTGGTTATGCGCTCACCCCAAGTCTTGGCGGTTGCGCAGAGCTGTTGCTCGTCCATTCGGGTGAGTTTGCCATCATTTACCAGGTGTTTGCCTGCGACCCACAGATGTTTCACGCAGTCACGGCCAGTGGCGTAGATCAATTGTGACACAGGGTCGTACACCGGCTGTTGAGCAAGGCCACTTAAGTCGAATGCGACCAGGTCTGCCGCCTTGCCCAGCTCGATTGAGCCGATTTCACTTTCAAGGCCCAGTGCGCGCGCTCCGTTGAGAGTGGCCATGCGCAGCGCCCGGTGCGCATCCAGAGCTGTGGCGGAGTTGGCGACAGCTTTGGCAAGCAGCGCTGCGGTGCGGGTTTCGCCCAGCAGGTCGAGATCGTTGTTGCTCGCCGCACCGTCGGTGCCGACGGCAACATTGATCCCCGCCAGCCACAGGCGCTCAACCGGGCAAAAGCCGCTGGCCAACTTCAGGTTGGACTCGGGGCAATGAATCACGCTGGCATTGTTTTCTACCATCAGGCCCACGTCCTCATCGTTGATTTGAGTCATGTGTACTGCCTGGAAGCGTGGCCCAAGCAAGCCCAGCCGGGCGAGGCGTGCAACCGGACGTTCGCCGTAAACCTCAATGGACTGCTGAACTTCGAAAGCGGTTTCGTGCACGTGCATTTGAATCGTCGCATCGAGCTCATCGGCAATCACCCGGACTTTTTCCAGGTTTTCATCACTTACGGTATAGGGGGCGTGCGGGCCAAAGGCGATCTTGATACGCGGGTGGTACTTCAAGTCACCAAAGAGTTCGATTGCCTGACGCAGGGATTCATCAGCAGAGCTGGATCCGGGAACCGGAAAATCGAGGATGGGGATGGCGATTTGTGCGCGTATGCCGCTGTTATGGACGCGTTCGGTGGCGGTTTTGGGGTAGAAGTACATGTCGCTGAAACAGCTAATGCCGCCCTTGAGCTGCTCTGCAATGGCCAGATCGGTGCCGTCGCGCACGAAGTCTTCATCGACCCACATGCCCTCGGCGGGCCAGATGTGGTCTTGCAGCCACGTCATCAGGGGAAGGTCATCGGCCATGCCCCGAAACAGCGTCATTGCGGCATGCCCGTGGGCGTTGATCAGGCCAGGGCTGAGCAGCATGTCGGGCAGTTCGCGGGTTTCGATGGCTGTGTGTTTCAGCGCTTCTTCACGAGGGCCGATAAATACGATGCGTCCGCCTTCAATGCCGACACCGTGATCCTTGAGCACAACTCCGGCGGGTTCAACAGGCACTAACCAGGTGGGCAGCAACAGCAAATCGAAGGAGAGGGGCTGGATAGGCATAAATGCGGCTTCCGGAGCTAAATAAAAAGGAGGCGAAGTATACCCGAGCGTCTGAAAGGCGGGATCGTTATAATCGACGGTTTTGTATCTGGGTAAATAGGGGAAAGCATGCGCGATCGACTGTTGGCGGCAGAAAAAGTTAAGGCCATCGATTGGCGGGGCGAGGCCCTGCATCTGCTGGATCAGCGCATTTTGCCCTTTGAAGAAAACTGGTTGTCATTCACGGATGCTGAAGGTGTGGCCAAGGCCATTCGCGACATGGTCGTGCGTGGCGCGCCGGCCATCGGCATTGCAGCCGCCTACGGGGTTGTATTGGCGGCCCGTGCGCGCAAGGCCGCCGGTGGCGATTGGGTTGCCGCGCTGGAAGCAGACTTCGCGGTGCTGGCTGACTCGCGGCCCACCGCGGTGAACCTGTTTTGGGCGCTGAATCGCATGCGCGATCGACTCAATCGCGTTCAGCACCGTGCCGATGCGCTTCACGTGCTGGAGCGGGAGGCGCTGGCCATTCATGAAAGTGACCGTGAGGCCAATCTGACGATGGCGCAACTGGGCGTCGATGTGATTCGCCGGCACCAAGGCAATGCGCAGACCGTATTGACCCATTGCAATACGGGCGCATTGGCTACCGGTGGTTTTGGCACGGCGTTGGGCGTGATCCGGGGTGCCTGGCTCGAAGGCATGATTGAGCAGGTCTACGCCGACGAAACCCGGCCTTGGTTGCAAGGCTCGCGTCTGACCGCCTGGGAATTGGCCAATGAGGGCATTCCGGTGATCCTCAATGTTGATTCGGCAGCGGCGCACATCATGAAAACCAAGGGTGTGACCTGGGTGATTGTGGGGGCAGACCGCATCACGGCCAACGGCGATGTGGCCAATAAAATTGGTACGTATCAATTGGCCGTGAACGCCATGCATCACGGTGTGCGCTTCATGGTGGTGGCGCCCAGCTCAACGATCGACATGGAGCTGGCCAGTGGCGAGGACATTCCGATTGAAGAGCGTGAAGGCGCTGAGCTGCTGAATGTAGGGGGCAAGCGAGTGGGCGCGGATGTTCAGGCTTTCAACCCTGTGTTCGATGTCACCCCGGCGGATCTGATTGACGTGATCGTGACCGAGAAAGGCATTATTGAACGCCCGGATGCCGCCAAGCTTGCCCAATTGATGTGCCGCAAGCGGCTGCATTAAGGCATCACTCTGTGGTCGCTGCTGCTGCTGGCTGCGTAGGGTTGCATGGCAACCCGCTACGTGAAGATCCTGCTGCCACTTTTGGCAGCCTTCAGCATCGACTGCGGGCTTCAAATCGTCTTCAGAGTCCTCCTGAGGCCTCTCAGGCCTATAAACGGCTGAATTACTACGCTCCATGCGCATCACAGGGATAGGTGTGTGGCGGCGATTGTGATAGCATTCGGCGGTTTCCAGGGTTGCCCGTAAGGGGTGCCCTTAATGCGCAAATCCATGACATAACGTATTGATTTGTCGTAAGTCGCTGTTTGGCACATGGTCAGCAGTGGCGAGCTTCGTTGATCCCGAATGGATGTGGCGAAGTTTCACCCGAAAAAGGAATCAGGCTTCTCATGGGCGAACTGGCCAAAGAAATCCTCCCGGTCAATATCGAAGACGAGCTGAAACAGTCCTACCTCGACTACGCGATGAGCGTAATTGTCGGGCGCGCACTACCTGATGCACGCGATGGCTTGAAGCCCGTGCACCGGCGAGTGCTGTTCGCGATGAGCGAACTGAATAACGACTGGAACAAGCCGTACAAGAAATCTGCCCGTGTGGTCGGTGACGTAATCGGTAAGTATCACCCGCATGGTGATACCGCGGTTTACGACACCATCGTTCGAATGGCTCAGCCATTCTCCCTGCGCTACCTGTTGGTAGACGGTCAAGGCAACTTCGGCTCGGTCGACGGCGATAACGCTGCTGCGATGCGATACACCGAAGTGCGCATGACCAAGTTGGCCCACGAACTGCTGGCCGACTTGCACAAAGAGACCGTGGACTGGGTGCCGAACTACGACGGCACGGAAATGATCCCGGCCGTCATGCCGACGCGCATTCCCAACTTGTTGGTCAATGGTTCCAGCGGTATCGCTGTGGGCATGGCCACCAATATCCCGCCGCATAACCTCGGTGAAGTCATCGATGGTTGCCTGGCGCTGATCGACAACCCGGAGCTGAGCATCGATGAACTGATGCAGTTCATTCCGGGCCCAGACTTCCCGACGGCGGCGATCATCAACGGTCGCGCCGGCATCATCGAAGCCTACCGCACCGGTCGTGGCCGTATTTACATGCGCGCCCGCTCGATGATCGAAGACATCGACAAGGTCGGTGGTCGTCAGCAGATCGTCATCACCGAACTCCCTTACCAGTTGAACAAGGCGCGCTTGATCGAGAAGATCGCCGAGCTGGTTAAAGAGAAGAAGCTCGAAGGTATCACCGAGCTGCGTGACGAGTCCGATAAAGACGGCATGCGTGTTGTGATCGAATTGCGTCGCGGCGAAGTGCCAGAGGTTATTCTCAATAACCTGTACGCTCAGACCCAGCTGCAAGCGGTGTTCGGTATCAACATCGTTGCCCTGATCGACGGTCGTCCGCGCATCCTCAATCTCAAGGATCTGCTTGAAGCATTCGTTCGTCACCGCCGCGAAGTGGTTACGCGTCGTACGGTGTTCGAGCTGCGTAAAGCTCGCGAGCGTGGCCATATCCTTGAAGGTCAGGCGGTTGCCCTGTCCAACATTGATCCGGTTATTGCGTTGATCAAAGCCTCGCCAACCCCGTCTGAAGCCAAGGAAGCGCTGATCAGCACACCTTGGGAATCGACGGCGGTAGTGGCGATGGTTGAGCGGGCTGGTGCTGATTCGTGCCGTCCAGATAACCTTGATCCGCAATACGGTCTGCGCGACGGCAAGTACTTCCTGTCGCCAGAACAGGCTCAAGCCATTCTTGAATTGCGCCTGCACCGTCTGACCGGTCTTGAGCACGAGAAGCTGCTGGCCGAATACCAAGAAATACTGAACCAGATCGGCGAATTGATCCGCATCCTCAGCAGCGCTGTGCGTCTGATGGAAGTGATTCGCGAAGAGCTGGAAGTCATCCGTGCTGAATATGGCGATGTGCGTCGCACTGAAATCCTTGATCATCGTCTCGACCTGACGCTGGGCGACATGATCCCGGAAGAAGAGCGCGTTGTGACGATTTCCCACGGTGGCTACGCCAAGACCCAGCCATTGGCTGCGTATCAGGCACAGCGCCGCGGCGGTAAAGGTAAATCAGCGACTGGCGTCAAGGATGAGGACTACATTGCTCATCTGCTGGTTGCCAACAGTCACACCACGCTGTTGCTGTTCTCCAGCAAAGGCAAGGTGTACTGGCTCAAGACGTATGAGATTCCTGAAGCCTCCCGCGCAGCTCGTGGTCGACCGTTGGTCAACCTGTTGCCGCTGGATGAAGGTGAGTACATCACCACGATGTTGCCAGTCGAGGAATACACCGAAGGTCACTTCATCTTCATGGCAACCGCTAACGGCACCGTGAAGAAGACCCCGCTGGAATCCTTCAGTCGTCAGCGCAGCGTCGGCTTGATCGCGCTGGAACTGGACGAAGGTGATGTGCTGATCAGCGCCGCGATCACGGATGGCGAGCGCGAAGTCATGTTGTTCTCCGACGGTGGCAAGGTAACGCGCTTCAAAGAGTCTGACGTCCGCGCCATGGGCCGTACGGCTCGTGGTGTGCGCGGCATGCGTCTGCCAGAAGGTCAGAAGCTGATTTCGATGCTGATCCCGGAAGAAGGCAGCCAGATCCTCACTGCTTCGGCACGTGGTTATGGCAAGCGCACCTCGATCAGTGAGTTCCCTGAATACAAGCGTGGCGGTCAGGGCGTTATCGCCATGGTCAGCAATGAGCGTAACGGCCGTCTGGTCGGTGCGGTTCAGGTGCAGGACGGCGAAGAAATCATGCTGATTTCCGATCAGGGCACACTCGTTCGTACACGTGTTGACGAAGTGTCGAGCCTGGGTCGTAACACCCAGGGCGTCACCTTGATCAAACTGGCCAGCGATGAAACGTTGGTAGGGCTTGAGCGGGTTCAGGAGCCGTCGGAAGTCGAGGATGAAGAGCTTGAAGGCGAAGGCGAGGGTGGTGCTGAGCTCGAGGTCGAGACCGTGCGCGACGGTCTTGATGATGAGCAGCCGCTAGAGACAGACGCTGACGAAGAGCAGCCGCAGGAATAAGCGGACACACAAGGGGGCGGATGAAGATTCGCCCCCTTGTTGTATGTGCGCAGCGAGCGTGCTGGCGATGACTGACTAACACTCAACATTCATGCTGACTGTTACCGCTATCGCGAGCAGGCTCAATCGCGCACTCGATGATGTGCGCCAACCAATTTATTGCGTGACCCACCAAATCAGAGTGAGAGTGGATGTGAGCAAACGAGCCTATAACTTCTGCGCAGGTCCTGCTGCGCTCCCTGAAGCTGTCCTGTTGCGTGCCCAGTCAGAATTGCTTGACTGGCATGGCAAGGGCCTGTCCGTCATGGAGATGAGCCATCGAAGTGATGAGTTCGTGTCCATTGCGACCAAGGCTGAGCAGGATTTGCGTGACCTGCTGTCTATTCCCTCGAATTACAAAGTGCTGTTCCTGCAGGGCGGCGCGAGCCAGCAGTTTGCTCAGATTCCGTTGAATCTACTGCCCGAAAGCGGTACTGCCGACTACATCGACACCGGTATCTGGTCGCAAAAAGCGATTGAAGAAGGCTCGCGCTTTGGCCACATCAACGTGGCGGCCAGTGCCAAGTCTTACGATTACTTTGCGATTCCGGGTCAGAACGAGTGGAGCCTTTCCAAGGATGCTGCCTACGTTCACTACGCGCCCAACGAAACCATCGGCGGTCTGGAGTTTGACTGGGTTCCAGAAACAGGCGATGTGCCATTGGTTGCAGACATGTCTTCGGACATTCTGTCGCGTCCGATTGATGTGTCGCGTTTTGGCATGATCTACGCCGGCGCCCAGAAAAACATCGGCCCGAGCGGTATTGTGGTCAGCATCATTCGTGAAGACTTGCTGGGCCGTGCCCGCTCGATTTGCCCGACGATGCTGGACTACAAGGTCGCAGCCGACAATGGCTCGATGTACAACACGCCGCCGACACTGGCCTGGTATTTGTCCGGTCTGGTGTTTGAGTGGCTGAAAGAGCAGGGTGGGGTCGAAGCGATTGGCAAACTCAATGAAGTCAAAAAACGTACGTTGTATGACTTTATTGATGCCAGTGGCTTGTACAGCAACCCGATCAACACCCCAGATCGTTCGTGGATGAACGTGCCGTTCCGCCTGGCGGATGACCGTCTCGACAAGCCGTTTCTGGTGGGTGCCGAGGCGCGTGGCTTGTTGAACCTCAAAGGGCATCGCTCGGTGGGTGGAATGCGGGCTTCGATTTATAACGCCGTAGACATCAACGCGGTTAATGCGCTGGTGGCTTACATGGCAGAGTTCGAAAAGGAACACGGCTAATGTCCGAGCAAGAACTCAAAGCGCTGCGCGTACGCATCGACAGCCTGGACGAAAAAGTTCTAGAGCTGATCAGTGAGCGCGCTCGCTGCGCACAAGAAGTGGCGCGCGTTAAAATGGCCTCGCTGGCTGAGGGTGAAGTGCCGGTCTTTTATCGCCCGGAGCGTGAAGCTCAGGTGCTCAAGCGGGTCATGGAGCGCAACAAGGGCCCGCTGGGCAACGAAGAGATGGCGCGGTTGTTCCGCGAAATCATGTCGTCCTGCCTGGCGCTGGAGCAGCCGCTGAAGGTGGCTTATCTCGGCCCGGAAGGCACCTTTACTCAAGCGGCGGCAATGAAGCACTTTGGCCATGCTGTGATCAGCAAACCCATGGCAGCCATTGACGAAGTGTTCCGTGAAGTCGCTGCTGGCGCTGTCAATTTTGGCGTGGTACCGGTCGAAAACTCCACCGAGGGGGCTGTGAACCATACGCTGGACAGCTTCCTTGAGCACGATATGGTGATCTGCGGCGAAGTCGAGCTGCGTATCCACCACCATTTGCTCGTAGGTGAGAACACCAAGACCGACAGCATCAGCCGTATTTACTCCCATGCACAGTCATTGGCTCAGTGCCGCAAATGGCTGGACGCGCATTACCCGAATGTCGAGCGTATTGCGGTGTCGAGCAATGCCGAGGCGGCCAAACGGGTCAAGGGTGAGTGGAATTCGGCGGCCATTGCTGGCGATATGGCGGCGGGCTTGTACGGCCTGACCCGTCTGGCCGAGAAAATCGAGGATCGCCCGGATAACTCCACGCGTTTCTTGATGATTGGCAACCAGGAAGTACCGCCGACCGGTGACGACAAAACCTCGATCATCGTATCGATGAGTAACCGTCCGGGCGCCCTGCATGAGTTGCTCGTGCCATTTCATGAAAACGGCATCGACTTGACGCGTATTGAGACGCGGCCTTCGCGTAGCGGTAAATGGACCTATGTGTTCTTCATCGATTTTGCCGGCCATCACCGCGACCCGCTGGTCAAAAGTGTTCTGGAGCAAATCAGTCAAGAAGCCGTGGCGCTTAAAGTGTTGGGTTCCTACCCGAAAGCGGTTTTGTGAGGCAGTCATAACATGAGCGGTGATTTTCTCGCCCTGGCGCAGCCGGGCGTACAACTACTTTCGCCATACATTCCGGGCAAGCCTGTGGATGAGTTGGCGCGTGAGCTGGATATAGATCCGGCGACCATCGTCAAACTGGCGAGTAATGAAAACCCTTTGGGGCCGAGTCCCAAGGCGCTGGCTGCCATTAAAGACGAGCTGGCCGAGCTGACGCGTTATCCGGACGGTAACGGCTTTGCTCTCAAGAGTCTGTTGTCAAACCAGTGTGGCGTGCAGTTGGACCAAGTGACGCTGGGTAATGGCTCGAACGATGTTCTTGAACTGGTCGCGCGCGCGTATCTGGCGCCGGGCTTGAATGCCGTCTTCAGTGAACATGCCTTCGCGGTTTATCCAATCGTCACTCAGGCCGTAGGGGCTGATTCGCACGTGGTGCCAGCCAAAGACTGGGGGCACGACCTGCCGGCCATGCTCAAGGCGATCGACAACAACACACGTGTCGTTTTTATTGCCAATCCGAACAACCCTACGGGGACGTGGTTCGACACGAATGCGCTGAATGAGTTTTTGCAGGATGTGCCTGAGCGAGTACTGGTGGTACTGGATGAGGCCTATATCGAGTACGCCGAAGGTGGCGAGCTGCCGGATGGCCTTGAGTTCCTTTCGGCTTACCCCAATCTACTGGTTTCGCGCACGTTCTCCAAAGCTTACGGCCTGGCGGCCCTGCGTGTGGGTTACGCTCTGTCGAGCGCCGTGGTGGCGGATGTATTGAATCGTGTCCGTCAGCCGTTCAATGTGAATAGCTTTGCACTCGCTGCGGCCTGCGCCGCGCTGCAGGACACCGAATACCTTGCACAAAGCCGCCGTCTTAATGACGCGGGTATGCACCAATTGCAGGAAGGCTTTCGCGAGCTGGGTCTGAGCTGGATTGCGTCCAAAGGCAATTTCATTGCGCTGGATCTCGGTCAGGTGGCCGCTCCTGTTTATCAAGGCCTCTTGCGTGAAGGCGTCATTGTGCGTCCGGTGGCCAATTACGGCATGCCGAACCACTTGCGCGTCACGATAGGTTTGCCGGTCGAGAATACGCGTCTGCTAGAAGCGCTGGCCAAGGTCCTTGTTCGTGGTTGATGTCATGTCGTTGCAATCTGTTGAACCTATTGTGGGGCGCCTGGTGGTTGTCGGGCTGGGCCTCATCGGTGGCTCCTTTGCCAAGGGCATGCGCGAAAGCGGCTTGTGCCGTGAGGTAGTAGGTGTCGACCTGAATGCGGTTTCGCGCACTCGGGCGGTAGAACTGGGCGTGGTCGATCGTTGTGAGTCTGACTTGGCCGCGGCGTGTGTCGGGGCCGATGTCATCCAGTTAGCAGTACCGATTCTGGCTATGGAGAAAATGCTCGGTCTGCTGGCTGGCATGGACCTCGGGGAGGCTGTGCTGACCGACGTGGGCAGCGCCAAAGGCAATGTTGTGCGTGCAGCGACTCAAGCCTTTGGCGGTATGCCGGCGCGATTCGTACCGGGCCATCCCATTGCTGGTTCTGAGCAAAGCGGAGTTGAAGCATCCAATGCCAGTCTGTTTGAGCGGCATAAAGTGATATTGACGCCTGTTGCTCAGACCGATTCTGCAGCGTTGGCCCTTATCGATACGCTGTGGCGAGCCCTGGGTGCTGATGTTGAGCATATGCAGGTTGAGCGCCACGATGAAGTATTGGCAGCAACCAGCCATTTGCCGCATTTGCTGGCGTTTGGCTTAGTGGACTCTCTTGCCAAGCGCAATGAGAATCTGGATATCTTTCGTTACGCTGCGGGAGGTTTTCGAGATTTCACAAGAATCGCCGGAAGCGACCCGGTAATGTGGCATGACATCTTTCTCGCAAATCGCGAAGCGGTGCTGCGCACATTAGATACATTTCGCACTGACCTCGACGCCTTGCGCGACGCGGTTGATGCAGGGGATGGGCATCAATTGCTGGGCGTCTTTACACGCGCCCGTGTTGCTCGCGAGCATTTCAGTAAAATCCTGGCCCGCCGGGCTTATGTGGACCCTATGAATTCAAATGATCTGATTTTCCTGGCAAATCCTGGTGGCCAAGTAAATGGCCGTATTCGTGTACCGGGCGACAAGTCCATCTCTCATCGTTCGATCATGCTCGGCTCGCTGGCCGAAGGCACGACCGAGGTTGAAGGTTTTCTGGAGGGCGAAGACGCTTTGGCAACGCTGCAAGCGTTCCGCGACATGGGCGTGGTGATTGAAGGGCCAAATGAAGGTCGCGTTACCATTCATGGCGTCGGGCTACACGGCTTGAAAGCACCGCCAGGGCCTATCTATCTGGGTAACTCGGGTACGTCGATGCGCTTATTGTCCGGCTTGTTGGCCGCGCAAAGCTTCGATACCACCCTGACGGGCGATGCTTCTCTGACCAAGCGTCCTATGAATCGCGTCGCCAATCCATTGCGCGAAATGGGCGCTGTGATAGAAACCGCAGCTGAAGGCCGTCCGCCAATGACCATTCGTGGTGGTCATACCCTTAAAGGGATGGATTACACCTTGCCGATGGCCAGTGCGCAGGTTAAGTCCTGCTTGCTGCTGGCGGGTCTCTATGCCGAAGGCAAAACATCCGTTACAGAGCCTGCGCCCACTCGTGACCATACCGAGCGCATGCTGCAAGGCTTTGGCTACCCGGTAACGGTAAATGGCCCTACAGCTTCAGTTGAGTCTGGTCATAAGCTGACAGCGACTCATATTGAAGTGCCGGGTGATATCTCATCTTCGGCCTTCTTTTTGGTGGCGGCATCGATTGCCCCCGGCTCTGATCTGTTGCTTGAGCATGTGGGCATCAACCCGACCCGCACAGGCGTCATCGACATTCTGCGTTTGATGGGGGCAGATATCACCCTTGAGAATCAACGTGAGGTGGGCGGTGAGCCGGTTGCGGATCTGCGAGTGCGGGCGGCCAAGCTTAAAGGGATCGAAATTCCTGAAGCGCTGGTGCCGTTGGCCATTGATGAATTCCCGGTGTTGTTCGTAGCGGCTGCCGTGGCTGAGGGCAGAACGATTCTGCGCGGTGCAGAAGAACTGCGCGTCAAGGAATCTGATCGCATTCAGGTGATGGCGGACGGTTTGTTGGCGCTGGGCGTCAAGTGTGAACCGACGCCGGATGGCATCATTATTGATGGTGGCATCATCGGTGGGGGTGAGGTGCACGGTCATGGTGATCATCGCATTGCGATGGCCTTCAGTGTGGCGTCATTGCGCGCAACGGCGCCTATTCGTATCCATGACTGCGCCAACGTGGCGACCTCATTCCCTAACTTCCTGGCACTGTGCAAGCAAGTGGGCATGCGTGTCGTTCAAGAGGCGCAGTCGTGAACAGCCCGGCACCGGTCATTACCATTGATGGGCCGAGCGGCTCAGGCAAGGGGACGGTTGCGGGTCGCCTGGCCAATGTTTTGAAGTGGCGGTTGCTGGATTCGGGGGCGTTGTACCGTTTGCTGGCTTTTGCTGCGGCCAATCATGGTGTTGCCCTGGATAACGAGCCTTTACTGAGCAAATTGGCAGCGCATCTTGATGTGCAGTTCGTCGGAGCGACGAATGGCAAGGCGGCGAGCATTATCTTGGAAGGTGATGTTGTCACACACGCCATCCGCAGTGAGCAAGTGGCTGCGGGTGCTTCGACCGTAGCGGCGCTACCCGCTGTGCGCGCGGCTTTGCTGGAACGTCAGCGTGCATTTCGCGAATTTCCGGGGCTCGTGGCCGATGGCCGGGACATGGGAACAGTGGTTTTTCCCGACGCCCCATTGAAGATTTTTCTGACGGCCAGCGCCGAGGAACGTGCGCGCCGCCGTTACTTGCAGTTGAAGGCCAAGGGCGATGATGTTAGTCTCCCGCGTCTGCTGGAAGAGATTCGTGCCCGTGATGAACGTGACACGCAGCGTGCAATAGCCCCGCTCAAGCCGGCGGCTGATGCCATACAGCTGGACTCTACGGAGTTGTCTATCGAGCAGGTGCTTGAACGCATCATGAGTGAAATCGCACTTCGCGATATTGCCGGATGACCAAGAAAGCAGGCAGGAGACCAGAAATAGTCCTGCTTGCCTTCTTTTATATGAACGTAACCCACATTGTCTGGAGTGTGGCTGATGGGCGTATTCCTTCGCCCTTATTCAACAGGAATTAAAATGAGCGAAAGCTTTGCAGAACTCTTTGAAGAAAGCCTAAAAACCCTGAATCTTCAGGCAGGCTCTATCATCACCGCTATCATCGTTGATATCGATTACCAAGCTGGCTGGGTAACCGTTCACGCTGGTTTGAAGTCTGAAGGCCTCATCCCGCTGGAACAGTTCCACAACGACGCTGGCGAACTGAACATCAACATCGGTGATGAAGTTCACGTTGCGCTGGACGCGGTCGAAGACGGCTTTGGCGAAACCAAACTGTCCCGTGAAAAAGCCAAGCGCGCTGAATGCTGGATCGTTCTGGAAGCAGCCTTCGCAGCAGAAGAAGTGGTTAAGGGCGTTATCAACGGTAAGGTTAAAGGCGGCTTCACTGTCGACGTTAACGGCATCCGTGCGTTCCTGCCAGGTTCTCTGGTTGACGTTCGTCCAGTGCGCGACACCACGCACCTGGAAGGCAAAGAGCTGGAATTCAAGGTCATCAAACTTGACCAGAAGCGCAACAACGTTGTTGTTTCGCGTCGCAGCGTTCTTGAAGCAGAGAACTCGGCTGAGCGTGAAGCTCTGCTGGAATCCCTGCAAGAAGGTCAGCAAGTTAAAGGTATCGTTAAAAACCTCACGGATTACGGCGCATTCGTCGATCTGGGTGGCGTCGATGGCCTGCTGCACATTACCGACATGGCTTGGAAGCGTATCAAGCATCCTTCCGAAATCGTCAACGTTGGCGACGAGATCGATGTCAAGGTTCTGAAGTACGATCGCGAGCGCAATCGTGTTTCCCTGGGCCTGAAGCAACTGGGTGAAGATCCATGGGTTGCTATCAAAGCCCGTTACCCAGAAGGCACTCGTGTTACCGCTCGTGTAACTAACCTGACCGACTACGGCTGCTTCGCTGAGCTGGAAGAAGGCGTTGAAGGTTTGGTACACGTTTCCGAAATGGACTGGACCAACAAAAACATCCACCCTTCGAAAGTCGTACAAGTCGGCGACGAAGTGGAAGTTATGGTTCTGGACATCGACGAAGAGCGTCGTCGTATCTCCCTGGGCATCAAACAGTGCAAATCTAACCCGTGGGAAGATTTCTCTGGCCAGTTCAACAAGGGCGATAAAATCTCCGGCACCATCAAGTCGATCACCGATTTCGGTATCTTCATTGGTCTGGACGGCGGCATCGACGGCCTGGTTCACCTGTCCGACATCTCCTGGAACGAAGTGGGCGAAGAAGCCGTACGTCGTTTCAAGAAGGGCGACGAGCTGGACACCGTTATCCTGTCTGTTGATCCAGAGCGTGAGCGCATCTCCCTGGGTATCAAGCAGCTGGAAAGCGATCCGTTCTCCGAGTTCGTTCAAGAGAACGACAAAGGCGCAATCGTTAAGGGCATCGTGAAAGAAGTTGACGCTAAAGGCGCCATCATCACTTTGGCTCCGGATATCGAAGCGACTTTGAAAGCCTCCGAAATCAGCCGTGACCGCGTTGAAGACGCGCGCAACGTTCTGAAAGAAGGCGAAGAAGTAGAAGCCAAGATCATCAGCGTTGACCGCAAAAGCCGCGTAATCCAACTCTCCATCAAGTCGAAAGATGATGCTGAAGAGAAAGAAGCAATCCAGAGCCTGCGCGACAAGCCAGCTACCTCTGACATTGCTGCTGGTCCGACCACTCTGGGCGACCTGCTGCGTGCACAAATGGAAAAACAGAACTAAGTTCTGATTGACCATAGAAAAAGGGCGACTTCGGTCGCCCTTTTTTGTGCCTGCGATTTGATAAAGAGCGGCATGGGAGTCTGTAGGCGAGCGTGTGCGGCGCTGAGCTGTTATGTGGGATACCTTGAGTCTCCTGCATTCGCCCGCATATAGCGTGACTGGGAGAGTTCAGAGTTGCTCGGCGGCGCTGTGCGGGGGGCTGGCGATATGCAATAAAGAGGTGCTCACATGCTGCATCTGTTCGCGCAAAGATAGTCAAGCCCTGGGCTGTTCAAATTGCTTTGATCGTGCTAAAACCTTTGAAGCGCTGATCTAGCTGCTTGAAAAAGAAGGGAAAAATATGACGAAGTCGGAGTTGATCGAACGAATTGTCACCCATCAAGGGCTGCTCTCATCCAAAGATGTTGAGCTGGCTATCAAGACCATGCTTGAGCAAATGTCACAATGCCTGGCTACTGGAGACCGCATTGAAATCCGTGGTTTCGGCAGCTTCTCACTGCACTACAGAGCGCCCCGAGTGGGCCGAAACCCCAAGACGGGTCAGTCTGTAAGGCTTGACGGTAAGTTCGTACCGCATTTCAAGCCGGGCAAAGAATTACGCGACCGCGTGAATGAAGACGAGGAAGACGACAATTGATCCTTGTGGGAAAAGGAGGCGCCCATGCATCCGTTTAAAAAAGCTGCGTTGATCGTTATCGCTTTGCTGATATTTTTTGGCGTGGTGATTTTTGTTCTTGAAAATCAACAGACCGCGTCATTGACGTTTCTTGGGTGGCAGTCTCCACCGCTTTCAATAGCGCTCTTTTTTGTTGGCGCGTTGTTGATCGGTCTGGCGATTGGCCCGCTTCTTGGCATGTTGATGTACTGGCGCAAGCGAGCTGCATTGAAGCGTGAGCTACGCTCGAGCTAAGGCTTTCTGGCAGGGTTTAGCCTCAACTGGTTGGGGCAAAGTCCGAAAACTGGAGACGCCTCGACCGTGAGCAACTCTATGGGCAGGGCACCAGGCTTCTGTAGGAAGAGTCGTACGGGTGCGTGAGTTTCCAGTCAAGTCTTGTATTGTTTTGTAAAACTGGCAAAATCCGGTCTGTTCTCGATTGCCAGCTATTTTTGTGCTTCTTCAGGTGCGCAGTGACGCATTGCCTGCTGAAAAAAACTATAAAAAGATGCACGTAAGAAAATTTCTGCATAACGAGCCCGCAGTTTCTTTTTGAAGGCAGGCCTTTGTTGTGACAAGTATTTCTAATCTTCCCCGAAATTCTTCAGCTGATGAAGTCGATCTGATTGCGTTGTTCCAGGCCATCTGGAAACAAAAGCTCATCATCATCGCAACCACGGCAGTGTGTGGGCTTCTTGCATTGATTTATGCCTATGCAGTGACCCCAGAATACAAAGTCACAAGCGTTCTGCGCCCGGCAGCGATCAATGAACTGGATGCTTTGAACCGCTCCGGTGTTTATAACCTCCCACCCAATGAAGCTTTGCACAAAGTCGGTGCCAGCCTTGAGTCTTATGATTCGCGCTTGGGCTTTTTCCGCGAAAATCAGGAACTGTTCAGCCAATTCAAACAACCGGGGCGTACCCTTGAACAAAGTTTCGAGGAGTTCAACCGCGATTCGCTGCGACTGATGCAACCCGACCCCAAAAAAGCAGATTCCTTGAGTGCCTTCATCAGCCTGGAGCTGAACTATCCAAAAGGGGTGGATGGCGTTCAAATTCTTAACGGATTTGTAGACTACGCCATCAACGCTGAGCGTGATCAGATTGCGGCTGACCTCAAAGTCATTGTGAATAACCGTCTCACCGAGCTTAAAGGCAAGATAAATGCCGCTCGCGCCAGCTACGAAAATGGCAAGGAAGCACGCATTGCCTCTCTCGAAGAAGCTGATGTTCTGAAGCGTGCACAATTGCAAGACGAGTTAAAAGCGTTACGTAATCAGCTAAAAATTAACCGAACCGACAGAATGGCCCAATTGAGCGAAGCCATCGGCATCGCCCGATCGCTGGGTATTCAAAAGCCAACAACACCCTCTGCGCTAGGAGATTCTGCACGTAGCAGCGACTCCAGCATCATGCGCACCGAAATAACAAATCAACAAATCCCGTTGTACTTCATGGGTGTCGATGCCCTTGAGGCAGAGCGGTTGGCTTTGCAGCAGCGTAAAACTGATGACTTCACCGAAGCGCGTATTGCTCAAATTGCAAGAGAATTGCAATTGCTCCAGAGCAATCGCGAAGTTGAAGTGCTCAAGCAACGTCAAAATGAAGACGTATTTCTGCAGGGTGTTGAGCCGTTACGTGCCGAACTTGTCAGGCTGAGCAATTTGAGCAATCTGGACTTCACCAATTTGAAGTTGGTATCGATTGATCGTAAGGCTTTGGCTCCCACGGCGCCTGTCAAACCGAAAAAGGCCCTGATATTGCTGCTCGGCTTGGTATTGGGTGGAATGTTGGGTGTGCTTATAGCGCTCGTACGCCACTTTTTTCACGCGCGTGTAGCGGGGCCTCAACCATCAATGGCGCCTACATTGTCCGCGACACTCATTCGTTCGAACGAGTCAGGCCTTAGCGGAAAAACCTTGCAAAAAGATCGCTCCTGAAAAGCATTAAGGTCGGGTGATTAACGGCCTTACTTGTGGACTAATTGCCTCTTCATGGAGCTGTATCGAGAGCAAGCTTATGCCTTACCCGCACATCATTCACCATGGCGCCATTAATGGCGTCACGGGGTCATGCCATCAATTGCACATGGCCGCGCAAAGCAGTCTGTTAATCGACTGTGGAATATTCCAGGGTAATGAACCTGCAGATGATGACCGTGCGAACAACATAGAGTTCTCCATCAATGGGATCAAAGCATTGATCGTGACTCACATTCATGCAGATCACATTGGTCGAATCCCGCATTTACTGGCTGCGGGTTTCGAGGGGCCGATTATTTGCAGCGAACCATCGGCCAAGCTGCTGCCCTTGGTCCTGGAGGATGCATTCAAGCTTGAATTCAGTCGAGACACTCGCACCCTGGATCGCTATTTGCAGCGTGTGCAGAAGCAGACAGTAGCAGTCCCGTTTGGGCAGTGGTTCCCCATTTCGCAGTCCGACACTTTACAGGCGCGAATTCGTTTGCAAAGAGCAGGGCACATACTGGGGTCAGCTTATGTGGAATGCGATCTGACATACCCGCAAAAAGCCGTGAACCAGCGCATTGTCTTTTCTGGAGACTTGGGTGCGCCCAATACACCCTTGTTGCTTGGGCCTCAATCGCCTGAGCGTGCCGATATTCTGATCCTCGAAAGCACCTACGGTGATCGACTGCACGAAGATCGAGCAACCCGACAAGACCGGTTGGAGCTAGCTATCGATAAAGCTTTGGCAGATCAAGGCACACTTTTGATTCCTGCCTTCAGCTTGGGGCGCACCCAAGAGCTGCTCTACGAGATCGAAGACATCCTTCACCGTAAATCATTAACGACGCCAGCGAGCGTGAGCTTGGATGGGGATCAGTCTTTACCGATCAATTGGCCGCAGCTGCCAGTCATAATCGATTCACCATTGGCCAGTAGACTGACGGCGACATACCGCGGGTTGGATATATATTGGAATGCTGACGCTCAACAGCGACTTAAAGCGGGGCGAAACCCGTTGAATTTCCAGCAGCTCATCACGGTGGACAGCCACGCCAAGCATTTGCAAGTGGTCAATTACCTAAGCAGTACAGGTCGTCCGGCGATCGTGATTGCCGCAAATGGTATGTGCTCGAAGGGCCGAATCGTTAATTACCTCAAAGCCATGTTGGGTGATGCGAGGCATAATGTGCTGTTTATGGGCTACCAAGCTCAAGGCACCCCAGGGGCCGCCATACAAATGTATGGCCCGAAGGGGGGATATGTAGACTTTGAAGGTGAACGTCATCGGATTTCGGCAGATATTACGACCCTCGGTGGTTACTCTGCGCATGCTGACCAATTAGACTTGCTCAACTTCGTATCCGGCATGGACCACTGGCCAGAGCAGATAAGATTGGTGCACGGTGAAATGTCAGCAAAGCAAGCATTGGCAGCGGAACTGCAAGGTCTGTACGGCGCACGAAATCTGCCGGTCGATGTATTGATACCAGCGAGCTAGCATCGCAAACATTATAAGAACTTAGCGGCTTGCTATAGGCAATGACAAGCGCAATAGCAAACCAAGGAAGACGCAGAATGAACGGTCAATGGACATAACTACCGTCGCACCTCACACCTCGGTCGCCTCGAAGCTTGGGGATTGGTACCTGGTGCAGTGCAAGCCAAAGCAGGATGAGCGCGCAGAAGAAAACCTTAAGCGCCAAGGCTACGAATGCTCTCGCCCGGTATGCAGCCGTGAACGACTACTGCGGGGTAAGCGTCATTTCGTCCAAGAATCCTTATTCCCTGGTTATCTATTCATTCATATGCCCCTTGGCGCAAACTGGGCCCCCTTGCGCTCCAGTCGCGGCGTTGCGCGCGTGGTTGCCTTTGGCGGCCAGCCGTTGCCAGTAAGCCAGCAACTGGTTGAGCAATTGCAAGCCCGAGCCCGATCCAACGTGCTCTGCGCTTTCAAACCCGGCCAAACAGTGACATTGAACGATGAAGGGTTTGCAGGGCTAGAGTCGATTTTCATGTCCATGGACGGCGAAGAACGCGTCATCCTCCTCATCAAAATGATGAACCGTCAACTACAGATTAGTATGCCTTTGGCTTCTGTCGCCAATTGATAAACAGTACTCGGGTGTCGAGCCTGGGCAATGATGAAGCTGCGAGTTCTCAGGAAATTGACGATCAATCCTGGGGCGGTAGCGTGTCTAAAGACTTAAATCTCGTCGCTTGAAAGCATGTCAGGCGACAACCGCATATTAGTTAAGGAAGAGCTAGTTAGATGAGCACCATCAAGCGTAAAGGTATTATTCTCGCCGGCGGTTCAGGTACGCGGCTGCACCCGCTCACCCTGGGCGTGTCGAAACAAATGCTGCCAATCTATGACAAACCCATGATTTTTTACCCGCTGTCTGTGCTGATGCTAGCGGGGATGCAAGAAATTCTGATCATCTCGACCCCTGAAGACCTGCCATGCTTTAAAAAATTGCTGGGTGATGGCAGCCAATACGGGATTGAGCTCAGCTACGCCGAACAGCCTAGCCCCGATGGTTTGGCGCAAGCCTTTATCATTGGCGAAGAGTTTATAGGTTCTGATCCAGTTTGTTTGATTCTTGGAGATAACATATTCTACGGACAATATTTCTCAAGTAATCTACGATCAGCTATGTCTCAAAAAACCGGAGCAACCGTATTTGGGTACCATGTATCAGATCCTGAGCGTTTTGGAGTCGTAGAGTTTGATACGGCTGGTCGAGTACTTAGTATTGAAGAAAAACCGGATACTCCAAAATCTAATTTTGCAGTCACGGGACTATATTTTTACGATAATCAAGTTATTGATATAGCAAAAAATATCAAACCATCTCAGCGAGGTGAGCTTGAAATCACGGACATTAATCGGGCTTATCTTGAGCAACAAAGCCTTAACGTAGAGCTGCTAGGTAGGGGCTTTGCATGGCTTGATACTGGCACGCATGAATCTTTGCTCGAAGCAAGCCACTTTGTGCATACTATTGAACACCGTCAAGGATTAAAAGTAGCATGCCTTGAGGAGATTGCTTTTAATAAACAATGGATCTCCCGAGAAACATTAGCTGAACAAGCTGAAAAGTTTAAAAAAACTGGCTACGGTCAGTACTTGAACAAGCTATTGTCAGAAGAGATTTAAGCATGAAATTCTACTGTGCAGAACTTCCTGATATCGTCATTATTGAGCCTGATGTGTTTGAAGATGAGCGAGGTTGGTTAATGGAAAGCTTTAACCAACTCCGTTTCGACGAAGGCTTGAAAGATTTAGGGGTGCCAAAGGCAAAAATTTTTGTACAAGATAATCACTCATTATCTAAAAAAGATGTGCTAAGGGGATTGCATTACCAGGTAGAACCTTTTGCGCAAGGAAAGCTTGTGAGTGTTACCAAAGGTGCTGTCTTCGACGTAGCTGTAGATATAAGACCAGCTTCGCCAACTTACGGGCAGTGGTTTGGAACTGAGTTGAATGAAATAAATAAAAAAATGTTGTGGATCCCTGCGGGTTTTGCGCATGGTTTTCTTGCGTTAGAAGACGATACTCACTTTAATTACAAGGTCACTGATTTTTACAACAAAGATTCCGAAAGAAGTATTCGGTGGGACGATTCGAGAATAGCGATCAAATGGCCAATAAGAAGTGCATATATAATTAACGAAAAAGATAAATTATCACCGTGCTTTAATGGGGCTTAAATATTTTGATACGGGAGGCATAGCGGCTGTCTTTCCAAAAAAACCTAGTCATTGCTGAATGTGCATATTTATATGCCTAAAGAAATGATTCGTCTCATGTGCATATAATTAATAAGTGAGGTTGTTTTGGCATATTACACATTAGAGCAATTAGAAAATATGGGTTTCAAAAAGTTAGGCGTAGGAGTAAAAATAAGTGATAAGGCCAGTTTATACAATACTGAATCTATTGAGATAGGAAACAATTCTAGAATCGATGATTTCTGTGTGCTTTCTGGACAGGTTAAAATTGGCTGTAATGTGCATATTGCTCCTTTCTGTTTGGTGGCAGGTGGCGAGTTAGGAATAACCATGGAGGATTTTTCTGGTCTTGCTTATGGTGTCCAAGTTTTTAGTCAGTCAGATGACTACTCTGGCGCTAGCCTTACTAATCCAACAGTTCCACCAAGATTCAAAAAGGAAAAAAAAGCTGCAGTTAGTATTGGTCGCCATGTCATAGTAGGGGCCGGATCAATGGTATTTCCTGGGGTAAATATAGCTGAAGGATGTTCAGTTGGGGCCATGACTCTTGTTAATAAAAGCACTAAGGAGTGGGGGATATATCTTGGTAATCCTGCGCGACGAATAAAAGAGCGAAATAAAAATCTGCTAGAGATGGAAGTGGCTTACCTACAGGGATATGAAAATGATACCATTTAATAAGCCGTTACATATTGGCTGTGAAGATGCTTATGTTATCCAATCTATGCGTAGTACAAAATTATCTGGCGACGGTGAGTTTAGTCGGCTTTGTCAAAATTGGTTTCAAGTATTTTTAGGATGTACTAAGGCGCTACTTACGCCTTCTTGTACGCACGCGCTGGAAATGGCTGCACTACTAATAGATATCCAGCCAGGTGATGAAGTAATCATGCCTAGCTACACATTTGTTAGTACGGCTAATGCCTTTGTTATGCGTGGAGCTAAGATAGTATTCGTTGATATTAAACCGCATACTATGAATATAGATGAGAGTCTGATTGAGGCGGCTATTACAGATAAGACACGAGCAATTGTACCCGTTCACTATGCAGGTGTTGCATGTGAAATGGACACAATTATGAGCATTGCCAAAAAATTTGATTTGTATGTTATCGAAGATGCCGCCCAAGGAATGTTGTCATTTTATAAAGGTAAACCTCTTGGTTCTATTGGACATTTTGGTGCGTATAGTTTTCACGAAACTAAAAACTATACTAGCGGAGGTGAGGGAGGACTATTAATTATTAATGACGCTGCCTTTGCCGAGCGCGCTGAAATTATTCGCGAGAAGGGTACTAACCGAAGCTTATATTTTCGAGGTATGGTCGATAAATACAGTTGGGTTGATGTTGGGAGCAGCTATTTGCCATGCGATTTACAAGCTGCTTATCTTTGGGGGCAATTGCAGTCTGCGCATAAAGTAAATGAAGCTAGGCTTTTGATATGGGAAAAATATAAAGAACGTCTTCAACATCTTGAGGCTTCAGGGTTTATTGATTTACCTGCAAATAATGAATTGTGTGAGCACAATGCTCATATGTTTTATATTAAAGTAAAGAATTTGGAAGAAAGATCGTCGTTGATTGAATACTTACTGTCTTGCGGTATACAGGCCGTATTTCACTATATTCCATTGCATTCTGCAACTGCAGGCGTCAAATATGGAAAATTCGCAGGGGCCGATGTACACACTACTGTAGAAAGTGAGCGAATTATACGTTTGCCTATGTGGTTTGGAATGACTTGTTTGGATATCAATACTGTATCTAATGCTGTTATCAGTTATTACAAATAATTCGAACATTCTCTTTGGAAATTAAATTGTCTAGCTTCGGCAACATTATATTAACTTCATCTGCACATTTAGTGCGCATGATGCTTGGTTTGCTACTTATAAAGCTGATATCTTATTATGCGGGCCCAGAAGGCCTTGGTAGGCTGGGTCAGTTTATTAGCTTTGCTTCAATCCTTGCATTAATGGCTGGGGGGGGTGTGACCAATGGAGTAATTAAATATGTTGCCGAATTTAACGGTAATGATAATAAGTTAAAAAGTTTTATAAATGAAGCTGCTACGTTTTCACTTTTTTGTTCAATAGTTATTTTGATATCCTGTTGTCTGACCTCCAAAATCTTAGCGTCCTATATCTTTGGCGACACGAATCTATATTGGGTCTTCGTAATTATCGGTATTGCACAGTGTGGCTACGCCGTAACTAGTCTAGTTAATGCTATTGTCAGTGGGTTAAGGCAAACACATAAGTTCGCATTTATTCAAATCACAGGTTCCTTACTGGCAGTTCCGATCGTTTACCTTCTTGTCCGCTATGGTGGTTTACCTGGCGCTTCGTTAGCAATTATATCCGCTGCATTTTTAAGTTTGATTCCTGCATTATATGTTTATAAATTATCAGAAATTAGAATTACATTTCTTCCGCATAAAATACGAACACTTTCTTTTGGAAGACTGCCGCATTATTCATTAATGTTGATTACTAGTGTTATAGCTTTTCCGCTAGTTGAAATTATAATCAGGCAGTGGCTTATTGAACACGCTGGTTATCTTGATGCAGGATTGTGGCAAGGATCAATCAAGTTATCTGCTGCATATCTGGGTTTTTTTAGTGTATTTCTTGCATATGTATTTTTACCTGTAATTTCTGATCAGTCTCGAAAAGATATAATATTTAAGCTGGTTGTCAAATACATGTCGGTAATTGCAGTACTTTTTATTGGGGGGGGCAGCATATTATATGTGTGGCGTTATTTCTTTATCAGTTTTCTATTTTCTGAATCTTTTAATGGTCTTGGAGAAGTGATTGTATATCAGTTGATTGGTGATTTTTTCAAAATATGTGCATATGTTATTGGTTTTGTAGGCGTTGCGAAAGGAGCGACAGCGCTTTATATCGGTGCTGAATGCATACAATCTATTCTGTTTATTGCGTGTGTATATTTGTTTGGCAATAGTGACAAAGGATTGATTACGGTTATGGAAAGCTATGCAATCACCTATGGAATTTATTTCCTAGTTTGTTGTATAGCATTGTCAATTTATCTTTTGAAAAATCCCAAAATTAATGCAGAAGGTATGCGCAAATGAAACAGTACTTATTTATATACCCGTCTTTAAGTCTTGGGGGGATTGAGACTTTCTTTGTAAGGCTTGCCAAGCAATTCGCAAAAAATAATAGAAGGCTAAAATTTTTATTTCTATTTAAGAATGTTGGCAATCATGAATTGATGTGTGAAATTGAGAAATTTGCAGATATTTATTATTGGGAGGACTTTTGTTTTTTAGGAGGTAAAAACTTTATTGGCTCCAGATTTAAACTTTTTATGCCGTTGAGAAAAAAACGATTGAGAGAGGTTTTCTCTGGTTGTGAATTTGTACATGTGTCGTGTGCGTTAACATATTTTACGGCCATGAGAGTTTTTTCTTGTTTAGGTGTTCAAGCTAAATTTATATTCGGGGTATATCATTCTAATGAGTTGGCTTGGGGGCAGGGGGATATACCATTGTATGAAAGATATTTTAGAAAATATATCTTTGGTGGACGTAATCTACTGATAGCATTTTTTAATAGTGCTTCACAAGTAATTACTCTCAAAAATAATGGCGTCGATAATGTTTTATCAAAAACATTTCCTCTCGGAATTAATTTAGCCTCCAAGACTAGAATGCCAATTGATAGGTCTAAACAACAATTACGTATTATCTCAGTTGGTAGGTTGACGGCTTTTAAGACTTATAATTTATATATGCTTGATGTTGTTAAAGCATTAGTTAGCCAAAATTATGATGTTAGGTATGATGTCTATGGAGCCGGCCCCTTGCATCAACAGATGCAGGATAAAATTGCGACTTTATGCCTTCAGAACTATGTAGCTCTTAAAGGAGAGCTGCCTTACAGTTCGTTAGATGAAACGCTTAAGAAATATGATGTATTTGTTGGTACAGGTACAGCCTTGTTGCAGGCTGCTTCAAATGGTATTCCTTGCGTGACTGCTATTGAAAATGAACCGTCGGCTTTATCATACGGTTTCTTTTCAGACCTATCAGGCACTGAATATCACGAACAAAATCTAAATTATGTTAAAAAACCAATTTCCGAGCTATTGATTAGTTATGCTAGTTTAACTAGCGACCAAGTGGTCGACCTAGAAAATAATCATTTTCAGAAAAGCACAATATTTGGAATTGAAGTTTGTGCCGATAATTTTCTCAACGCGTTTAATGCGGCGCCTTATTATAAATCTTCGCGGTACCCCTTTTATATATACATGGCTTTTTTTTCTGCAGCAGAGTTGATTCCACGACTTGTAGGTAAAAGTGAGTATAGAAAAAAATACGAGCGTATAATTTAGCTTTAATTTATTGTTTATCCATTTTGTCAATTAGGTCGAGTAATGATTAGTGTTTTGATGGCAACAAACAACTGTAATGACTATTTGAAAAAAGCCGTCCGAAGTATTCTGGATCAGAGCTTTGAAGATTTCGAACTCTTAGTTGTAGCAAATGGACCAGACGCTAAAGATATTGAAAATTTCTTGTTGGAGAACTTTTCTGAAGAAAAGAGGCTGGTGATCATCAAGAGTGATATTCCGCAGTTGGCATATGCTTTGAACGTAGGTATTGAGCATGCGAAATTTGACTACGTCGCGAGAATGGATGCTGATGATATCGCTCATCCGGAGCGTCTAAAGCTTCAGCTTGAATACCTTCTGAATAACGACTTGGATGTTGTTGGGACTGATATAAGAATTATTAACCAATCTGAAGAAGTTACAGGATATAAAGTGCTGCCTAAGGGGAGTTCCATTAACAAATATCTTCCTTTCAAAAATGTATTTGTGCATCCCTCCACTTTAATTCGTAAATCAATGCTTATAAAGGTCAGAGGTTACAATGCTGGTTTTAACTCTGAAGATTATGACCTGTGGTTGAGGCTAAAGCGTATAGGTGTGCGGTGGGATAATATGCCTGAAACTTTACTCGACTACAGGATGCACCCCGGTGCCTCACAACGCCGCCTGCTTGGTTATGCAGAAACTTCAGGAGCATTACTTCGAGAATTTTTGCTTCATAAAAGCATTGTAAACGCAGCTGCAGTTTTTTTTAGTATATTGAAAACGCTATTCAAAGCTCGTTGAGAATTAATATTTGCATATAGGTTTTTTATGAAAATTTTGGTCACTGGTGGTGCTGGTTTTATTGGATCTCATACAGTAGTTGAGCTATTGGATAGCGGACATGAGGTCATTGTTGTAGATAACTTCTCTAATAGTTCAGAAGGAATATTTGAGCAGATAATTAAAATCTGTGGCCGTAGTCCTCTTGTCATCAAAGCGGATGTAGGATGCTATAGAAGTATGAAAAATATTTTCCTAAATCATACTATTGACTCCGTTATACATTTTGCGGGTCTCAAAGCTGTAGGAGAAAGTGCCGTAGACCCTCTTAAGTATTATAAAGAAAATGTCTGTGGAAGTATTAATCTTCTCGAAGTCATGAAGGAAATGCATGTATATAACTTTGTGTTTAGCTCTTCAGCAACAGTGTATGGCGAGTCTAAAATATTGCCTATAAAAGAGTCGACAGATTTAGAACCTGCAAACAGCCCTTATGGTGAAACTAAAGTAGTTGTTGAAAAGTTTCTTAGATCGCTTGCATCGAGCAGTGATAAGTGGTCAATAGCAATACTGCGTTACTTTAATCCAGTGGGTGCGCATTCGTCAGGACTTATCGGTGAACTTCCTACCGGCATACCAAATAACTTGATGCCCTATATTTGTCAGGTAGCTACGGGTAAATTAAAATGTTTATCTATTTTTGGTAATGACTACGATACAACTGATGGCACTGGAGTTCGTGACTATATTCATATTGTAGATCTAGCTAAAGGACATCTTGCAGCAGTCAACTACTTGAGCGCTAATACTGGATGTCATACCTGGAATTTGGGAACTGGTGTGGGATATTCAGTATTGGAAATCTTATCGGCTTTTGAAAAGGCTTCAGGGATAAAAATTCCTTACACCATATTAAAACGCAGGCCGGGTGATATTGCAAAGTGCTGGTCTAATCCTCAGAAAGCATTAGATGAGCTCGGTTGGAAAGCTGAACTTAGTTTGCAAGATATGGTTTCAGATGCTTGGAGGTGGCAGTCGAATATCCCCAAGGATTTTATTGAAGTTTCATAATGTGATGCGCGTATGGAGTTATGAATGTCATACTTAGATCTTTATACGGTTAATGTATATTGTATTATGATTGCTGTTTTATTGTGGGCAGTGTCCTTACGATTTTATATTAAATGCTTATCATTAAAGGCGATGTACTGTATTGACTTGATTTTAGTATGTGTGCTCTCCGCAGTTGTGGCCAGTGATGTAAGTACCCGGCCTTTAAATATCGAAGGGGACACGTTAGCTTACTATCAATTCTATATGGATTTATTGAATGGCATCATTGGTCCGTTTGATAAGGCTTTTGTGTATTTGTCAAAGCTCCTGGTCTATTTTGAAATGACTTATGTTGTTTTGTTTTGGCTTGTTCCTTTTCTTTTGGTGGCTAGTTATTTTATATTGTGCAAAAACCTCTACAGTGTATCTTCTTTAGTTCCTTTGCTTTTAGTATGTAGTGTTGTTATGTTTCCATTTTTCTTCTCTTTATCTGCAAATGTAATAAGGCAAGGTTTGGCTGTGGTAATGATAACAATGTGTTTTTCAAGCTTATTCAATAGTAAGAAGGGCTGGGCTATCTCCTTTTTTATAGTGGCTGTTTTGTTCCATAAGTCTGCAATTATATTTGCTCCCTTCATTGTTTTAAACCAATTTGTTTTAAGCATTAAGCTTTCGCGTATAATTGAGGTTTGGGCGCTTGTATCACTAGCTTCTTACTTTGGATTGTTTGCGTCGCTTTCAAATGTTGTATTTAGTCAACTTTCATTATTAGGTCTTTCTAGCAATTATACTGATCTTGAAGATACTCAGTACATAACAGGTTTTCGATGGGATTTTTGGTTTTTTTCTTCATTTCCTGTTGTGTGTTTGTGTTTTGACTCAAAAGTTGACAATAGTGCTAACTTAAAAAAACTTTTTTTCATGAAGGTTTTGGCATTTATTGGTATTATTCATATCGCGCTTTTGTGCGTTGCCTATAATGACAGGTTTGGCTTGTATGGTTGGTTTTACTACCCCATTCTAATTTCATTTATTTTTAGCGCAATTGTAGCCAATTTGATTCGCGGATTTAGAAAAAGACAGCACATTGCTACTTTAGATTGATTGTATTCAAATATTTGAGGTTTCTAACGTGCGTAAAAAAATATTTATTGTGACAACTGTACCTGAGACATTCGCTAGTATACTAAAAGATCAGCCTCGTTATCTGAGTCAGTACTTTAAAGTTGAACTCGTCACGTCCCCAGACAATAAATCACACATTATTGATGAGGGCCTGAAGATTCATCGTGTGCCAATGAACAGGGGGATTAGTCTATTTCGGGATCTTATATCTGTTCTTAAAATGGTTTCCTTAATCATCAAGGAGCGTCCATATGCAATTCATTCATATACACCCAAAGCTGGTCTGGTCTCAATGTTAGCAGCATGGATATGCCGTGTTCCGGTTCGGATTCATACATTCACTGGTCTAATATTTCCAACTCAAAATGGATTTAAGCAGAAGTTATTAATATGGATTGATCGTTTGATTTGTGTTTGTGCTACTCGCATAGTGCCGGAAGGTGAGGGCGTAAAACAGGATTTAATAAAATATAATATTACCTCAAAGCCCCTCGGTGTTATCGGTTATGGAAATATTGCAGGTGTAGATTTATCATATTTCAATGCTGAATCTCCCGCAGTTAGCCGTAGCGCTACAGAATTAACAGCTTTGTTAAATATAAAGTCTGATGATTTTGTTTTTTGCTTTGTCGGAAGGTTGAATAAAGACAAAGGGTTGAGTGAGTTGTCGGAGGCCTTTGCTAAAATGCCAGGCAATGTACAGTTATTAATTGTTGGAGATCATGATCCATCCGCCCCTATAAATCCTGAAGTAATTGATTTTTTTGAATCTCATCCAAGAGTTAATTTATTGGGGTTTCAAAAAGACATTCGTCCTGCGTTATATAGCTCAAATATTTTGATATTGCCAAGTTATCGCGAAGGCTTCCCCAATGTAGTGTTGCAGGCGGGTGCAATGGGGCTTCCATGTATCGTTACTAATATCAATGGTTGTAATGAGATAATAGCACCTGGATACAATGGTTGGCTGGTGCCCCCAAAAGATGAATGTGCGCTATCGAAAGCAATGCTTGAGTCGTTAACAACTTCTCCCGTATTGCTCAAGCAAATGGGAGAGAATGCCAAGCTTCGAGTTACCAGTCGTTTTAACCGGAATGACCACTTCATGCGCATGGCCACTTTCTATAAGGAAGAAATTAATGTTTAAGCGTCTATTGGATGTGAGCTTGTCTTTTTTAGGATTGCTCATATTACTGCCCATCATTCTTGTGGTCAGTTTCCTAGTGGCGCGAAATTTAGGTCGGCCTATATTATTTTCTCAGATAAGACCTGGGCTTAATGGCAAACCATTCAAGATGTATAAATTTCGAACAATGAAAAATGCTTTTGATCAGAATGGAAATTCTCTTCCTGATTCTGAACGCATGACATCTTTCGGAACTTTTTTGCGATCCAGTAGTTTGGACGAATTGCCAGGCCTTGTGAACGTATTAAAAGGCGATATGAGTTTAGTAGGGCCGAGGCCCCTCCTTGTAGAATATCTCCCTCTGTATAGCCCTGTACAATCTCGTCGCCATTTGGTCAGGCCCGGGATTACTGGATGGGCACAGGTTAACGGGCGTAATGCCATTAGCTGGGACCAAAAATTCGAATACGATGTTTGGTACGTGGATAACCATTCATTCTGGCTTGATCTTAAAATAATCATTCTTACTGTGAAAAAGGTTTTCGCGCGCGAGGGAATCAGTGCCAATGGAGAAGTCACGATGTCAAAATTTACAGGAGGCACGAGCTCTTCCAAAAAGATCGCGATTTTAGGTGCTGGTGGGCATGCAAAAGTAGTCGCTGACACTGCAGAAATGTGCGGGTGGAACCATGTCGAAATATTTGATGACCAATGGCCCGCAATTAATCTTCTAAGGCATTGGCCAGTTGTAGGCAATACAAGCACATTGTTTGAACGTCTGAATGAATATGAAGGCGTAATTGTCGCAATTGGCGATAATGAAATTCGCCGACAAAAAATGATGGATTTAGTCAATTCTGGAGCCTCAATCGTTAATCTGATTCATCCCGCAGCATCTATAAGTCGATACGCTATTCTTGGTATAGGTATTGTAGCTTTCGCCGGAGTTGTAGTTCATCCAGGTGCAAATATTGGTGACGGTGCAATTCTTAATACGGCATGTAGCATCGACCATGACTGTTCATTGGGTGAATTTGTCCATGTGTCACCTGGTGCTCGACTGGCAGGTGGCGTTATTATCGGTCCATTGAGTTGGATTGGAATAGGAGCATGTGTTAAACAGTTAATCTCTATTGGGTCTAGGGTCAAGGTAGGCGCCGGCGCAGTTGTAGTCAAAGACGTTGTTAACGATGTGACTGTTGTAGGGGTCCCGGCCAAACCTTTATCAGCTTTCTAACTCGACTGCATTAATTTTTTTAAAAAATGCTTGCCAGCTCTGATGAACTCTTCATTTTTCTTTTAGTAGGTACTAAATCGTGCTTAATACCCCATTTTCTCCTTGGCCCTCTTTTACTGAAGAAGAGGCTAACGCTGTACGTGATGTCATTTTGTCTAATAAGGTTAATTATTGGACGGGGCAGGAAACGCGTTCTTTTGAAAAAGAATTCGCCGCCTGGTCGGGCACTGAATATGCAGTGGCCCTCGCTAACGGCACTGTAGCGCTGGACGTGGCCCTCAAAGCCCTGAAAATTGGCGCCGGTGATGAGGTGATTGTTACGTCCCGCACGTTCCTCGCATCAGTATCCAGTATCGTCAATGCCGGCGCGGTTCCCGTTTTTGCCGATGTTGATCTGGATTCCCAAAACATCACGGCTCAAACCATCAAGGCAGTCATGACCCCGCGTACCAAAGCACTGATCTGTGTGCATTTGGCTGGCTGGCCTTGTGATATGGACCCGATCATGGCTTTGGCCAACGAGCACGGGTTAAAAGTCATTGAGGATTGCGCTCAGGCTCATGGCACGCATTACAAAGGCCGACCAGTGGGTTCTATTGGTCATGTAGGCGCTTGGTCTTTCTGTCAGGACAAAATCATGACGACCGGGGGTGAGGGCGGCATGGTCACCACCAACGACCGTCAATTGTGGGCCGATATGTGGGCTTACAAGGATCATGGCAAAAGTTGGGAAGCGGTGTATGAGCGTGAGCATGCTCCGGGTTTCCGTTGGGTGCATGAGAGCTTTGGCACAAATTGGCGCATGCTTGAAGCCCAGGCTGTGATAGGGCGTATCCAATTACGCCGTATGCAGGAATGGCAGGCAGCCCGTATCAAGAATGCCACCTGTATTTGGGAAACGGCCCAGAAGTTGCCAGCCCTGCGTGTGCCTGTTTTGTCCAGTGAGGATGTGCACGCAGCGTATAAGGCTTATGTATTTATACGTCCTGAGCGTCTGAAAGCCGATTGGTCTCGTGATCGCATCTTGACTGAAATTGCTGCGCAGGGGGTTCCGGCTTTTTCGGGCTCTTGCTCAGAGGTCTACCTTGAAAAAGCTTTTGACAATACAGGTTGGAGACCATCGCAACGTCTTGCCAATGCTAAGGCATTGGGTGAAACCAGCATGATGTTCCTGGTGCACCCAACCTTGACTGAACAGGAAATCGAGCTGACCTGTAAGGTCCTCAGTGAAGTCGTTCAGCAGGCCACTCAAGCTTAAGACCTCAGTTTGTTGAAGTAGTGTGTGATGCAGGTTTGTATACTGCGAGCTGTATTTTGGAGCGGCATAGGTGGTTAAAGGGGTTATGGATAAAATTCGAGCGTATTTACTCAGCCTTTCACGGCACCAAAAGCGGGTTTTACAAGTGGCGACAGATGTTGTTCTAGTCTGGTTAGCGCTTTGGCTGGCGTTTGTCGTGCGCTTGGGCATGGACGAAATGATCAACCCGGTCAAGATGCACGCCTGGTTATTCATCTGCGCGCCTGTCATTGCCATCCCCCTGTTCATTCGCTTCGGCATGTACCGCGCCGTCATGCGCTACTTCGGCAACGATGCCCTTATCGCCATTATCAAGGCCGTCAGTCTCTCATCGCTGATCTTGGCGGTCGTGGTCTATTGGTACAGCAATCACGACAACGTCGTACCCCGCTCAATCATCTTCAACTACTGGTGGTTAAGCCTGATCATGCTCGGCGGCTTGCGCCTTGCCATGCGTCAATATTTTTTGGGTGACTGGTTTGCAGCCGCTCAGCATGTGCCTTTCACCAGCCGGGATGATGGTTTACCCCGTGTAGCTATTTACGGCGCGGGTGCTGCGGGCAATCAATTGGTCGCAACACTGCGCATGGGGCGTGTGATGCGCCCTGTGGCATTCATTGACGACGATGAAAGTATTGCCGACAGGGTTATTTCCGGTCTGCAGGTATTCAAGTCCGAAAACATACAACAAATGATAGATCGCACCGGCGCTCAGGAATTGCTGTTGGCGATTCCTTCTTCTTCGCGTGGGCGACGTCGTGAGATTCTGGGGCTGCTTGAAGGCTTCCCGCTGCACGTTCGCAGTATTCCCGGCTTTATGGATTTGGCCAGCGGCCGGGTCAAGGTTGATGATATTCAGGAAGTCGATATCGCTGACTTGCTGGGCCGTGATCCTGTGCCCGCTCAAGGTGATTTACTGGAACACTGCATCAAAGGTCAGAGTGTCTTGGTAACCGGCGCAGGCGGTTCCATCGGTTCTGAGTTGTGTCGTCAGATTTTGGAGCTTCGGCCCACGACGCTTCTGCTGTTCGAGCACAGTGAATTCAATCTGTACTGCATTCTTTCAGAACTTGAGCAGCGTATTGAGCGCGAATCGCTGTCAGTCAAGCTGTTGCCTATCCTCGGTTCTGTGCGCAATGAGCAAAAACTGCTGGATGTGATGAAAACCTGGGATGTAGACACGGTCTATCACGCCGCCGCCTACAAGCATGTGCCGATGGTTGAGCACAACATCGCTGAAGGCGTACTGAATAACGTCATTGGCACACTCAATACAGCTCAAGCGGCTTTGCAGTCGGGTGTGGCCAACTTTGTGTTGATTTCGACTGACAAGGCAGTGCGTCCTACCAACGTCATGGGCAGCACCAAGCGTTTGGCCGAAATGACACTGCAAGCGCTCAGCCGTGAGGCCGCGCCTGTGTTGTTCGGTGACAAGGCGAATGTGTCCCGCGTCAATAAAACCCGATTCACCATGGTGCGTTTTGGCAATGTGTTGGGGTCTTCAGGTTCAGTCATTCCACTGTTCCATAAGCAGATCAAGTCGGGCGGCCCGTTAACCGTTACGCATCCAAAGATCACCCGCTATTTCATGACGATCCCGGAGGCCGCTCAGTTGGTGATTCAGGCGGGCTCCATGGGGCAGGGCGGTGATGTCTTTGTGCTGGATATGGGCGAGCCGGTGCGTATCGTCGAGCTGGCTGAGAAGATGATCCACCTGTCTGGCTTAAGCGTTCGTTCCGATAAAAATCTGCATGGCGATATTGAGATTGAGTTCACAGGCCTGCGGCCCGGTGAAAAGCTTTACGAAGAGTTGCTGATCGGTGACAACGTGGTTGCCACGCAGCATCCGATGATCATGAGCGCCAATGAGGACATGTTGTCCTGGGATGAGCTCAAGCAACGCTTGGAGGAGCTGCTCTCGGCCGTTGATGAGGATGACTACACTCGGGTTCGACAGTTGTTGCGCAATACGGTCAGTGGTTATGCGCCAGAGGGTGAGATTGTCGACTGGATTCACCAACAACGTCGTGCAGAGCCTTTATAACTACACACCCTGCAATGCACTGGTTTTTGACACTCCATAAGCATCGCCTACGTTTGGAGTACAGCTCAGGAAAGCTGTTTCCACTTAACGATGTAATGGAGTGTCATTTATGCGTAGTGCCTTAATTTCTTCGATGTTTTTGGCTTTGATGGTCGGTATCTCCAGCGGAGTCCACGCGACTCCCGCGCCAGTTGGCGCGGATCCGATTGTGGCTGCGAATACCTTGCCAGAGGCGGAGTTGGTCACGATCAACCTCAATACGGCCGACGAGGTGACACTCCAGCGTGAACTCTCCGGTGTAGGCGCAGCCAAGGCCAAAGCCATTGTGGCGTACCGTGAGGCTAATGGTGAGTTCACTTCGGCTGATGAGTTGCTGGAAGTGAAAGGCATTGGCAAAGCCATTTATGAAAAAAATCGCGACAAGGTAGCGGTTAATTAAATCGGTTACTTGAATGCTTGAGGCCAGTCATTGACTGGCCTTTTTCGTTTCCGGGTTTAAGGTTTGTAATTGGAGCCGCTTCAAAAGCACCGCTCAAACCACCCGCAATCTCAACCGTCCTTGTTCTCTTTCGCATCCATTTCCGCATTACGCTCGGCAACACGCTTACGCTGTTCTTCAGTCAGCTCGACTTTGTTGGCGGTCTCACGCAGGGTCATCAATGCGCCAACGATGGCGCCGATGGCAACGATCAGAATTAACCAGGCATACCACGGCATTGTGTTCTCCTTGAAGGGTTATCCGCGGGGCAAGAGGGTTACCCTGCGGGGAGTTCTTTCATATGTGAGTAAGGTGATGTTCAGTGGTTCAATTGTAGGCCGGTTATTCCAAATAGCACTCTATGGGGCCGCCGGGATTAAAATCGTGAAAATTCGATCATCGGGTGCCGGAGAGCGGCTTGTTCCGCTACAATGCGCGCCGATTTCGACCAGCCTGAGAACCCGCTAATGTCCGACTGCCAGACTCCTATTATCGTTGCCCTGGATTTTCCTACGCGCGACGCCGCACTGAAACTGGCCGATCAGTTGGACCCCACGTTGTGCCGCGTCAAAGTGGGTAAAGAGCTGTTCACCAGCTGTGCTTCGGAAATTGTCGGCACGCTGCGTGACAAGGGTTTTGAGGTATTCCTCGACCTTAAATTCCATGACATTCCCAACACCACTGCAATGGCTGTTCAAGCGGCTGCCGAAATGGGTGTGTGGATGGTCAATGTTCACTGTTCGGGCGGTTTGCGCATGATGGCTGCTTGCCGTGAAGTGCTCGACAAGCGCACTGGCCCACAGCCGCTGCTGATCGGTGTGACGGTGTTGACCAGTATGGAGCGTGAAGACCTGGCCGGTATTGGCCTGGATATCGAGCCACAGGAGCAGGTATTGCGCCTGGCCGCTCTGGCGCAAAAAGCCGGCATGGATGGTCTGGTTTGTTCGGCTCTGGAAGCACAAGCCTTGAAAGCTGCGCACCCGTCGCTGCAATTGGTGACACCGGGTATTCGCCCAGCGGGCAGCGCTGTGGATGACCAGCGTCGTATTCTGACGCCGCGTCAGGCGCTGGATGCAGGCTCGGATTATCTGGTGATTGGCCGTCCGATCAGCCAGGCAGCAGATCCGGCCAAAGCTCTCGCTGCAGTGGTTGCTGAGCTGGCTTAAGAGTCAGTAATCGCTGCCGCATTTACGCGGCAGCGATTACGATTTCAGACCTTCAAAATCAATTTGCCGTTGTTCTCACCGCTGAACAACTTCATCAGGGTTTCCGGGAACGTTTCCAGACCCTCGACAATATGTTCTCTGCTTTTCAATTGCCCCTTGCCCAGCCATCCCGCCATTTCTTGCCCCGCAGCGACATAGCGGTCGGCATAGTCCATTACGATAAACCCTTCCATGCGCGCGCGGTTGACCAGCAGTGACAAGTAGTTGGCCGGGCCTTTTACAGCCTCTTTGTTGTTGTACTGGCTGATGGCGCCGCAGATGATGACGCGGGCTTTGAAGTTCAATTGGCTCAGGACTGCGTCGAGGATATCGCCGCCCACGTTGTCAAAAAACACGTCGACCCCTTTAGGGCATTCACGTTTCAGGCCCGCGGTGACGTCTTCGTTCTTATAGTCGATAACCCCGTCAAAGCCGAGTTCTTCGATCAGTACTTTGCATTTCTCTTTACCGCCGGCAATGCCGACCACGCGGCAGCCTTTAAGCTTGGCTATTTGCCCGGCAATACTGCCCACCGCGCCTGCGGCGCCCGAAATCACAACCGTGTCACCGGATTTAGGCGACCCTACTTCGAGCAAGGCGAAGTAGGCGGTCATGCCTGTCATGCCCAGTGCAGACAAATACACCGGCAAGGGGGCCAGTTTTGGATCGACCTTGTAAAAGCCTCGAGGCTCCCCGAGGAAGTAGTCCTGTACGCCCAAAGCGCCATTGACGTAGTCGCCTACAGCAAAGTCAGGGTGGGAGGAGGCAATCACTTCACCGACCCCCAAAGCGCGCATGACTTCACCCAGGCCCACGGGCGGGATATAGGATTTGCCTTCATTCATCCAGCCACGCATCGCCGGGTCGAGTGACAAGTACTGGTTTTTGACCAGAATCTGGCCTTCTTTCGGTTGCTCGACCGGGACTTGCTGGTAGGTGAAGGTGTCGCGGGTGGCTGCACCAACGGGGCGTTTGGCGAGAAGAAATTGGCGGTTGGTCTCGGTGGTCATCGCAGGCTCTCAGCGTTAAAGACAAAGCCTGTTGATAGACCTTCTTGAGGCTGTCATCAAGTGAATGCTGAGTTACGAATGGTTTTTCATTAGGTTGAGTGATTATTGTGGTCGGGTGTTTATCACTTCGATAAATAAGCGCTTGATAGGTGACGGCATCGCGTTTATTGGCTTGAGAGCCTTTTTCCCTGTGAGGACAAGAATAATGAGCATGACGTTTTCCGGTCAGGTTGTGGTGATCACTGGAGCCGGTGCTGGCATTGGGCGCGCCACCGCGTTGGCTTTTGCCGCTGAGGGTTTGAGCGTGATAGTGGCTGATGTGGATGTACCGCGCGCCGAGCAAACCGTTGAGCTCATTCGGGCGGCGGGAGGTAGCGCGCACTGTGTGCCGTGCGATGTGACCCGCGAACTGGATGTGAAGCATCTGATGGAGCAGACATTGCTGATTTATGGTCGCTTTGACTACGCCTTCAATAATGCCGGCATCGAAATTGAGCAGGGGCGCCTGGCTGACGGCACGCAGGACGAATTCGACGCCATCATGGGTGTCAATGTGAAAGGCGTCTGGCTGTGCATGAAGTATCAATTGCCGCTATTGATGGCTCAGGGCGGTGGTGCAATCGTCAATACTGCGTCGGTGGCAGGGTTGGGAGCAGCGCCGAAGATGAGTATTTACTCGGCGTCCAAGCATGCGGTGATTGGGCTGACCAAGTCAGCGGCCATCGAATATGCCAAAAAGCGTATTCGGGTCAATGCGGTGTGCCCGGCGGTGATCGATACCGATATGTTCCGCCGGGCCTACCAATCTGATCCTAAAAAAGCTGAGTTTGCGGCAGCCATTCACCCGGTTGGACGTATCGGCACCGTTGAAGAAGTCGCCAGTGCCGTTTTGTATTTGTGCTCCGACGGTGCCGCGTTCACCACCGGGCATGCATTGGCGGTCGATGGTGGCGCGATGGCGATCTGAAGGGTTGACCGACAGCCCCTACTTGGCTTTCCAGTTCAAGATCATCAAGGTCAGCACCCCTGCGACGATGCCCCAGAACGCCGAGCCCACTGAAAACAGTGTCATGCCGGATGCCGTCACCATGAAAGTGACAAGCGCCGCTTCGCGTTCTTTCGTTTCGCTCATGGCGATGGTCAAGCCGTTGATGATGGAGCCGAACAGGGCTAACGCTGCAATCGACAGCACCAGTTCTTTGGGCAAGGAGGCGAACAGCGCCGCCAGTGTGGCCCCAAAGATGCCGGCAATGCCGTAGAAAATCCCGCACCACATCGCCGCCGTGTAGCGTTTTTTCGGGTCTTCGTGAGCATGCGGGCCGGTGCAGATGGCGGCGCTGATCGCGGCGAGGTTGATTCCGTGTGAACCAAAGGGTGCCAGCAGCAGTGAAGCCACGCCCGTGGTAGTGATCAGCGGGGAGGCGGGGACGGTGTAGCCATCGGCGCGCAGCACCGCAATCCCCGGCATGTTTTGTGAAGTCATGGCGACTACAAACAACGGGATGCCGATGCTGATGGTGGCCGCCAGCGAGAATGAAGGCGTGGTCCATACCGGTACGGCCACCTCCAGAGCGAAACCACTGAAGTCCAGGAGCCCGAGCAAGCCCGAGAGCAGGGTGCCGATCACCAATGCCGCCAAAACGGCATAGCGCGGGGTCAGGCGCTTCACGATCAAGTAGGTGGCGAACATGCCGATCACCAGCCCGGAGCGATGTTGGGCTGCGACGAATATTTCACTGCCGATTTTGAACAGGATGCCGGCCAGCAAAGCTGCCGCCAGTGACGCCGGTATGCGTTTGACCAGCCGCTCGAAGCTGCCGGTCATGCCGCATATGATCACCAGCACCGCACAGGTGATGTACGCACCGATGGCCTCGTCATACCTGACGCCACCCAGGCTGGTAATCAGCAGTGCGGCACCCGGTGTTGACCAGGCAATGGTGATGGGCGTGCGATAACGCAACGACAAGCCTATGCTGCACACCGCCATGCCAATCGATAGCGACCAGATCCACGAAGAAATTTGTCCGCTGCTCAGGCCTGCTGCCTGGCCGGCCTGGAACATGAGCACCAGCGAGCTGGTGTAGCCGGTCATCATGGCGATAAAGCCAGCAACCACTGCCGAGGGTGACGTGTCGTTCAGCGGATGCAAGCGCGGCAGGGAGGCGTCGTTCATGAAGCGAGAGTCCTTGTTCTTGAATAAATACGGTTGCGGTGGAGCTGGCGTCAGCCTAAGCGCAAACGTTACATTTCGTTGCCATACAGACGGGGGCGCAAATGACCGTACAGTCGTACTGGCACTGCTGGTTGTGTACAATGCGTGCTGTTTTTTTCGCATTAATTCTCTGTCAGCGACGCCCGTTTACGTATTAACGTAGCGCCTATTCGCCGCCGTTTTCCCACACGAGTGCCCATGAACGAACAGTTGCAGCCTCTCAAGAAACAACCCCGCGCAGGCAAGACCGGCCGAAGTGGAACCCAGGACGATATCGTTTACGCGCATATTTTCGAGGCGATCCTTGAACAGCGTCTGGCGCCTGGCACTAAGTTGAGCGAAGAAGCGCTGGGCGAAATCTTTGGGGTGAGTCGCACCATTATTCGACGCGCACTGTCGCGTCTGGCACACGAGGGCGTCGTGTTATTGCGGCCTAATCGCGGTGCGGTGGTGGCGAGCCCGAGTGTAGAGGAAGCGCGCCAGGTGTTTTTCGCCCGTCGACTGGTTGAAAAGGCGATCACTGAATTGGCGGTTGTGCATGCTACGGCCGAGGATTTGTCGCAGCTACGCGGCATGGTGCAGGACGAGCGCGACAGTTTTTCGCGCGGTGATCGCGGGGCTGGCATTCGGCTTTCGGGTGAGTTCCACCTCAAGTTGGCCGAGGCGGCGAAGAATGCGCCCTTGATCAGCTTCCAGCGCAGTCTGGTGTCGCAGACGTCTTTGATTATTGCCCAGTACGAAAGTGGCAACCGTTCGCACTGCTCATACGACGAGCATATGCAATTGATTGATGCCATTGAAGCGCGCGATGCCAAGCAGGCGGTGCATTTGATGATGCACCACATGGATCACATCGATAGCAAGCTCAACCTCGACGAAGAAAGCGCGTCGGATGATTTGCATGCAGTGTTTTCTCACTTGCTGCAAACCAAGGGTAAAAACGCTCGGTCGGCAACCAAACTCTGAGCTTTTCGTAGCAGTTGCCGAAGGCGACGTCCGATCACGCAGTGATCGTAAATTGAGTGAGTGCGGCCAATCAGAAATAACGCATTCTGCGACTTTACGACGGCTGCGCCGCCGGACGCAGCCTTCGGCAGCTGCTACGAAGTCAGGTGATATCTAGCGCGCATGCACCCGGTTGCCCGCCGCATAGGTCTCTTTTACGGTGCGGTCGTCGCCCAGGGTCATCAATACGAACAGCGTTTCAGCGATGTTTTTCGACTGCTGCAGGCGATAGCTCATCAATGGTGTGGCGTTGTAGTCGAGTACCACAAAATCAGCATCGCTGCCCGGTTGCAGGTTACCGATACGGTCTTCAAGACGCAGTGCCCGTGCTCCGCCCAAAGTCGCCAGATACAGCGACTTGAATGGGTTAAGGCGGGCGCCTTGCAGTTGCATGACCTTATAAGCTTCGTTCAGGGTGTTGAGCAGCGAAAAGCTGGTGCCGGCGCCCACATCCGTTCCCAAACCGACATTGAGTTTGTGCTTTTCAGCCATCGGCAAGTTGAACAAACCGCTGCCCAAGAACAGGTTGGATGTCGGGCAGAAGGCGACAGCTGAGCCCGTTTCGGCCAGGCGTGCACACTCTTCATCACACAAGTGCACGCCGTGTGCAAACACTGAGCGCTCACCCAGCAGTTGGTAGTGGTCGTACACATCCAAATAGCCTTTGCGCTCAGGAAACAGCGACTTCACCCACTCGATTTCCTGAAGGTTTTCGCTGATATGGGTGTGCAGGTACAGGCCCGGGTGTTCGCTCAGCAGCTTGCCGGCGAGCGTCAGTTGCTCAGGGGTGCTGGTGGGAGCGAAGCGGGGGGTAACGGCGTAATGCAAGCGGCCTTTGCCGTGCCAGCGCTCGATCAGGGCTTTGCTTTCGCTGTAGCCGGATTGGGCGGTGTCGGTCAGGTAGTCGGGCGCGTTGCGGTCCATCATCACTTTGCCGGCGATCAAGCGCAGGTCAAGGCGTTGGGCGGCCTCAAATAGGGCGTCGACCGATTGCGGATGAACGCTACCAAATACCAGCGCGGTGGTGGTGCCGTTGCGCAGCAGTTCCTTCAGGAAAATATCCGCGACTTCGTCGGCATGGGCCTTGTCGGCGAACTGCTTTTCGCACGGGAATGTGTAGGTGTTCAGCCAGTCCAGTAGTTGCTCGCCGTAGGCGCCGATCATGCCGGTCTGCGGAAAATGGATATGGGTGTCGATAAAGCCCGGCGTGATCAGCGCGTCGGGGTATTCGGTGACGGGGGTGTCGGCGGCCAGCGTCGCCAGCAATTCACTGGCGTGGCCGACAGCGCTGATCTGACCGTTCTCAACCACCAGCAAGCCGTCTTCGAAGTATTCGTAGGACGCTTCTATGCCCACTTCGGCAGGGTCGGCGATGCTGTGCAAAATGGCGGCGCGGTAAGCTTTGCGGGTCATGATGTTTCTCAAGTCGTGGCGTGGCTGCGTCTTGATGACGGCAGCAAGTGCGTAATGGGTTCGGCGCGGGCGGTGTGCTGGCCGAAATGGGCATTGTAGGTGGCGATAATTTCGCCGGCGATGGAAATGGCAATTTCAACAGGCAATTTACCTTTGACTTCACTCAACCCCATCGGGCAGCACATGCGCTGCAGGTGCTGTGGACTGATACCTCGGTCGCGCAGGCGATGCTCGAACTTTACGCGCTTGGTTTTGGAGCCGATCAAGCCAAAATAGGTAAAGTCGTTGCGTTTGAGCAGTGCGGCGCTGAGTTCCAAATCCAAAGCGTGATTATGCGTCATCACGATGCAGTAGCAACCGGCTGGCAGGTCAGCTATTTCGTCGACGGGTTCATCGGTGACGATTTTACGCACGCCCGACGGAATGTGCTCGGGGAATTCCTGTTCGCGTGAGTCGATCCAGCGCACGCGGCAGGGCAGGCTGGCAAGCAGCGGCACCAAGGCGCGCGCTACGTGGCCTGCGCCAAATACGGCGATCTGCGCTTGCACTTGACCCATCGGCTCGAACAGCAACACTGTTGCCCCTCCGCAACACTGCCCCAGGCTGGCGCCCAGGTTGAAGCGCTGCAGTTGGGTGTCTTGTTTGCCACTTTCGAGCATGTCGCGAGCAATGGTCATGGCCTTGTATTCCAGGTGCCCGCCACCAATGGTGTCGTAGGTGCGGGTGGCGCTGATCACCATTTTCGAGCCGGCATTGCGAGGGGTCGAGCCGAGTTCTTCGATGATGGTCACCAGCACGCAAGGTTCGCCTTGTTGCTGCAAGTCGGCGAGGGCGCTTATCCAGTTATTCATCGCAATATCCCTCGACGGCGACGGCTTCCAGAGTCTGGGAGGAATTCGCGTTGTGTTTGCGCATTTGCTCACAGCCCCACAGCACTCGCTCGGGTGTCGCCGGTGCGTCGATGCAGGGTTGCACGCGGTAATCCGCCAGACTGGCCACCGCGTCCTTGAGGGCGCACCACGCAGCGATGCCGAGCATAAACGGTGGCTCGCCCACGGCCTTGGAGTGGAAGACGGTGTCTTCGGGGTTTTTGCGGTTTTCAACCAAGGTGACGCGCAGGTCCAGCGGCATGTCGGCGACGGCCGGGATCTTGTAGCTGGCCGGGCCATTGGTCATGAGTTTGCCTTTGGCGTTCCACACCAGTTCTTCCATGGTCAGCCAGCCAGCCCCCTGAAGGTAGCCGCCTTCGACCTGACCGATATCGATGGCCGGGTTCAGTGAGGCGCCGACATCGTGCAGGATGTCGGTGCGCAACATTTTATATTCGCCGGTCAGGGTGTCGATGATGACTTCGACGCAGGCGGCGCCAAAGGCGAAATAGTAGAACGGCCTGCCGCGTGCTTGCGTGCGGTCATAAAAAATCTTCGGTGTTTTGTAGTAGCCCGTGCTCGACAGCGACACCTGGCCAAAGTACGCCTGCTGGATCAGGCTTTCAAAGCTCAGCAGTTGTTCGCCAATGCGTACTTGGCCATTGCGGAAAACCACCGCCTGAGGCTCGACTTGATATTTATCAGCCGCAAAGGTCACCAGACGCTGCTTGATGATGTCAGCGGCGTTTTGCGCAGCCTTGCCGTTCAGATCGCTGCCACTGGAGGCGGCGGTAGGCGAGGTGTTAGGCACTTTGTCGGTATTGGTTGCAGTGATTTGCACCCGGCTGACGTCAACCTGGAACACTTCGGCCACCACTTGCGCCACTTTGATGTTCAGGCCTTGGCCCATCTCGGTGCCACCATGATTGAGGTGGATGCTGCCATCGGTGTAGATGTGGATCAGTGCGCCGGCCTGATTGAGAAAGCTGGCAGTAAAGGAAATACCGAATTTGACCGGGGTTAGGGCCAAGCCTTTTTTCAGGATCGGGCTGCTGGCATTAAAAGCTTTGATCGCTTCGCGCCGCGCTGCGTACTGGCTGCTGGCTTCCAGATCGGCGGTCATTTCTTCGAGCAGGTTGTGTTCCACGGTCTGGTGATAGTGGGTCACGTTGCGTTCGGTCTTGCCGTAATAGTTAGCCTTGCGCACGGTCAGCGGGTCGAGTCCCAAATGGCGGGCGATACGGTCCATGACCTCTTCAATGGCCACCATCCCTTGTGGCCCACCAAAGCCACGGTAGGCGGTGTTCGATGCGGTGTTGGTCTTGCAACGATGGCCGTTGATGGTCGCGTCGCCCAGGTAATAGGCGTTGTCGGCATGGAACATGGCGCGGTCAACAATCGAGTTGGACAAGTCTGGCGAATAGCCACAGTTGCCCGCCAAGTCCAGCTGGATCCCTTGCAGTCTGCCCTGATCATCAAAGCCGACGTCATATTCAATGTAAAACGGGTGACGCTTGCCGGTCATCATCATGTCTTCGACACGCGGCAAACGCATTTTTGTCGGCTGGCCCGTCAGGCGTGCCACCACGGCGCACAAGCAGGCGGGGCTGGCGGCCTGGGTTTCCTTGCCGCCAAAGCCGCCGCCCATGCGGCGCATGTCGACGACGATTTTATTCATTGAAACGTCGAGGACTTCGGCCACCAGTTTCTGGATTTCAGTCGGATTCTGCGTCGAGCAGTAAACGATCATCCCGCCATCTTCGGTGGGCATGACAGAAGAAATTTGCGTTTCTAGGTAGAAGTGTTCTTGCCCGCCAATGTGCAAGTTGCCTTGCAGGCGATGAGTGGCTTTGCTCAGGGCGTTGCTGGAATCACCGCGTTGGTGGGTGTGGCTGTCGAGCACAAAATTTTTTTTGCGCAAGGCCTCCACCACATCAAGCACGGGTTCCAAGTCTTCGTATTCAATAATGGCCGCCATCGCGGCTTTGCGCGCGGTGTCCAGATCGCAAGCGGCCACCGCCAGCACCGGCTGGCCAACAAACTCGACAATGTCGATGGCCAGCAGCGGATCGCCGGGCAGCAGCGGGCCTATGTCTTTGAGGCCGGGAATGTCGGTGTGGGTGATCACCAGCCGAACGCCGTCGAAGGCATAGCAGGGCGTGGTATCAACCCTGAGGATTTTGGCGTGAGCACGGTCGGACAAGCGTGCATAAAGATGCAGTTGGTTAGGAAATTCCAGGCGGTCGTCGATGTACTGCGCTTCACCCGACACGTGCTTCTCGGCGCTGTCGTGTTTAACGCTACGGCCCACACCGGTCTTCAGGTCTTGCTGGAAGAGGGCGCTCAGTTCGGCCTGTGTCGGTTCGGTCGTGTGATGGTTAGACATAAGCTGTCACCCGCGTTTCAAGGTGGGGTGTTTGCTGCTCGATGAAATACTTGCGCAGCAGGTTTTGCGCGCTCAACAGGCGGTATTCCTTGCTGGCGCGAAAATCGGAGAGCGGGGTGAAATCGTCAGCCAGTGCGGCGCAGGCGTGCTCAACGGTGGCTGAGTTCCAGGGTGAGCCCAGCAACACAGCTTCGCAGCGGTTGGCCCGTTTCGGTGTTCCTGCCATGCCACCATAGGCAATACGTGCGTCGACCACTCGGCCCTCGTCGATGCGCAGGTTGAAGGCTGCACAGACGGCGCTGATGTCGTCATCCAGGCGTTTGGATACTTTGTAGGCGCGAAAGGTATGGTCAGGGTTGGCGCAAGGTATGACGATCTTTTCAATGAATTCGCCTTCCTGGCGGGCTGTCACTCGGTAGTCGATAAAGAAATCTTCTATCGCCAGTGTGCGACGCACTGCACCCTTGCGCAGGACCAGCTGCGCGCCGAGTGCAATGAGCAGGGGCGGTGTGTCGCCAATCGGTGACGCGTTGCCAATGTTGCCGCCCAACGTGCCTTGATTGCGAATTTGCATTGAGGCGAAGCGGTGCAGCAACTCCCCGAAGTCGGAGTATTCAGATTTGAGGGTTGTATAAGCGTCTGTCAGCGTGACGGCAGCGCCGATTTCCAGCTGATTGCCGACGCGCTCGATGCGCTTCATCTCGGCCACATTGGCGACATGAATCATGAGCGTTAGCGGGCGATGCATCTGAGTCACTTCCAGCGCCAGATCAGTCCCGCCCGCCAGCAGGCGTGCTTGCGGGTGCGCTTGATATAGTTCGGCCAGATCGTCGATGGTCAGGGGCGACAGGCAGCGTTTGTCACCTTTGTGCAACTCAGCCGGCGGTGCGGTTGCGATGGCGTTAAGGCGGGCGACGGTTTGGCTGAGGTGGGCATCAAACTGATCCGGCTGGCGAGTGCAGCAGGCCTGTTCGGCGGCCGCCAGAATCGGCCTGTAACCGGTGCAGCGACACAGGTTGCCCGCGAGGGCTTCGTGGGCCTGCTGCCCATCAGGATTGGCCGTGGTGTTTTTTTGCAGGGCGAACAGCGACATGACAAACCCCGGCGTGCAAAAACCACACTGTGAGCCGTGGCAGTCCATCATTGCGCGTTGCACGCTGTGCAGCTGCCCTTGATGCTTGAGGTCTTCGACGCTGATCAGTTGTTTGCCGTGAAGGGTCGATACAAAGGTCAGGCACGCATTAATGCTGCGGTAGCGCAACTGCTCAACACCCCCCTGGTTTGTGTGCAACTCGCCGACCACGACAGTGCAAGCACCGCAGTCGCCGCTGGCGCACCCTTCCTTGGTGCCGGGTTTGTGCGCATGTTCGCGCAAGTACTCCAGCACGGTAATATTCGGATCCAGTGCGTGCTCAGTGCGCAATGTCTGGTTAAGTAGGAACTGGATCACGGATTACCTCGCAAAATCATTATTTTTCTTTGGGCGGGATCTACTGAATCTAGTTAAAGTTGACCTCGGGGTCAACAAATGGGCTTTAGCGATCCCTGGAATTCATATCCACCCGATTTAATTGCTTAAATCGTGCCAAATTGAGCACTTGGGCCTCTGCGCGAGCACCTATCAACTGAGTTACACTGCGCCGCTTGCACTGATCAAAGATTCTGAAGGTAAAACATGACGTTCAAGGCGCCGGACAGCCTCGCCGAGCAAATCGCTCACCACCTCGCCGAACGGATCATTCGCGGGGAGCTCAAGCCTGGGGAGCGTATTCAAGAACAGAAGGTCACGCTGGCGCTGAATGTCAGCCGTGGTTCTGTGCGCGAAGCGTTGCTGATCCTTGAGCGCCGCCATTTGATCGCCATCCTGCCGCGGCGCGGCGCGCACGTGACTGAACTGACCCCGCACAATGTGCAAAGCCTGTGTACGTTGATGAGCGAGATGTACATCTTGCTCGGAAACGCCGTGGCCCAGCGCTGGTCGGTGCCCGCCGACCTGGGGCCGTTCCTGCAAATCCAGCAGCGTTTGATCGCCAGCCTGGAGCGTCAGGACATCAGCGCCTTTGTGGAGGAAAGCTTCAATGTGATGCGTGCGGCGTATCCGTTTGCGGATAACCCGTACTTGCAGGAAACCGTTGAAAACCTGCACCCGGCCATGAGTCGTGCCTATTACCTGGCTCTGGAACAGCGCAAGGCTGAAATGAGCGAGTTTCTGGCCCTCTTTGCCCAGCTGCTCGAGGCCGTTCTGGCCCGTGATTTACCGCAAGTTCGAGAGGTGTTGAGCTCCTACTCCCAGCGCAGTTGTGCGCTGGTGCTGTCTGCCTTGACGGGTGCCTGAGCGTGCGTCTGACCTGTATCAAGCTGGCTGGCTTCAAGTCTTTCGTTGATCCGACCACGGTTAACTTTCCGAGCAACATGGCCGCGGTGGTGGGCCCTAACGGGTGCGGCAAGTCGAACATCATCGATGCCGTACGCTGGGTAATGGGCGAGAGTTCGGCCAAGAACCTGCGTGGCGAGTCGATGACGGACGTCATTTTCAATGGCTCCACGACTCGCAAGCCGGTCAGTCAGGCCAGTATCGAACTGGTCTTCGACAACTCCGATGGCACTTTATTGGGCGAATACGCGGCTTACGCCGAAATTTCCATTCGCCGTAAAGTGACGCGCGACAGCCAGACCACCTATTACCTCAATGGCACCAAGTGCCGCCGACGCGACATTACCGATATCTTCCTCGGCACCGGCCTTGGCCCACGCAGCTATTCGATCATTGAGCAGGGCATGATCTCGAAGTTGATCGAGTCCAAGCCCGAAGACTTGCGCAACTTTATCGAAGAGGCGGCAGGCATCTCCAAGTACAAGGAGCGCCGCCGCGAGACTGAAAACCGTATTCGTCGTACCCACGAAAACCTCGCCCGTCTCACCGACCTGCGAGAAGAGCTGGGGCGTCAGCTCGAGCGCTTGCACCGTCAGGCGCAGGCCGCAGAGAAATATCAGGAATACAAAGCCGAAGAGCGCCAGCTCAAGGCCCAACTGTCGGCTCTGCGCTGGCAGGCGCTGAACGATCAGGTCGGGCAGCGCGAAGCGGTCATCGGTGATCAGGAAGTCAGCTTCGAGGCCTTGGTGGCTGAGCAGCGCAATGCCGATGCCAGCATCGAGCGCCTGCGTGATGGGCACCATGATCTATCAGAGCGCTTCAATTTGGTGCAAGGGCGCTTCTATTCGGTCGGTGGCGACATTGCCCGGGTGGAGCAAAGCATTCAGCACGGTCAGCAGCGTCTGCGCCAGTTGCAAGATGACTTGCGTGAAGCGGAACGCTCGCGACTCGAAACCGAGTCGCACTTGGGGCACGACCGCACGATGCTCGCAACCTTGGGTGAAGAGCTGGAAATGCTCGCGCCCGAGCAAGAGCTGACCAGCGCAGCGGCTGAAGAGGCCGCCGCCGCGCTGGAAGAGTCGGAACACACCATGCACGGCTGGCAGGAGCAGTGGGATGCGTTCAATCTGCGCTCGGCCGAGCCGCAGCGTCAGTCTGAAATCTTGCAGGCCCGTATCCAGCAGCTGGAGACCAGCATGGAGCGCGTGGCCGAGCGTCAGCGTCGTCTGGCAGAAGAGCGGGCCTTGCTGGCGGCAGACCCTGAAGACGCGGCCATTCTTGAACTGAGCGAATTACTCGCCACCAGCGAGCTGACCCACGAAGAATTGCAGGCGGCTGAAGAACAACTGGTTGAGCGGCTTGAGCAGGTGCGTCATGACTTGCAGCAGGCCACTCAGCATCAACAGCAGGCACAAGGCGAGTTGCAGCGCCTCAATGGTCGTCTGGCTTCGCTTGAAGCCCTGCAGCAGGCGGCGTTGGATCCGGGCACGGGTGCCGGTGAGTGGCTGCGTGAGCAGCAGCTGGCCGAACGTCCGCGTCTGGCTGAGGGGTTGCGAGTTGTGGCGGGTTGGGAGCTCGCGGTTGAAACCGTACTGGGGGCCGACCTTCAAGCCGTGCTGGTGGATGATTTTGCCGCGCTTGATCTTCCCGGATTTTCTCAAGGCGACTTGCGTCTGTTCAGTGCCGGTACTCAGGCAGAGCGCATGGCTGGCAGCTTGCTGGATAAGGTTGAAGCTGACTTTGACCTGGGGCCGTGGTTGGGCCAGGTCAAACCGGTTGAGACGCTTGAGCAGGCGCTGGCTTTGCGCAATCAGTTGGCTGACGGTCAAAGCCTGATCAGCCGCGACGGGTATTGGGTAGGCCCAAACTTTCTGCGTGTGCGCCGTGCCAGCGAGGCGGAAAGCGGGGTACTGGCGCGTGGTCAGGAAATCCAGCGTCTGGGCCTGGAGCGCGATGAGCGTGAAGCTACCCTCGCGACCCTTGAGGAGCAGTTGCAGCACCTGCGTGAGCAACAACTGACGCAAGAAGAGGCTCGCGAGCAGGTTCGCCGTCGTTTGCAGGACGAAGCCCGTCAACAAGGTGAGATCAAGGCAAAGCTGTCCGCCAGTAAAGCCAAGGTCGAGCAATTGACCTTGCGTCGCCGCCGCCTCGATGAAGAGCTGGCCGAGTTAGGCGAGCAGCGTGCCTTGGAGCATGAGCACGTTGGTGAATCTCGCTTGCAGCTTCAAGACGCGCTGGACGCCATGGCCACCGATACCCAGCAGCGCGAGTTGCTGCTGGCTCAGCGCGACAGCTTACGCGAGCGGCTCGATCGGGTGCGCCAGGAAGCGCGTCAGCACAAGGACCATGCGCACCAACTGGCGGTTCGATTGGGCTCACTCAAAGCGCAGCACGATTCCACCCGTCAGGCCCTTGAACGGCTTGAAATGCAGGCCGAGCGCCTGGCTGAGAAGCGTGAACAGCTCAATCTTAATCTGGAGGAGGGCGAAGCCCCCCTTGAAGAGCTGCGTCTTAAGCTCGAAGAGTTGCTCGACAAGCGCTTGACCGTGGATGAAGAGCTTAAGGTGGCTCAGGCGGCCCTTGAAGATGCCGACCGCGAACTGCGCGAGGCTGAAAAGCGCCGCAATCAGGCAGAGCAGCAGTCGCAGTTGATTCGCGGCCAGCTTGAACAACAACGCATGGAGTGGCAGGCGCTGACCGTGCGACGTACGACGTTGCAAGACCAGTTGCTGGCAGATGGTTATGACTTGCATGGCGTACTTGCCACCCTCAATGACGAGATCAATGAACAGCAGGCCGAAGAAGAATTGGAGCGCATTGCGGCGCGAATTCAGCGTCTGGGTGCAATCAACCTGGCGGCCATTGATGAGTATCAGCAGCAGTCCGAGCGCAAGCGTTATCTCGATGCCCAGGATGCCGATCTGGTCGAGGCGCTTGAAACGCTGGAAAACGTGATTCGCAAGATCGACAAAGAGACGCGAAGTCGCTTCAAAGATACCTTTGATCAGATAAATGGTGGATTACAGGCGCTTTTCCCAAAAGTTTTCGGTGGTGGCAGCGCTTACTTGGAACTGACGGGCGAAGATTTACTCGATACAGGGGTAACGATTATGGCGCGTCCACCGGGCAAGAAGAACAGCACGATTCATTTGCTGTCCGGTGGCGAGAAAGCACTGACGGCTCTGGCCTTGGTTTTTGCCATTTTCAAACTCAACCCGGCACCGTTTTGCATGCTCGATGAAGTCGATGCACCGCTTGATGATGCCAACGTGGGCCGTTACGCCCGACTGGTTAAAGAGATGTCGCAGACCGTGCAATTCATTTACATCACCCACAATAAAATCGCCATGGAGATGGCCGATCAGTTGATGGGCGTAACAATGCATGAGCCCGGTTGCTCGCGTCTGGTAGCGGTCGATGTCGAGGAGGCAATGGCAATGGTCGACGCATGAGCTATAAGCTTGTAAGGGGTAAATAATTTGTTAGTCAGTGATTTCCTGGATATTTGACCGAATCTGTTTATAGAGCGAAGGTCACATTGCATTAGCTCAAAGCGACGGACGGTGTAAAGTTATCTTTGGTCGTGCTAATTTAGCGTTTCATTTTTTGTACGTGGGCAAAACGCCATTCAGAACATAGAGTTGGCGCCACGTTTTAAAGGGCTTTAGGCTCTTCTTCATAGAATCATTTTTTAGGGGCACGGGATTACATGGAAATCGGTCTGCGCGAGTGGCTGATCGTCATCGGCATAGTGGTCATCGCCGGTATTCTTTTTGATGGCTGGCGCCGCATGCGCGGTGGCAAGGGCAAGCTTAAGTTTCGCCTGGATCGCAGCTTTTCCAATGCTCCGGACGAGGAGGCCAGTGCTGAGTTGCTCGGCCCTTCCCGAGTATTGGACACCCCGAGTCATAAAGAGCCGCAACTCGATGAGCATGACTTGCCATCGGTCAGCATGACGGCCCGTGATAAAGGCGCCAAGCGCAGCAAGCGTGCAGGCGAGCCAAGCCAGGGTGATTTAAACCTCAACCTTGATCTTGAAGATGATGGCCTGAGCCTCAGCGCTCGTGATGATGACTTTGTTCATGACGCCAAGCCGCGTGGCCGCTCGACGCCTGCGGTATCGGCCAGCGAAGAGAAAGCCCAGCCTCAGCCAGAAGCTCAGGAAGTGTTGGTCATTAGCGTCATCAGCCGCGATACCAATGGCTTCAAAGGCCCTGCGTTGTTGCAGAACATTCTCGAAAGCGGCCTGCGATTTGGTGAAATGGATATTTTCCATCGCCACGAAAGCATGGCGGGCAACGGTGAAGTGCTGTTCTCGATGGCCAATGCCGTGAAGCCAGGTGTGTTTGACCTGGACGATATTGACCTGTTCAGCACCCCTGCAGTCAGCTTCTTCCTCGGTTTGCCGGGGCCGCGCAATCCTAAACTGGCCTTTGATGTGATGGTGGCGGCGGCTCGCAAACTGGCTCAGGAGCTCAACGGTGAGCTTAAAGATGACCAGCGCAGTGTTTTGACGGCGCAGACCATCGAGCATTATCGTCAGCGCATCGTCGAATTCGAGCGTCGTGCCCTGACCCAAAAACGCTGAACAGAGGGGGCTGGTGCGCTGGCCCCCACTGACACACGAAATGAATAACTCTAGAGCAGCCCAGGCTGCTCTTTTGCTTTGTGAGAGAACACCCGCCATGACCGCCGCCAATACCCGCATTCTAGAGCTGCGTGCTGAACTGGATCAGCACAACTATCGCTACCACGTGCTGGACGAGCCGAGCATTCCGGACGCTGAATACGATCGTTTGTTTAACGAGCTCAAAGCGCTGGAAGCGCAGCATCCCGAGCTGATCACGGCGGACTCACCGACCCAGCGAGTCGGCAGCGCGGCGTTGTCTGCTTTCACTCAGGTGCGTCACGAAGTGCCGATGCTGAGCCTGGGGAACGCCTTTGAAGAAACCGACATGCGTGACTTTGATCGCCGTGTGCGCGATGGGCTGGACATGCCCGCAGGCGATCTGTTCGGTGGCGGCGCTGAGGTCGAGTACAGCTGTGAACCCAAACTCGATGGTCTGGCCGTCAGCCTGCTGTATCGGGATGGCGTTTTGGTGCGCGGTGCAACCCGTGGTGACGGCACTACGGGTGAAGACATCAGCGTCAATGTGCGCACGGTGCGCAACATCCCGCTCAAGCTGCATGGCAGTGGCTGGCCCGCCGTGCTGGAAGTGCGCGGTGAAGTGTTTATGTCCAAGGCGGGTTTTGAGCGTCTCAATGAGTCTCAGTTGGCCGTGGGTGCCAAGACGTTTGCCAACCCGCGTAATGCGGCGGCGGGCAGCCTGCGTCAGTTGGACTCGAAAATTACCGCCAGCCGGCCGCTGGAATTTTGTTGCTACGGGTTGGGGCAGGTTTCTGAAGACATCTCGGATACTCACATCGGCAACCTTAAACAGTTGCAGCAATGGGGCATGCCCATCAGTCACGAGCTGAAGCTGGCCAAGGGCATTGGCGAATGCCTGGATTACTACCGTGACATTGGCGAGCGCCGCGTATCGCTGCCCTATGAAATTGACGGCGTGGTGTTCAAGGTCAACAGCCTGGCGTCACAACGCGAGCTGGGCTTTCGTGCGCGTGAGCCGCGCTGGGCCATTGCGCATAAATTCCCGGCAATGGAAGAGCTGACCGAGCTGCTGGATGTGGAATTTCAAGTGGGCCGTACCGGCGCGGTCACGCCCGTGGCGCGGCTCAAGCCGGTGAAAGTCGCCGGTGTAACGGTGTCCAACGCCACCTTGCACAACATGGACGAAGTGGCGCGTCTGGGGTTGATGATTGGTGATACGGTGATTATTCGCCGTGCTGGCGATGTTATTCCGCAAGTCGTGCAAGTGGTGCTTGAGCGTCGGCCAGCCGATGCGCGCCCTGTGCATATTCCTGAGAAGTGCCCCGTGTGCGGCTCGCACGTTGAGCGCACGCAATTGATCAAACGCAGCAAGGGCCGCGAAACCATCAGCGAAGGGGCGGTGTATCGCTGTGTCGGTCGGTTGGCCTGTGGTGCGCAGCTCAAGCAGGCGATTATTCATTTCGTGTCGCGCCGGGCGATGGACATTGAAGGCCTTGGCGAAAAGAGCGTGGAGCAACTGGTGGACGAAGGTCTGGTGAGCTCACCTGCCGACCTGTACACCCTGACCTTCGAGCAGATTGTCGACCTGGAAGGCTTTGCCGAACTGTCGAGCAAGAATTTGCTGGCGGCAATCGCTGACAGCAAACGACCGACACTGGCGCGCTTTATCTATGCGCTGGGTATTCCTGACGTGGGTGAAGAGACGGCGAAAGTACTGGCCCGTTCGTTGGCCTCGCTGGAGCGTGTGCAGCGTGCCTTGCCGCAAGTGCTCACCTATCTGCCGGACGTCGGGCTCGAAGTGGCTCATGAGATTCACAGTTTCTTCAGCGATGCGCACAACCAGCAAGTGATCGCCCAGTTGCTTGAGCGCGGGCTTGAGTTGCAGGATCAGGGCGAACTGGGTGCCGAGTTCGCGGCCAGTGCCACGCTCGGCGGGTTGATCGACAAATTGCATATTCCGTCCGTGGGGCCGGGCGGTGCGCAGAAGCTGGCGGATAAATTTGGCTCGCTAGAAGCCGTGATCGATGCCGATTGGCTCGATATGCGCCAAGCGCTTCCAGAGAAGCAAGCCAAGGCGGTACGGGAGTTCTTCGACAATGCCGAGAATGCTCACATGGCGCTGGCGGTCGAGGCGCAACTGCGAGACTTCGGCATGCATTGGCAGAGCGAGAAAAAGGCGGTTGAAGGCTTGCCGCTGGCTGGGCAGACCTGGGTGTTGACCGGTTCGCTGGAATTGATGAGCCGTGATGTGGCCAAAGACAAGCTGGAGAGTCTGGGCGCCAAGGTGTCGGGTTCGGTGTCTGGCAAGACCCATTGCGTGGTCGCGGGGCCGGGCGCAGGCTCCAAGCTGGTCAAAGCCAATGAGCTCGGGCTTAAAGTGCTGGATGAAGAAGCCTTTGTCGCGTTCCTGGCGCAGCAAGGGATTTCGATCTAGCGCTTGGCACAACCCCTGTAGCCGCTGCCGAGTCGTACGAGGATGCGATCGGCGGCGCAGCCGTTGTAAACACATTAAATCCGGTGCATCAGGCCTACCTGATGGCCGGATTTTTTGTTTCAAATACAGCGTATTTATAGTGTTGGCGACGATTGTATCGTCGAACGCAGCCTCGCACGACTCGACAGCGGCTACCAGATCAGACGTTCCCCTGTTTGGTCTACAACAGCGTTCGCACATGAGCGGCTTTTGTCAGATGCGAGTTTCATAAAAACAGCATGCTTCTGTCGTCTCAGGCGGAACCGTCCGACATACAAGAGTTTTGTATTCTCATCTAATTCCTCCCTGTCAGCCATGACGGGGGAGTCGAACACCGCATTCCCTCACCGCCATTACATTGAGGGAAACGGATGCCCATCTTCTGCCAGCTTTTTCGCCGTCACTCATCTTTTTTGGCTCTACATCAACGCTGTGTACGTGCATTCCTCATGACGTCCGGAGGGGTCTGGATACTGGCGGCCAGCCTGTTGCTATCAGGCTGTGTCGAGTCGCGGCCGACGATGTTGGGGGCTTCGATTTCTGGGGTTAACCACACTTCGGCTGCCATCAACCATTTCAGCGTTAACGGCGGCGGAGGCCCGAACATCGGCCCCTACGGCGGTGGTCCGGGTAGCCAGATGTGCTGTGCGATGTTGCCAGTGCAATGGCGCGAAGGGCTGACGGTGGTGGTGGAGTGGGAGAAGGATCCGAATGTGGGCGCTTCGGTAAATTGGCCAAAACCTCGCTATTCAGCAGGCTGGTTCGCAGCTGCAAAAGAGCATCAAAGCAAATACATCCGTCACCGCGCAGTTGTTGAAGTAGCGCCTTACAAGCAACTGGGACTGGTCACCGTGCATTTCTTGCCATGCGATCAGGTCAAGGTTTCTGCCAGCCCGACCTATGAAGGTCTCAGGGATCACCCCTATAACTTTCCCCGCCGAATGGAAGTGCCCAGCCCATGCCCGACACCATGATTTGCCGCGTATTTCTCCTGCTGGCGGCCACCCTGATGCTGCAAGGCTGTGTCGAGTCGCGGCCGACGATGTTGGGCGCTCCCGTTTCAGGGATTAACCACACTTCGGCCGCCATCAATCATTTCAGCGTCAACGGCGGCGGAGGCCCGAACCTCGGCCCCTATGGAGGGGGGCCGGGTAGCCAGATGTGCTGTGCGATGTTGCCGGTGCAATGGCGTGAAGGGCTGACGGTGGTGGTGGAGTGGGAGAAGGATCCGTTGCCTCATGATTATGCGAATTGGTCAGAGCCAATGTTCACGGATGCTTGGCGTGACCGAGTCAAAGCCCATCGAGCCAATTACACCCACCACCGCACTGTCGTTGAAGTTGCACCCTACAAAGAACTGGGCGTCGTCGATGTGCATTTTCTGCCCTGCGATCAAGTGGTGGTGTCGGCCGTAGCGCAACTGCCTGGAATGCCGGATTACCCCTTTAACTTTCCCCGCCGAATGGAAGTGCCCAGCACATGCCCGACTCCGTGAATACGTTCGATAAACGCCCGCCAGCGGAACCTCTGGCGATGACCCCGGAATTTCCCGAAAAGGGGTTGTTACCTTCGCATCCTCAGCAGGTGGCCGATAACGGCATCGCGCAGCGCAAAGTGGAGCGACAGATCGCTATTGAAACCGAGCGGACTGAGCTGGCTGCACGCCGAGGATATTTTGGTCCACCGTGTATGGATGTGTTGAACATCACCTTGTGTTTTGACGGCACCAATAATCATGAGCCGTCTGACAAATTGAGCAATCCACCCACCACCAGTAATGTGGCGCGGCTTTATCATGCGAGTCTCGGCAACCCTGAAGGTGCATTGAAAACCCGAATCGGTCAGTTGGCTTTTTATCGTTACTACATCCCCGGTGTGGGCACCGAGTTCAAGGAAATTCACGAGTTCGGGCCGAGCAGCTCGGGGTTGAGCACGGCTACTGGGGGCGAGAATCGCATTAACTGGGGACTGACCCGGTTGCTGGATGCCCTGAAAGTGTCCTGTCGTGAAGAACCCCTTGCGCCTGCAAATGCCTATGCACTCATCCAGCAAATGGGCACGTCTGTGGGCATGGATGCCCTGGGCGCTTCACTTGTCAGCGACGGCTATGCCCGCCGCAAGGCAGTCCTTGAAGGCCCGATTCGCGAGTTGCAACAAAAGGTCGAGTTACAGAACCGCCTGAAAACCGCCCCGCTGATCAAGGCCATGCGCCTGTATGTATACGGCTTTTCTCGTGGTGCTGCCGAAGCACGGGCCTTTGCCAATTGGCTAGAGGCCTTGACCAAGGTCGAGGTCGAAGGTGAAACCTGTTATCTGTTTGCCGGGTTGCCCATCAGCATTGCCTTTATGGGGCTGTTCGACACGGTGGCGTCAGTGGGGGTGGCGTATCTGGCGCCCTTTGCCAGCGGGCATATGGGCTGGGCTGACGATTCGCTGCGCCTGTCGGATTCGGAGGTGTTTTTAGAGCGCTGCGTGCATCTGGTTTCGGCCCACGAACAGCGCGCCTGTTTCCCGCTGGATTCGATACGGCGCAAAGCGCGGCCTGACGATCCGCTGTGCCCCTCGACCTATCGCAATGGCACTGTTGAATATCTGTACCCCGGCATGCACTCAGATGTGGGCGGTGGCTATCCGCCGGGGGATCAGGGCAAATCACTTGGAGGGAGTAAGGAGGTACTTTCGCAAATCGCCCTGCACCACATGTTCAGTGAGGCTTATAAAGTGGGTGCTCCCTTGCAGGCTCCGAGGGAAGCCCTTCATTCTGATCAAGTAGAACGTAGCCCTTGGTTGTTAATGGATGCACAAACGTTAGCCGAGTTTGAAGTCTCCCCAACCCTCATCCAACACTTCAACACCTGGCGCACCACCCTGATTCCCGGCCCGCTTGAAACCGCCATGGCGCATCAGGCCGGGCTGATCACTGGTTGGCGCATCCACCGCTATGCCAGTTACTGGTTCGAGGATTCCGCCGCTTACTCTCACGTCACCGGTAAGTACCCTGGCGAAAGCCCGGACATGACCGTTAAAGAACGCGAGGCATTCAAGGCCTTGCACGCGATGCAACTGGCAGAAGATCAGGCCGCTCGCTCTGGCCAGCCGTTACCCGAATGGTCGGACAGCGAGCGTGAAGAACGAGTGCAGCATGAGCACACCAAACGGGCCTTCGAGCAGCGCATCGGCGCGTCCACCCCCGTCGCCATTAACACCGCCAAAACCTTTGAACCCTCGCTGGACCACAGCCAGCTGAGGGCCGCCATGAACGAGTTCCGCGTTGACTACGTGGCCGAGTGGCAATTGCCGGAAAACTCGGAGATGTTCACGGTCGGTCGGTTCGTCGATATGGCCGCCGGCGGGCTGGTGTATCTGACCAA